>NZ_CP101717.1:0-315418 GCF_030643825.1 Salinispirillum sp. LH 10-3-1
ATGTTTTGGAGGCCTTTCTTGGCTCAGGGAATTTGGGATACTTGTCTTGCGGTGTTGGAAACAGAGTTGCCACCGCAACAGTACATCACGTGGATCAAACGTTTATCGACCACTGAGCATGCGGCGGGACTTAATCTAGTCGCGCCCAATCGTTTCGTCGGCGATTGGGTGCGTGACAAGTATTTGGATCGTATCGCGCAATTGGCTAAAGACGTCAGCGAGAACCCTGCTTTTCGTGTTGAAGTGCAGATAGCCCATCGTGAAGGCGTTGCCGCGCCGTCGACCTTTAATCGGTCCTCTGCTACGCCGTTAGCGACTCGGCCACCGGGTCAGGATGCTATGGTTGAGGCTGGTGCGGAGAACCGCAGAGCCGCCTCCCTGGCTTCCTCTAATGTGCGAGTTGAAGGTGGGTTACGACATCACAGTTTTCTAAACCCCGGGTTCACCTTTACCAGTTTTGTAGAAGGTAAAGCTAACCAGATGGCGTTGGCGGCGTCTAAGCAAGTAGCTGCCAATGAAGGGGGCGGGTACAACCCACTTTTTATATACGGTGGAGTGGGTTTGGGTAAGACACACTTGATGCACGCGATTGGCAATGAAGTGGTGCAACGTAATCAGAACGCGCGAGTGCTTTATATCCATTCTGAGCGCTTCGTAGCTGATATGGTCAAGGCCTTGCAACAGGGCGCTATGAACGACTTCAAGCGTTTTTATCGCAGTTTGGATGCATTGCTGATCGACGACATTCAGTTTTTTTCCGGTAAGGACCGTACTCAAGAGGAGTTTTTCCATACCTTCAACGCGTTGTTGGAAGGGAACCAGCAGGTTATATTGACTTGCGACCGTTTTCCGAAAGAGATGGACGGGTTGGAAGATCGTCTGAAGAGTCGCTTTTCCTGGGGGTTAACGGTCGCCGTTGAGCCGCCTGATTTGGAAACCCGGGTAGCGATCCTGAAGAAAAAAGCCGAGAAAGAGAAGGTACGATTGTCGGATGAAGCTGCGTTCTTTATTGCGCAGCGGATTCAGTCCAATGTACGCGAATTGGAAGGTGCATTGAAGCGTGTCATCGCGAACGCGCAATTTACCCGCAGTCGTATCACGCTCGGGTTCATAAAGGACACTTTGAAGGATCTGCTCGCAGCGCAGGATAAACAAATATCCATCGATAACATTCAGCGTATGGTGGCGGAGTACTACAATATCAAGATCAACGACCTGCTGTCCAAACGACGCAGTCGTTCAGTCGCACGTCCGCGTCAAATGGCGATGGCGTTGGCAAAAGAACTGACATCACACAGTTTGCCGGAGATCGGTGCGGCCTTTGGTGGACGCGATCATACAACGGTATTGCATGCGTGCAGAAAGGTAAAAGAGTTGCTGGAATCTTCATCGGAACTGCGTGAAGATTATGCGAAAATACATCGGTCACTGACCAGTTAACAGAATCGAGAGAAAGGACAATGAACCTCAAAGTATCACGTGAAGATTTGCTGAAACCTCTGCAATTTGTGGCTGGTGTCGTTGAAAAGCGCAATACCTTGGCTATCTTGGCCAACGTGCTGTTGGAAGTAGAGGGTGACGTTCTGACCCTGACCGGTACCGATCTGGAAGTGGAACTGGTAGCTCGGTTGCCTTTATTGGAACCCGCTGAGCATAGCGCCGTCACCTTGCCGGCCAAAAAACTGCTGGATATCTGTAAATCCTTGCCGGCGGAATCGGTGATAGATCTGGTTCAAGATGGCGATCGCGTTATTATTAAGACTGGCCGTAGTCGTTATAACCTGGCTACCTTGCCGGCTGTTGAATTCCCCAACATTCAAACGGAAGAAGACACCGCACCGGTTACGTTACCTCAGCGTGTGCTGCGTAAGGTAATCGATTCCACCACTTTTGCCATGGCGGTGCAGGATGTCCGGTACTATTTGAACGGTATGCTGCTTGAATTAAAAGATAAGCAATTACGCTCTGTAGCGACCGACGGGCACCGGTTGGCGATGGCATTAACCCAGTTGGAGTCTGAAGTTCCTAATGTACAGGTCATTGTGCCGCGCAAGGGTATTTTGGAGCTGCAACGTATTATTGATGACAGCGATAAGAATCTCACGTTGGAACTGACGTCGAATCACATGCGCGCGACGCTCGACCAGTTCACCTTCACCACCAAATTAGTGGACGGTAAATTCCCGGATTACGAACGTGTTATTCCGCGCGGCGGAGATAAAGAAATCGTCGCCGATAAAGAGAGTTTGAAGATGGTGTTGTCGCGCGCGTCGATTCTGTCCAACGAAAAGTACCGCGGTGTTCGTTTGGTGTTCACCGACGGGAATGTGCAGGTATTGGCGAACAACCCAGAGCAAGAAGAAGCGGAAGAAAACCTTGCCGTGGATTACCAGGGTGAGCCTTTGGAAGTCGGGTTTAATGTGACCTACTTGATCGACGTGCTTAACGCCGTTAAGGGTGATCAAATCATGATTAAAGCCTCGGATGCTAACAGCAGTGCGTTGGTGCGTGACTTCGACGACGATACAGCGGTCTACGTCATCATGCCTATGCGTTTGTAGTGTTGGTTAGCGAGTCTTTGCCGGTGATGCTGCAGAACACAATTGTTAGGTGTCCTGTCGTGCAGTATCACCGGAATCTTCTTCCGGTCCCTTTCTGCGTTTTCTACTTATGCCATTGACCAAAGTTAAGATAAACGGTTTTCGTAATCTGTCTTCCGTCAGTTGGCAGCCATCCCCTCATATAAATTTGATTACCGGTGCTAACGGTTCAGGTAAAACGTCGTTGCTGGAAGCCTTGTACGTGTTAGGGTCAGGTAAGAGCTTTCGGGTGGCGCAGGTTAAGCCCTTGGTAACATTTAATGCCGATCGTTTTTCGCTATACGGTGAAGCCCTTTTGCCTGATCGGCATTCGATGGGTATTGAAAAACGGCTCGCGGGTGACGGCACCATTGTTATTGATGGGTCTCGCGCCGCCAGTGCGTCGGAATTGGCGTCGCTGTTGCCCATTCAACACTTTGGTTTAGACGACTTTCAGTTGTTTGAAGGCGGTCCCCGTATTCGGCGACGGTTTTTGGATTGGGGAGTGTTCCACGTGGAACACGAACAAGATGCTCAATTGTTTCGTCGTTTTGATCGTGCAATAAAACAACGCAATAGTGGTCTTAGATCTGGTAAAATAAGCCGCAGTGAACAACAAGTATGGAACGCCGAGTTTCTAAAATGCGCGGAGTCCTTGGATGAAGCCCGACGGCGTTACCTGACCGCATTGATGGAAGCTTATCGTGTCCTGTGTCTCTCGTACGGTGATATGCCATACGCTGAGGCGTTGTCGATACAGTATTCGCCCGGTTGGGATCAGAAGATGTCGTTGGCGGATGCCATGCAGAGGCCTAATCTGATCGAACGTGAACGGAAAACAGGCATTACTCAAGCAGGACCTCACCGGGCAGATTTACGCATGATGATGGAGGGTATGCCGGCGCGCGACCTGTTGTCGCGTGGGCAGATGAAGGTGTTAGGGCATTTATTGAAATTGGCGCAAATTAAGGTGCTGGTGTCCGAACGTTCGGCAGGGCGACTGCCAATATTGTTATTGGATGATCTGGCTGCTGAATTGGATGAGGGCAACGTGGTGAAGTTGCTGTCATTGGTGAGAAACTTCGGTACACAGGTTTTTCTGACCACGCTGGATGCTAAACAACTACCGCCTGTTCGTTTATGGGCAGAACAAACAGAATTAAAACTGTTCCACGTGGAACATGGTCAATTGACCGAACAATCGTTTCAGGAGTAACCGATGTCAGAGAATTATGATTCGTCGAGTATCAAAGTACTCAAAGGCCTGGATGCCGTCCGCAAACGTCCGGGTATGTACATAGGCGATACGGATGACGGTACAGGCTTACACCACATGGTGTTTGAGGTTGTCGATAACTCGATCGATGAAGCACTGGCAGGGCATTGTGATGACATCCAAGTCATCATACACCCGGATGATTCGATTTCGGTTTCTGACAACGGTCGTGGTATACCGACCGAGATGCACGAGGAAGGGCAGTCGGCTGCTGAAGTTATTATGACGGTGTTGCACGCTGGCGGTAAGTTCGACGACAACAGCTATAAGGTGTCAGGTGGTTTACACGGTGTGGGTGTGTCGGTAGTGAACGCCTTGTCAAAGGAACTGACACTGACCATTAAACGCGGTGGTGAAATACACCAACAGCTGTATGTTCACGGTGTTCCGCAAGCACCCTTGGCGGTAACCGGTAAAACAACGGAAAGTGGTACCACCATCCACTTTAAACCGTCTGCAGAGACCTTTACCAACATCAAGTTCGTTTATGAAATTCTCGCCAAGCGTCTGCGCGAGCTGTCGTTCCTTAACAGCGGCGTTTCCATTCGTTTGAAAGATGAACGTTCAGGCAAAGAAGACCATTTCTGCTACGAAGGCGGCTTGCGCACCTTCGTTGATTACTTGAACAAAAACAAAACCACGCTGAACAAGACCTTCCACTTCAGTACCCAGCGTGAAGACGGAATTGGTGTGGAAGTCGCCTTGCAGTGGAACGACAGCTATCAAGAGCAGATTCTTTGCTATACCAACAACATTCCACAGCGTGACGGCGGTACCCACCTCGCCGGATTTCGCGCTGCCATAACGCGCAACCTGAATACCTATATTCAGCAAGAAAGCATGCAGAAGAAGCAAAAGGTTGCTACTACCGGTGATGACGCGCGTGAGGGCTTAACAGCCATTATCTCGGTGAAGGTACCTGATCCTAAGTTCAGCTCGCAGACCAAAGACAAACTGGTATCCAGCGAAGTAAAAACGGCAGTAGAGCAGGAAATGGGTACGTCGTTCGCTGACTACCTGTTGGAAAACCCCGGAGAAGCCAAGCAGATCGTCCAGAAGATGATCGATGCGGCCCGCGCACGGGAAGCGGCGCGCAAAGCACGCGAAATGACGCGTCGTAAAGGTGCACTGGATATAGCGGGGTTGCCGGGTAAACTGGCAGATTGCCAAGAGAAAGATCCTGCGCTGTCTGAACTCTACTTGGTGGAGGGTGATTCGGCCGGCGGTAGCGCCAAACAGGGCCGAGATCGCCGCACACAGGCCATCTTACCGTTGAAAGGAAAGATTCTGAACGTTGAGAAAGCACGTTTTGACAAGATGTTAGCGTCGGCCGAAGTCGGTACACTGATCACGGCACTAGGCTGTGGCATTGGTCGTGAAGAATTCAACATCGAAAAGCTCCGCTACCACCGTATCATCATTATGACGGATGCGGACGTCGACGGATCGCACATTCGCACACTCTTGTTGACCTTTTTCTTCCGCCAAATGCCGGAATTGATCGAGAATGGCTACATCTACATTGCCCAGCCACCCTTGTATAAGGTCAAGAAGGGCAAGCAAGAGCAGTACATCAAAGACGACGATGCGCTAAACCAATATTTAACACAGGTCGCTATCGAGGGCGCCAGCCTAACACCAGGTGATGGCGCGGCGCCAATCACAGGTAGCGGACTTGAGACTCTGATCCTGCATTATCAGTCGGTAATGAAGGCGATTCGTCGTCTCAGTCGCGTCTATCCTGAAGCCGTATTGGAAAACTTGCTGTATTTGCCGACGGTGGAGCGCAGTCACCTAGCCGATCAAGGCCAAATGGCGACCTGGGTCGAGCATATGGATACCATGTTGCAGGCTTATAATACGTCCACGCGTGTTTACACCACCAGTTTGGACCAACACGCAGAAACGGGCCTGTGGATTCCCAAGATCACCGCTGTGCAGCACGGTTTGAGCAATCACTATGTGTTGTCACCGGAGTTCTTTGCCGCTGAAGACTATCGCAACATCAATAGCCTGGGTACGACCATGGCCGACCTGTTCAGCGGCGGCGCTACCGTCCAACGTGGTGAGAAGGTTCTGCAGACCGAGCGAATGAAAGAAATGATGACTTGGTTGATGCACGAAGCGCAGCGCGGCTATTACATTCAGCGTTATAAGGGTCTGGGTGAAATGAACCCTGAGCAGCTGTGGGAAACCACCATGGACCCCGAGTCGCGTCGCATGTTGCAAGTCTCCATTGAAGACGCCATTGGTGCCGATCAAATCTTTACTACCCTGATGGGTGATGATGTGGAACCACGGCGGGATTTCATTCAGCAAAATGCCCTCCTAGTAGAGAACTTGGATTACTGATTCTAGGTGTTAGCGGGCGGGGTTTGATGCCGTAAAAACTAAAAGCCGGTCTTGTTCACAAGACCGGCTTTTTTATTAGTGCTGGAGAACGGAGAATAGGCTTTTACTCGGCTCAATCTCAGTTGCCAAAGGCTTCCTGCTGCAGGGCGCTCGATGGGCTGGCCGTAACGTCGGCATCCAGTGTGCCTTGATCACCGTGTAAACTGCGGTGAATGGTTGCCTGAAGTTGCTGGGTAACGGCCAGCGCATCACCGCTCGTAGAGGCCATTGTGGGGTGCAGAGTAACCGTGATTACACCGGCCCGTTTGGGCTGCCACAAAGATGCGGGCCAAACCCGGCCAGCGTCAAGACTGACCGGCAACAAGGGCACATTGGCTTTTTGGGCCAGGGTGGCGGCACCCTTAGAGAATTTTCCCAATTCATCAGGATGACGGCGTGTGCCTTCCGGGAAGATCAAAACATGATGTCCGTCAGTAAGCACACGCTTACCTTGCTCTACCACCTGTACCATGGCGGATTTAGGGTTTGTGCGATCGATGGCGATGGGCTTCAGCAGGCCATACGTCCAGCCAAAAAAGGGTATTTTTAACAACGATTTTTTGATCACCTGGCTCTGGGGGTTGATCAAGGTTTGCAGGAAGAAGGTTTCCCAAGCACTTTGATGGTTTGCGGCAATGACTACCGGCTGTTGTGGCAAGTGTTCACGCCCGACCACCTGCCACCGTATGCCCAGTACCCAACGCGCGGCGTACAGAGAGAACCAGGACCAGGTTAAGATGATGTACGGATAGCGCCAGCGCTTCGGCAGCATCCAACTGGTTAAGCCAGCGAAAATGGCCCAAAAGATGGTGAACGGGCCATAAAAAAAGAGATAAAACACAGCGGTACGAAACCAGGCCAACCACATACTATATCCTCACAGGTGCAGCGTTGAGCATTTGCCCGCGACGATGCTGCTGTCGCCCACGGTGCGGCCCGAGCTTTGCTCGAATAGCATCATGTTACGGCCTCGACACCTAACTAGCCAGTAGCCATCGTTCAGCAGACTTGTGACATTGTGGCATATTTATACAGTCCACTCTCGCGTTACCGGCATACGGCCTATTCCCGAGCATAAAAAACCCGGCACTGAGCCGGCTTTCGTGCGCTTGATTCGCCGACTACACCTGTAACAGGGAGATGTCTGCGACCTGCAGGAACAATTGCCGCACATTGGCCAGCAGAGCCAGCCTCTGCGCCCGTAGGGCAGCGTCATCTGCCATAACCATCACATCACTGAAGAACTGGTCCAGCGGGCCCTTAAGCGCGCTCAGCGCCTTTAACGCGGACTCATAGTCACCGTTACCCACCGCGGCGCCTACGTCGCCCTCTAACTGCGGTAACATACTCAGCAAGGCTTGTTCGGCAGGCTCTTGCAACAAGGCGGCGTCTAGGCGAGCGGGCAAACCATCGGTAGCCTTGCTCAGCAGGTTGGCCACCCGCTTATTGGCTTCTGCCAAACTGGCGGCCGCAGTGCTGTGTTTGAACGCGCTGACGCCCATCACGCGACGCTGAATATCCAGCGGTTCGCTGATGTTCAGGGCACGTACGGCATAAAAGACATCGGTATCAATGTCGGCGTCCTGGTACCAAGCGCGGAAACGTTCCAATACGTAGCTCAACACATCCTGCTCGACCGTTGCACTCTCGGGCAGGTTCCCATATTGCTGACGGGATAAGGCAAGTAACTCAGCCAAATCCAGTTCCAACTCCCGCTCTACCAGGATACGCAATACACCCAGTGCGGCTCGACGCAACGCATACGGGTCTTTAGTGCCGGTCGGTTTGAGACCAATACCGAAGATCCCGGTCAAGGTATCTAGGCGGTCCGCCAACGCCACGACACAGCCTTCTAAGGTTTCTGGCAGGGCATCACCGGCAAACGCGGGGCGATACTGGTCGCGAATGACTTCCGGTACACCGGCGGCTTCGCCATCTTTTTGCGCATAATAATAACCCGCCAACCCTTGCAGGTCGGCAAATTCAAACACCAGGTCCGTTACCAGGTCGGTTTTGGCCAGCTTGGCGCCGCGCTGGGCGACCACCGCATCGGCCCCCACGCGTTGGGCGATTAAGCCTGCCAAGGTTTCCACACGACTGGATTTTTCACGCAACGTGCCTAACTGTTTTTGGAACACGATCTGCTCCAAGCGCGGCAGGCGGTCTTCTAGTGGCGTTTTTTGATCGGTTTCCCAGAAGAACGCCGCGTCAGACAGGCGCGGGCGTATTACTTTCTCATTCCCATGGATCACTACGCTGGGGTCTTTGCTGGCGATATTGGCGATGAAGAAAAACCGCGCTACCAGTTTCCCTGATGCATCAACCGCCGGGAAATACTTCTGGTGTTCTTGCATAGACGACATCAAGGCTTCGGCTGGGACATCAAGGAAGCGTTCGTCGAACTGACCAGACAGCGCCACGGGCCATTCATTGAGGCTATTTACTTCGTCCAGTAAGGCATCGTCGAGCAATACCGTTACTTCATGCTGACGTGCCAATGCTAGCAAATCTTCTTCGATCTTCGCTTTACGTGCGGCAAAATCGGCCAACACAAAGCCTTTTTCCGCCAACACCTGATGGTAGTCACTGGGTTTGGTGATTGGCAACGCCACCGGTGCATGAATACGATGCCCGCGGGTCGTATTACTTGATTGCAGCCCGAACAGCGCCAGCGGTAAGACGTCTTCGCCCCATAAGGCCAGCAGCCATTTTACCGGTCGCACGAATTCATAGCGATGAGCACCCCAACGCATGCGTTTGGCGACGGGCAACTGATTCAGCGCCTGCTCGATGATGTTGGGCAGTAGGGCCGTGGTTTGCTGCCCTGGCTCGGTGCCTTCATGCACCAAGTAATCGCCTTTGTCGGTTTTCTCAACGCCCAGTTCTGCAACGCTGATGCCACAAGACCGAGCAAAGCCTTCGGCAGCCTTTGTGGGGTTACCGTCTTTGTCGTACGCCGCCTGCAACGCCGGTCCGCGCCGATTGAAGGTGCGGTCTGCCTGTTGTACCTGCAGCGCGGTAATCTCTATCGCTAAGCGTCGCGGTGCGGCGTACGAGCGCACCGCTGTGTAACTGAGATCAGCCGCTGCCAGAGCTTGCACAACCTGTTGTTCAAAGGCCGCTGACAGGGTGCGTAACGACTTGGGTGGCAACTCTTCGGTGCCTAGCTCAAATAAGAAATCGCGTGTGGCTTGGCTCATGCTTTGGCCTCCTTTTGAGCGGCTTCGGCCAGCGCGGCCTCACGCAGTGATTCGGGGGCCATCGGAAAACCAGCGGCGCGCCGTGATTCGAAATAGGCTTCGGCGACCGCGCGCGACAGGGTACGAATGCGCAATATATAAGCTTGGCGTTCGGTTACTGAGATGGCATGGCGTGCATCCAGCAAATTGAAGGTGTGTCCAGCCTTAAGAATTTGTTCATAGGCGGGCAAGGGCAGACCGGCGGCGATCAAACGCTGACTGGCGGCTTCGTGCTCTTCAAAGGCGGCAAACAGGGCCGTGGTATTGGCGTGCTCGAAGTTATAGGCTGACTGTTCTTTTTCGTTCTGCAGGTAGACGTCACCGTAGGTGACGACGCTGCCGTCTGGGCTGCGTGTCCAAATCAGGTCGTACACGTTGTCGACTTCCTGAATGTACATCGCCAACCGCTCCAGGCCGTAAGTGATTTCGCCGGTCACCGGGAAGCATTCCAAGCCGCCTACTTGCTGGAAATAAGTAAACTGGGTCACTTCCATACCGTTGAGCCAGACTTCCCAGCCTAAGCCCCAGGCGCCCAATGTGGGGTTTTCCCAATTGTCTTCAACGAAGCGAACATCGTGAATTTCGGGATCAACGCCTAAGGCCTTCAATGAACCTAAGTAGAGTTCCTGAATGTTGTCCGGTGATGGCTTTAATACCACCTGATATTGGTAGTAGTGTTGCAGGCGGTTGGGGTTTTCACCGTAGCGACCGTCGGTGGGTCGGCGGCTGGGCTGCACATAGGCGCAGTTCCATGTCTCCGGCCCAAGGGCCCGTAAGAAAGTCGCGGGGTGTGAAGTGCCCGCACCGACTTCCATATCCAGTGGTTGCAGCATGACACAGCCGTGTTCGGCCCAGTATTGCTGCAAAGTCAGTATAAGTTGTTGAAACGTTGGCTTGTCAGACACGGGTCACCCACAGTCATGAAATGAATTCGATGGTTCTGGCGGAGACCATTAGCACGGTCTCTTCCTACCAGCAGACCGCGCATTATAAACATGGGTGGGTAGCTTGCCTACCGTCGCCAGAACATTGGGCTAAAGATAACGATCAGGGTGAAGATCTCTAAGCGCCCCAACAGCATGGCGAAGCACAGAATCCACTTGGCGGGTACATTGATGCTGGAATAGTTAGCGGCGGCTTCACCGAGCGCGGGGCCTAGGTTGTTCATTGCACTGCCCAACACCGCCCATGCGGTTAGAAAGTCCAGTCCGGTGGCGAGCAATAACGTCAAAAGAACCGTAAATGCGAACATATAAACGGCAAAGAAACCCCAGACAGCGGCCAGTACGCGCTCCGGGACTTCCTTACGGCCAACTTTGACTGGAAATACGCCGTTCGGGTGAATCAGGCGTTTAATCTCGCGCACACCTTGTTTCCACAGCAATAAAATACGAATGGCTTTCATGCCGCCAGCGGTCGACGCCGCCGAGCCGCCAATAAACGACGACAAAAAGAGTAAAAACGGCAGAAAAAATGGCCAGTGCGAAAACCCCGTGGCGGCGAATCCAGCCGTGGTCATTACCGACGTCGCTTCGAAGGCGCCAATGCGAATGGCTCGCCAACCGGTCTCGGTGTTAGTGAAGGTGAGGCCGACGGCCATCACCACCATTAACCCGACGATGATGGTCAGGAAGAACCGGTATTCGGGGTCACGCCAATAGCCCAGCATACTTTTATTGCGGAAGGCGACGAAATGCAGGCTGAAGTTACCCGCAGCCAGCAGCATAAAAACGATGGCAATACTTTCGATGACGGCGCTGTCGTAATACCCGATGCTGGCGTCCTTGGTGGAAAAGCCGCCGATGGCTACGGTACTGAAAGAGTGACCGATGGCGTCGAACAAGGTCATGCCTGCGGCCCAATAACCCAGGGCGCACAGCACCGTAATCCCCAGATAGATGTACCACAGCGCTTTCGCGGTTTCCGCGATACGCGGCGTCAACTTGTTGTCCTTCACCGGGCCAGGTGCTTCGGCACGGTAGAGCTGCATGCCACCTATCCCTAGCATCGGCAGTATGGCGACCGCTAAGACCACAATCCCCATGCCACCCATCCATTGCAGTTGTTGGCGGTAGAACAAAATGGAGCGCGGCAGATCGTCGAGCCCGCTGATCACCGTGGCCCCGGTGGTGGTCAGACCTGAGAAGGATTCAAAGAAGGCATCGGTAAAGGTCAGCGTCGGCGCGGTCGACAAAAACAACGGCAAGGCGCCCGCCGCTCCCAGCACCACCCAAAACAACGCCGTGACCAAAAAACCCTCACGCGTGCGCATCTCTTGCTGACTGCCATAAGACGGCAGCCACACCAACACGCCGATTACAAAAATCACCACAAAGGATACCGCAAAGGGCATGATGCTGCTGTCGTCATACCACAGCGCTAAGCCCATGCTGGGCAGCATGGCAAAGGAAAACAGCATCAATAGAATGCCCAGTATGCGAAGGATCACGCGAAACTGCATAGTGCTGGTCTATCCCTTGGTTAAAAGAACGTAAGCCCAACCTGAAAAAGGCGTTCGACATCCGGGGTCCGTCGTTTATCGACCAAAAACAGAATGACGTGGTCTTCGGCTTCTATCACCAGCTTGTTGTTGGCGATAATCACCTCGTCTTGGCGCACCACCGCGCCGATGGTGGTGCCTTCAGGGAGGTCTATATCCTCAATGGCTTTACCGACCACTTTTGAACTGGCCGCGTCACCGTGGGCTACCGCTTCGATGGCTTCCGCTGCACCGCGTCGCAGCGAGTGAACGTTTACGATATCGCCCCGACGTACGTACGCCAGTAAGGTGCCGATGGTGGCGTGTGAAGGCGAAATAGCGACGTCTATTTCACCACCCTGAACGAGATCAACGTACGCCGGGTTGTTGATCAAGGCCATGACCTTGCGCGCTCCCAGACGCTTAGCCAGCATGGATGACATGATGTTGGCTTCATCATCATTGGTCAGTGCCATGAAAATATCGGTATCTTCGATGTTTTCGCTCAACAACAATTCTTGGTCTGACGCATCACCTTGCAAGACAAGCGCGTGGTTCAGGTGTTCCGACAGATAGTGGCAGCGCTCCGTATTGCGCTCGAGAACTTTTAAGCGATAACGCGACTCAATTGCCGACGCCAGGCGGTACCCAATGTTCCCGCCGCCCGCGATCACGATGCGGCGGTAGGCGCTCTCCTTGCGGCGCAATTCGTTCATAACGCCCTTGATGTCTTTTTGCGCCGCGATGAAGAACACCTCATCCTCGGCTTCGATCACCGTATTGCCGCGCGGTAGAATAGCGCGGTCTTTACGGAAGATCGCCGCAACTCGGGTTTTGGCGTTGGGCATATGTTCGCGCAGATAGCCCAGTTCCTGGCCAACCAATAAGCCGCCGGTGATGGCCTTTACGGCCACCAACTGCACCTTGCCATCGGCAAAATCCAGTACTTGCAGTGCCCCGGGGTGTTCCACCAAGCGTTGTATGTAATCACAGACTACCTGTTCAGGGCTGATCAATACATCGATGGGAATGGCGTTGTTGTTAAAGAGTATTTCGGCGCGTTTCAGATAGTGCGGGTTGCGAATTCGGGCGATCTTGGTGGGCGTGCGAAACAGTGCATAGGCGACTTGGCAGGCCACCATATTCACTTCGTCGCTGTTGGTCACCGAGATCATCAAGTCCGCGTCGTCGGCACCCGCCTGCATCAGTATATTAGGGTGTGACGCCAAGCCGTGTACGGTGCGAATATCCAGTCGATCTTGCAGCTCGCGCAGCCGAACGGCATCGGTATCGACCAAGGTAATGTCGTTGTCTTCATGCGCCAGTGTGCTGGCGAGTGAGCCACCGACCTGGCCGGCACCGAGAATGATGATCTTCATAGTGCTGTCCGTTTAGGATTGTAGTTTCTGCAGCCGTGCATAATAGAAGCCGTCGGATCCGCCCTTTAATGGCAGCCATTGTTGACCTATTTTTAATGGAAGTCCACGGCTGGCGGGTAACGCCGCTGCCGCCGCATCGGGGGTCCGAGCGAGAAATGCACTGACCTGCTCTTCATTTTCGGCGGGCAAGACAGAACAGGTGGTGTAGAGCAGGAACCCACCGGGTTTCAGCATGGGCCACACGGCGTCTAAAATGCGCCGCTGGGTTTTTACCAGCTGGGCAATGTCTTCTGGACGGCGCAGCAGTTTAATGTCCGGATGACGACGTATCACGCCTGTGCCAGAACAAGGCACGTCCAACAGAATTCGGTCGAACGGTTTGTGATTCCAGTAAGCGTCAATGTCTTCGGCGCTGGCACAATGCAACACGGCGTTTAAACCGATACGCGTCAGATTCTCTTCAATACGTACTAGGCGTCGACTGTCTTGGTCCACCGCAATGACATCGCCATTGCCCTGAATCAGCTCCAAAATATGGCCGGTCTTACCGCCGGGTGCCGCACAGGCGTCCAGAATACGCTGGCCGGGTTGTGGATCCAGCCAGTGGGCGGCCATCTGTGCCGCTTCATCCTGCACCGATACCCGGCCTTCGGTAAAACCGGGCAACGCCGTGACATCTGTGGCTTTGTCTAACGTGATACCGTAAGGACTGACCTGTGTGGGTTGGGCAGCAATGTCCCAACTGGCCAACTCGGCTAAATAGTCGATGCGACTTTGTTTGGTCAGATTCAAGCGCAAGGTTAACGGCCCAGGCTCCTGATTGGCTTGCACAATGCTTTGCCAGTCATTGGGCCAGGCCGTACGCAGCATATCTAGCATCCATTGTGGATGATTCCAGCGCGCCGGTTCCTTGAACTGGGCCTGTAGGTGGCCGACGGTGGCTTTGCGCAGAACGGCGTTTAACAAGCCGCGCGCCCAGTCTTTTTTAAGCAGCTTCGCGGCATCGACGGTACTGGCGACGGCGGCATGGTCGGGAATCGACAAAAACCGTACCTGACAGATGCCGACCAACAGTAAACAATAGACGTCGAGGTCTTTCTTGCGCAACGGTTTCGTTAACGCGCTGTTGGCCAGCGCCTCAAGCTCTTGAAAGTGCCGAATGGTTTGATAGACCAGCGCTTGTAACAAGCCTTTGTCGCGCGCCGGTATGTCTTGTAACGCGGCCGGCAAGGCTTCGTTCAGAGATACACGGTCTTGCCAGACCTGTAAGACGGCGCGGGCAGCGGCAACACGGGTGCGGGCCATCAGTTCAATACCTCACCGTCTTGCAGGGCCTGACCTTGTCCCCGTAACCAGTCTCCTGCCGCCATGGCTTTCTTGCCCGGTGGTTGTAGTGTTTTGATGCTCAGCCAACCCTGTGTGCACGCCACTGAGAAGTGGTCTTTATGGCGGCGCACAGTGCCGGGTGGAACAGTATGCGTGCCGGATTCGGCGTCGGCCGACCAAACGCGATAGGTCTGATCGCGCCATTGAAAACTGCTCACCGGCCACGGATTGAACGCCCGTACTCGGCGCGCCAATGTGTCTGCGGTCTCTTGCCAATGCAGTGCCGCTTCGTCCTTGCTCAGTTTGTGTGCGTAGGTCACGCCGCTTTCGGGTTGGGGTGTGGCTTGTTGCAGTAATGGCGCAGCTTGCGGCAGAAAATCGAGCAGTAATTCAATGCCACTGGCGGCGAGCGCATCGTGCAGATCACCGGCATTCATATCATCGCTAATCGTTACCACCGCACGAGAAATCACCGGGCCGGTATCTAGCCCTGCGTCCATCTGCATCAGGCAGACGCCACTTTCTCGATCACCGGCTTCGATGGCCCGCTGTATGGGGGCGGCACCACGCCAACGTGGTAATAATGAAGCGTGTACATTGACGCAACCTAACCGTGGCGCATCCAAAACGGATTGCGGTAAGATCAGGCCATAGGCGATCACGATCATCAGGTCGGCGTCATAGGCGCGTAACTGAGCGAGGGCGTGGTCATTGCCGCGCAGCTTTTCAGGCTGTTCCACTGGAATGCCTGCTGCAACCGCGGCCGCTTTGACAGGCGAAGGTAAGGGCTGCCGACCACGTCCGGCAGGGCGGTCAGGCTGGGTGTATACCGCAACCGGTACTATGCCGTGATCAATTAAAGCCTGTAATGGGCGTGCGGCAAACTCAGGCGTACCGGCGAAAATAATACGGAGCGGGGACGACATAAGGAAACGCCTTGAACAATAAAAAAGAAGAGCGGGTTAACCATTAACCCGCTTCGCGGTGTGCTTTTTCCAGTTTCTTGCGAATGCGGTTCCGTTTCAGCGTAGAAAGGTAGTCTACAAACAGCTTACCGTCCAAATGGTCGCATTCGTGCTGAATGCAGATGGCGAAAAGGTCCTTGGCTTCCAACGTGAAGCGCTCGCCCTCGGTGTTCAAGGCGCTAACACGAATGTGATTGTGCCGAGTCACTTCTTCATAATACCCCGGCACCGACAAACAGCCTTCCGGATACAGTATTTCTTCGCCCAACAGCTCGATCTCTGGGTTAATAAAGACGTGTGGATCATCTTGCTCTTCCGAGACGTCCACGACAATCACCCGTTGATGAACGTTCACCTGTGAAGCCGCCAGGCCAATACCCGGAGCTTGATACATGGTTTCGAGCATATCACCGGCGAGCGTCCGAATGCTGTCGTCTACCTCGGCCACGGGTTTCGCCTTGGTTCGTAGCCGTGGATCTGGGAACTCAAGGATCTCTAAAATAGCCATAATTCTTTCAAAAACTCCCGGGTTCACGTCGGTTAAACGGGAACCGCATCGCATTAACACACACACTGCGTTTGCAGCGCGGGTAATATGGTTTAAGCTAACTTCATTTGTAGCAAATGATATAGGGAATCGCACGATGAGGAAACGACTTATCGGTCTCCTGCTGGCAAGCTGTATTGCCGCTGTGGCTCATGCCGACATTTTGTCGATCCGTGAAGACGTTCCGGAACGCTATGTCGTCAAGTCAGGCGATACACTCTGGGACATTGCAGAGTTGTTTCTGCAAAGTCCATGGCGGTGGAATGAAATCTGGTACCAAAACCCGCAAATTGAAAATCCGCACCTGATATTTCCGGGCGACATCATTGGCCTGCGTTGGATTGACGGTGAGCCGCGCCTGACCACCCTAGAGCGTGGACTGGAAGCTGACACAGTGCGGTTAACGCAAGATATGGCAGACGATGGTGTGGTGCGATTGCAACCCGCGGTGCGCTACTTCAATGTGGACCAAGCCATTCCGGCCATTCCGCGCGAATACATTCAACCGTTCTTGAACGCCAGTCAAATTGTTACCGGTGAAGAACTCAATGCCGCCGCCTATGTGGTCAGTGGGGAAGAGGGCCGTATTGTGATCGGCGCCGGTGATCGGCTGTATGCACGCGGTAACTGGGCAGGCGATGGTGTGGCGTATGAATTGTTTCGTGCCGGTGAAGCTTATCGCGACCCAGTCACCAATGATTTCCTAGGCGTAGAGGCGATTGCCTTAGGCCGAGCAGAAATGGAAGCCATTCAGGGCGATGTCGCGAAGCTGCATGTCGTGACCAGTCGTTCCAATATACGTTTGGGCGATCGTTTAATGCTCAGCGAGCGCACGCGCTTGGAGCCAACGTTTTTCCCAGCGACACCACCAGAGGGAATGACCGGGCAAATTCTGTCCGTGGTTGAAGGGCTCAGCATCATTGGGCAATTCAACGTCGTGCTCTTGAACCGCGGAGCGGTGGACGGTGTTGCCACCGGGCATGTGTTCGACATCATGCGGCAGGGTGAAGTTGTGCGTGACCCGATCAATAACCAATTGATCCGGCTACCGGAGGAGCAAGGCGGTATGATGATGGTGTTCCGTGTGTTCGATCGCATGTCGTACGCCTTGGTTATGGAGGCCACCAATACCATGAAAGTCGGGGACACCTTTCGTGTACCCAGCATCCGTCGCATTCCTTGACCCGTAGTTAGGCAGATTTAAAAAAGCCCCCGCAAGGTCGCGGGGGTCGTTCCACCCAACACAAGGCAGTTAGCTATGATAGACCAGACGACTTTGCAGTGGCTCATACTGCATTTGGTGCCCGGTATCGGTGGCCGTCGCTTAACACAATTTCTTACTTCTTTCGGTTCTCCCTCCACATTGCCCGAATTAACTCGGGCGGACCTGCAAACGCTGCGTTGGCCTGTCGATGTGGTGGACCAGCTTTGCCGAGCCGCACACAACCCGTGGCACGAACTGCCCGAATTGAAACGCATCGCCAACTGGCAAGCGGCGGACAGACACCATTTGCTGACACCCAGCCATGCCGACTACCCATGGCAGCTCACAGCGTCGTTACCTGATTATCCACCCGTGCTCTATGTGCAAGGCAACCCCGGTGTCTTGACCTTGCCACAGTTGGCGGTGGTGGGGAGCCGACGGCCGGGCAGTACCAGTCGTCAGTTGACCGACGATTGGTGTCGTCGTTTGGCGGCACAAGGTGTAGTGATCACCAGTGGCTTAGCGGCCGGAATCGACATTACCGCGCATTTGGCGGCGCTCGCCGTTGACGGTCAAACAGTCGCCGTGATGGGCAGTGGCTTCGATCACGTATACCCCAAGGGGCATGCACGCCATCTTGATGCAATTGCCGCCAATGGCGCGGTGTTGACCGAGCATTGTCCATCAACACCGCCGTCGCCCGGTAACTTCCCGCGCCGCAACCGCATTGTCGCGGCACTGTCGCAGGCGGTTTTGGTGGTGGAGGCCGCACTGAAAAGTGGTTCCTTGATTACGGCGAAGCTGGCCGCCGAATACGGACGGGATGTCTTGGCGGTGCCCGGCCATCCGTATTACCCAAATGCCCAAGGATGTAACCAACTGCTGCGTGATGGTGCCGAGCTCGCTGCCGACTGGGCCGACGTGAGTGCTCACTTCGGCATGATAGAAGCGCAACACGAGCCAGTGCAGCAGATTCTCGTCTCGGGGCTACAGAATGACCTGTTGGCCCTGATCGGTACGGAGCCTACAGCATTGGAAACCTTGTCGAGCGAGCTGCAAAAACCGCTGAACGAACTCTATGAAGCACTTCTAGATATGGAACTGAGTGGCTTAATACAGCCGCAAGGTGGTTCTTATGTGCGCTTGGTGCCTTAACCCGCACGCCACTGACACTGATGCATGTTTTCGGTGAGTTGCGATGAGTTTTTCAAATTCGCCATGACCTCTGTATCATAGGTGCCTTGATGATCCGGCGAGCGTGCTCGTCTCTTTCTTTGGGCTATCTTTTCAGGCTATGGCGCAATACAGACTATGAAGCAGAGCTGGCAAAAAATTCGACGCGCATTCTACGACGGCCAACTACTGGCCTACCCGACGGAAGCGGTCTGGGGGTTGGGGTGCGACCCGTTCAATGAGGGCGCAGTGCGCCGCCTTCAAGCGGTCAAAAACCGTTCCGCGGGGAAGGGGTTGATCTTAGTCGCCGGGGCGTGGGCACAACTGGACCCGGTTTTGGCGCATTTGTCGGAGGACGAAAAAAAGCCCTTATACGATACCTGGCCTGGTCCGGTTACCTGGCTAATTCCGCGCCCGCCGGCCATTCCACAATGGATTGTCGGGCAGTACGACACGGTCGCCGTGCGTCTCAGCACGCATCCGGGTGTGATAGAACTCACGCAAGCACTCGGCAGCATGGTGGTATCGACCAGCGCCAACCATTCCGGCAAGTCTCCGGCACGCAACGCCTTGCAAGTCCGCCGCTGGTTCGGGTCGGATGTGCCGGTCATTATTCCCGGCCCCTTGGGCGGGCAGTTGAAGCCCAGCCGCATCTTTGACCTGCGCACCGGCGAACAACTGCGCTAGGCCGTCCGGGCACCAAAACATTGAACAATGAGAGGCGCTATGCAACAGCTCGATGACGTAAAGCATTACCTACAACGGTTGCAGAGCCGTATCTGCGAGCAACTCGAAGCCGAAGACACCGGGGCAACTTTTGCTGCGGATAGCTGGCAACGGCCCGAGGGTGGCGGTGGCATGACGCGTATTTTAGAGGGCGGAGATGTCTTTGAAAAAGCGGGTGTCGGCTTTTCGCACGTCCTGGGTTCGCAATTACCGCCTTCCGCTACGGCCAATCGACCGGAGATCGCCGGGCGTCGCTGGCAGGCCATGGGGGTCTCGTTGGTGATTCACCCGCGCAACCCCTATGTGCCGACCTCTCACGCCAATGTACGCTTATTCGTCGCCGAGGCACCGGGCGAGGAACCCATTTGGTGGTTTGGTGGGGGTTTCGACCTCACGCCTTATTACGGTTTCGACGAAGACTGCGCGCATTGGCACCGTACCGCACGCGATCTGTGCTTGCCGTTTGGCGAGGACGTGCACCCCAAGTTCAAAGATTGGTGCGACCGCTACTTCCATTTGCCACACCGTAATGAACCGCGTGGCATTGGCGGCTTATTCTATGATGACCTCAGTGCTTGGGGCTTTGATGCCTGCTTTAATTTCATGCAAGCGGTGGGCGACGGATACTTGAACGCTTACTTGCCCATTGTGCAGCGCCGTAAAGGCATGACTTATGGCCCACGTGAGCGTGCTTGGCAAGCTTATCGGCGCGGCCGCTATGTTGAGTTCAACCTGTTGCACGACCGTGGCACCATCTTTGGTCTGCAATCGGGTGGGCGTACCGAGTCGATTTTGATGAGCCTGCCCCCGACCGTCGAGTGGCACTACAACCATCAGCCTTTACCCGGTTCAGCGGAAGAGAAGTTGCTCACACATACCTTGGTTAATAAGGACTGGCTATGAGTCATCGTTTGGGTCTTTTGGGCCATCCGGTGGCGCATAGCAAGTCACCGCGTATTCATCAAGCGTTTGCCGCGTCCTTGGGCTTGGAGCTGAGTTATGAAGCCATTGATGTCGAGCCAGGTACTTTTGCGGCCCTTGTTGAAGCATTGTTTACGAATGGTTATCACGGCTTTAACGTGACCGTTCCCTATAAAGAAGAAGCCTATGTGGCGGTGGATCGTTTGTCAGACCGTGCGCGCTTGGCGGCCGCAGTGAATACGCTGTTGCGCACGCCAGAGGGTATCCTAGGTGACAACACCGATGGCTATGGTTTAGTGCATGATATCGTCACGCGGCATGGTATTGCGTTGCGTGGTCAGCGGATTTTGGTGTTGGGGGCCGGTGGTGCGGTGCGCGGTGTCTTAGACCCTGTTTTGAAAGAGCAGCCCGCGTCCGTAACCATTGCTAATCGCACACAGGTTAAAGCGGAGCAACTGGCTGCTATCTTCGCCACCCAAGGCGAGATTCAAGCCACGCCCATGGCGGATCTGCGCGGACCGTTCGATATCATCATCAATGGCACGGCGGCGAGCCTGGGGGGTGACGTGCCCGATCTACCGGCCGAACTGTGCGTTGGTGCTACGCTGGTTTATGACATGATGTACGGCGCCGAGGATACGGCCTTTCTGCGCTGGGCGAAAACCCAGCAGCCGAAGCAATGTTTGGACGGGCTGGGTATGTTGGTGTCGCAGGCCGCAGAGTCGTTTCGCTTATGGACTGGCCATGCGCCCGATGCCGAGCCGGTGTTACAGCGGTTGCGAGAGGAACTCAGCCAGCCCTCTGGCCTCCTTCCGTAAGGTGGTGTGTTTACACCCGCCACTACAATAACGTTCGATCGCTACCGGCGGGTATACTCATACAGAAAAGCACCCGCCCGAAGATGTCGAATATCTTTTAGCTAAGCAGGCGCTGCAGTAGCGCGCGAATGGTTGCCGGTTCAAACGGCTTTTCGCAGATGGCATCGACCCCCGACTGGGCAATATTGCTCAACTGGGCTTCGTTGGCTTCCGAGCTGACCATCAAAATGGGCAAGTGCGACAACGCGGGCTGTTGGCGTACAAACTCGGTGAGTTCTCGACCATCCATTTCCGGCATATTGTAGTCGGTAAAGATGACATCAAAGGGCTCTTCCAGCAGCAACTTCACGGCTTCTTTGCCATTTTCCGCTTCCACAAAGGTGCTGGCACCCATTTTCTCCAGCGTGCGTCTGATGTGTTTGCGCGCCATTCGGCTGTCATCGACCAGCAATATACGCATTTCGTGGATGTCAAAAACCTCGAGTTCCAGCTCCTCTTCGGAGATCGAATCGATGGTTGCGCGAATAGCCCGGTCGAGTGCTTCCGCACCAAACGGCTTGGGCAGAATAGCCAGTACGCCGGACTGGCGCATGGTTTCTAAGTAGTGCTTGTTGCGCTCACTGGACACCAGCATGAATGGCTGGGCTTCAGTGGCTGGGTCTTTACGCAGCGCCGATAAAAAGTCTTCGGCGGTGCCGTCTTCAAGATACATCGCACTGACCACTAAATCGGGTTCCGTTGCCAATATGACCGACCGTGCAGCGGCAAAGGTGGTGGCGGTCTCAATCTTGTTGATCCCCAGCTCTTGCAGGCTGCGTACAATGATTTTTTGCTGAACCTCCGACGGTTCTATCAGCAACAGCGACAAGTCAGCCGCCGCAATGGTATGAGCCATGCTTACCTCGAAAAGTTGTCAGAGCACCCGACGCTGATCCACCTCGGCAGCCAGATAGTCGTTCTTGAGCTTCATGTAGTTTTTTGCACTGTACTTAAAGAAGGATAGCTCCTTTTCACTCAAAGGGCGCGCCTGTTTCGCTGGACTGCCCATGTAAAGATAACCACTTTTGAGAGTTTTGCCCGGTGGTACCAGAGTTCCTGCGCCTATCACCACGCGGTCTTCGACCACGGCGCCATCCAATACCACGGCGCCAATACCGATTAAGACTTCGTTACCAATGGTGCAGCCATGCAGGCATGCTTGGTGTCCGATGGTAACGTCATCACCTATAGTGAGAGGATAACCTTCTGGGTTGAAGTCACTGGCGTGCGTGATGTGCAGTACCGCACCATCCTGGACAGAGGTGCGTTGGCCCACGCGAATGCGATGCATATCACCGCGCACGATGGCCCCCGGCCAGATGGATACATCGTCGCCGAGCTTCACATCACCTAACACAAACGCCTGCGGATCGACCATGACAGCATCGCCCAATTGAGGGGTGTAACCGCGAAAACTGATAATAGCCATGGAACCTGAGTCTCCTGAAACTTGTATTGAGGCCGATCAGCACCATATCCTAAGGTGAGGAAGGTGCTAAATTCGTAACGCGTTTAGTTGCCTTCATAAGATACCCTAAGTTGAAGGAGTCCGCATGTCTGACAATCCACTGCAGCAACCGCATGAGCTACCCCCGTTCTCACAGATCAAGGTCGAGCACATACTGCCCGCAGTGGATAAAGCCATCGCGGATTATCGTACCCTGATTGAGCGTCTAGCGGCTGATCAACAGGCACCAACGTGGGAAAACTTCGCAGCGCCAATGGAGCAGGCGGCTCGCGTGCTGAGTAACCTGTTTTCGCCGGTCAGCCATTTAGCCAACGTAAAAGATTCACCTGAACTGCGTGACGCCTATCGGGAGGCCGTGCAGCGCATCAGTGCTTTTGATACCGACCGAGGTCAGCACGCTGGTCTTTATTCGCGTTTCCAAGCGTTGCATGACAGCGCTGAGTTTGCTGTGCTATCTGAGGCTCAACAAGCTGCGGTAGAACACGCCCTGCGTGATTTTAAGCTGGCCGGTATTGCCTTACCAACGAAGGAGCAGGCACGGTTTAAACAGCTGATGCAGGATCTGGCGCGTTTAGAAAATCAATTTTCGGAAAATGTCTTGGATGCGACGCAAGGCTGGACGCTGCACATTGCAGATGAAGAGGAGTTGTCAGGCCTACCAGACTCGGCACGCGCGACCCTGGCTGACAACGCGCAACAAGCGGATCAGACCGGCTGGCTGGTGACCCTGGAACACCCATCCTATTTGCCGGTCATGACCTATGCTGATAATCGGACCCTGCGCCAAACAGTGCATGAAGCCTTTACCACGCGGGCATCGGATCAAGGCCCTAAGGCTGGACAGTGGGATAATAGCCACCTGATGACCGAGATATTGGATAAGCGCTTAGCGGCTGCCAAATTGTTGGGCTTCGAACACTATGCCGAGCTGTCGCTGGCCACCAAGATGGCGCAGACACCACAAGCGGTCACGGACTTCCTGTACGAGTTGGCGCGCCAAAGTGTGCCACAAGCCCGTGCTGAAATGGCGGAGCTCGCGGAGTTCGCCCGCCAAGAGCTGAGCATTGAACAGATGCAGCCTTGGGACATGGCCTACGCCAGCGAAAAGTTAAAGGAAGCGCGTTACGCGGTGTCGGACGAGCAACTGCGCCCGTATTTTCCGGTGCCACGTGTGCTGTCGGGCTTGTTTGAGACCGTACGTCGCCTGTACGGCATTCGAATTGAAGCGGTGACCGACTTTGATCGTTATCACTCGGATGTCCAATTGTACAACCTGTTCGATGATGATCAATTGGTCGCCCGCTTCTACCTCGACCTCTATGCGCGTAAAGGCAAGCGCGGTGGCGCTTGGATGGACGATTGCCGGGCGCGCGGTCAATACGATGACGGTTTACAGCTACCGGTGGCGTATTTGACCTGCAATTTTACTGCCCCGATCGGAGGCCAGCCCAGCTTGCTGACGCACGATGACGTGGTGACGTTGTTTCATGAATTCGGGCACGGCTTGCACCATATGCTCACGCAGGTAGACATTGCTGCCGTCAGCGGTATAAACGGCGTGGCTTGGGACGCCGTTGAATTGCCGTCGCAGTTCATGGAAAACTTCTGTTGGGAACCGGAGGCACTGGCCTTTATTTCGGGTCATGTCGATACCGGTGCACCACTGCCGAAAGACTTGCTCGATAAGATGTTGGCGGCGCGCAATTTTCAGTCGGCCATGCAAATGGTCCGGCAGTTGGAGTTCTCGCTGTTCGATTTTATTCTGCATCAGGCCAGTGAGGCGGTTGATATCACGGCCCTTCGGAAGGTATTGGCGCACGTCCGTAAAGACGTCACCGTGGTGCCGGTGGCTGATTACACGCGTTTTGAGAACAGCTTCGGCCATATCTTTGCGGGTGGCTACGCAGCGGGTTACTACAGCTATAAGTGGGCTGAAGTGCTCAGCGCTGATGCGTTCAGTCGCTTTGAAGAAGAGGGTTTGTTCAGTCCCGAGGCGGCTCGAGATTTCAGACATAAGGTGTTGGCGCGCGGTGCGGCACGGCCCGCAGCCGAGCTGTTTAAAGACTTTCGTGGTCGCGAGCCCTCAGTGGAGCCTTTGTTGCGTCATTCGGGTATTACCGGCAAGCAGGCAGCTTGATGTACCTCGTTGGGCGGGTGTTTACACCCGCCATGAATCAATGAGCAGCTCGTTCAACCGTGTGCCGTAACCTTTATCAACCGGCTACACCACAAAGCGGTTAAGGTTACTGCCGAGGTCATGGGCTAACTGGTCGAGGGCACGGGCGCGTTGTTCCGCTTCGTCCGAGTTCTGCGCCAGCTGATCGGCGGCTTCTTTAATTTGACTGGTGATACGACTGATCTCATCGGTCGCCTTGTGTTGCTCACCCGACGCGCCGGCAATGCGCTCTGACATTTCGTTGATCAACTCAATGGCATCATTGATCGATGACAGGCTACTGGCTACCCCACTGGCGTTTTCGGCGGTGTCTTGTGTCACAGTCACAGACTTCTCCATCATATTCACTGCCTGGCCGGTCTGCGCCTGTAAGCCTTCAATCATGCCTTGAATCTCACCCGTTGCGTCGTGCGTGCGCTGCGACAAGGCACGCACTTCGTCAGCCACTACGGCAAAGCCGCGCCCCTGATCACCGGCGCGCGCTGCTTCAATCGCTGCGTTCAAGGCCAGCAAATTGGTTTGTTCAGCGATCCCTTGAATCGTTGCCAGGATTGAATTGATTTTCAAGGCTTGTTCATTAAGGCTTTGTATGACAACTGTGGTTTCATGGATGCCATCGGTAAGCTTCTGCATGTTCTCACGGTTGGTCTTTGCCAGCCCTAGGCCGTCGCGCGTTGCTTCAGCAGAACGGCGGGCTGCTTCGGCCGTCTCGCTGGCGCTCTGCGCCACCTCGTTCGCGGTCATCGACATTTCATGGATGGCAGCGGCGACTTGCCCGATTTCATCCTGTTGCAGACGAATCTGCTGATTATTTTCTTGGCTGTCTTCCATCGTGGCCTTGGCTTCTTCACCCAATGCGCCGGAGGTGTCGCGTGCTTGGCTCACCAGGGCTTGGATGGTTTCCATAAAATGGTTGAACGATCGGCTCAGTTGTCCAAGTTCATCATCCTTCAAATACGTCAGTCGACGCGTTAAATCGCCTTGGCCTTGTCCGATGTCATGCATAGCGTCACGAATGGTATCCAATGGGGCCAGCAGCCAGCGCAGCAGTGTCAGGGCTACGGCGAAATAAATGGCAAGGATAATGATGGTGTTGATCAGGGTGCCAATCAGCATGGCCCTGATGGGCGCGTTAACCGCGGCTTGGTCAAGAGCAAAGCCAAGGCTCCAGTCACTGCCTGGCACCGCAGTAAAGGCCACCAAGCTGTCCTTGCCGTCCATCCGCACATTCACCAACTCATTGCTGTTGCGCAATGCATTGATGCGCTGCGGGGTAAGGCTGCTGTTCAGCGTACTGATGTTTTCGGTGGCAAAGCGCTCGTCCGGATGCGCAAGTATTTGGCCATCACCGGCCACCATAAAGGTGTAACCCCGATCGCCTAAACTGGCGGCTAACACGGTATCTACCACCACTCCCAGTGATAAATCGGCTCCTAACACGCCTTGGCCACGCACGGGCGTTGCAAAGGTCACCACATAGCCACCGGAAGAAGCATCCGTGTAGGGTGGGGTAAGGATACTGTCGTTGGCTCTGGAGGACTGCTGGTACCAAGGTCGCACGCGCGGGTCGTAATCACTGGGTAAGGTTTCAGGCGGGTACATGATCATGTCGCCTTGCGTGGTACCCAGATAGGCGTATAAAAAATCACCACCACCCTGAGTTAACCGCAATACGTGGTCGAGGGTGTCTCCAGCCTCTAAACGAGCTGCAGCCGTTTCCATCAAGCGGATGTTGTCGGCAACCCACGAAGCCACATTGCCCGACAGCACATTACCTGCCAAGGTTATTTCATTTAATACGCCCTGGCGGGCTTGATTACGCAAATCGAGAAAAGAGGTAATCGCTCGAACTGCAATGGCGATAAAGGCCATGATGAGCACGGCGGCGAGCAACTTGGTTTTCAGGTTCATACTCGGCATGATCGCATTCCTCGTAAGGAAAAGTTTTTTGTTGTCAGCGCTTGTTTGATCGCTGTTATAGTTAGGTAAATATCAGTATTGACTAGGTTGCGCGGTTCAGCCAGTTTGTGCGCCTTAAAACCTGATGTTTTGGCTACCGTGCGAAACGTGACTGTGCGGTATATCATTAGTGGCACTTACAATCACTTAGTTCGCCCGAGGAGGCATATCGCTTGTGGAGCCATTTTTCTCTCACCACCTGCTGATTTCCATGCCACAGATGACGGACGCCTACTTTGCGCAGTCTATTGTTTATCTGGTACGACACGACAGTGATGGCGCCATGGGCTTGATCATTAATAAGCCGGTTGGCATGACGTTGACCGAGTTGCTCGATAATTCGGGCGTGCCACACAATGACGTCAGCTCGGAACCCGAACTGGTGTTTGGTGGGCCGGTGATGCGCGAGCGCGGGTTTGTGCTGCATGGCTTGCTGGGTGGTTGGGACTCGACGTTGAACAATGATGCATGGGGTGTCACCACGTCCAAAGACATCTTGCATTCGATTGCCCAAAAGCAGGGGCCTGAGCAGTACCAAATTTGTTTGGGTTACGCCGGTTGGGACGCGGGGCAGCTGGAACAGGAGTTGGCGCAAAACGCTTGGTTGATAGTGCCGGCGGATGCAGACTTGGTGTTTGCGACACCGCCGTACGAGCGCTACCAAAAGGCCTTGGATCGTCTGGGTGTGGATTTGACACAGTTGGGCGCGGGCGGTACAGCGTAGCTAGACTAAAAAACCGATGGAAAGAATGCAGTTCACATAAGGGGAAGGGCATGGCGGCACAAACGGCATTGCGTAAACAGGTAAAAGAGCTCGGGCAATTATTGGGGCAAACCATTGCACGGGCGAACGGCGCGGAATGGCTAGAGACCATTGAAACCATCCGTGGCTGGGGTAAAGCAGCACGCGACGGCGACGCCAAGGCGCGCCAAGAGATGGCGGCGTTGTTTGAGCAAATGTCCGACGACGACTTACTGGTGGTGGCGCGCTCCTTCACTCAGTTTTTGAACCTGGTCAACATCGCTGAACAGCAGCACACCATTACCCCCGAAGGGTTGGCGCAGCAGCAGTATCCAGAGCCGCTGGCAGACCTTTTGCAGCGCCTCGGGCAAAGTGAGCTGACCGCGCAGGAAAAACAAAGTGCGATTGATACGCTGCGCTTGGAGTTGGTATTGACCGCCCACCCTACTGAAGTAACACGACGCACCATCATTCATAAATACGGTGCCTTGGCTGGCGAGCTGGCGCACCTGAACGATAAGGCGCAGCCGCGCACGCGCCGTCTCGCGGTGCAGCGCATCGATGAGTTGATCAGTCAATCGTGGCACACGGCGGAAATTCGTAATGTCCGGCCCACGCCGGTCGATGAAGCACGCTGGGGCTTCGCTGTTATCGAGAATTCGTTGTGGGATGCGGTGCCGCAGTTTATGCGTGACATGGAAGAGACCATTGCCGCGCATGGACTGAACTTGCCGCTCGACGCTCGCACCTTAAGCTTCTGCTCTTGGATGGGCGGTGACCGCGACGGCAACCCCTTTGTCACCGCACGAGTGACCGAGCAGGTGCTGTTGTTGGCGCGCTGGAAAGCAGCCGAGTTGTTCAGCAAGGCGGTCGATGAACTGGCGTCCGAGTTATCGATGACCGATTGCACACCCGCCTTACGCACCATGGCGGGCGACAGCAGCGAGCCTTATCGGGCCGTGCTCAAGTCATTGCGTACCCGACTGAATCTGGTGAAGGATGCTATCCAGTTGCGTTTGGACGATCGCAGCAAAGTCGCCTTGGAAGATTGCTTGCTCAGTGACGATGCTTTGATAACGCCGCTGACTGCGTGTTACGAGTCGCTGCAGGCCTGTGGCATGGAGGTCATTGCCGAAGGAGCGTTAAAAGACACCTTACGCCGTGCCTATGTGTTTGGCAGCAGTCTGTTGCGTTTGGATGTCCGTCAGCACAGCGAGCGCCACCGGGCGGTGTTATCCGAGCTGACATTGTATTTAGGGTTGGGTGATTACGAACACTGGGGCGAAGACGACAAACAAGCTTTTCTGTTGCGAGAATTAGGTAGCAAGCGCCCGCTGATTCCGCTCCAGTGGCAGCCGTCAGAAGAGGTGCAAGAGGTACTGGATACCTGCCGTGTGGTCAGTCAATTCAGTGCCGACTCCTTCGGTATCTATATTATCTCCATGGCGCGGCATCCGTCCGATGTATTGGCAGTACAGTTGCTGTTGCGGGAGTGTGGCGTTAACTGGGCCATGCCGGTAGCGCCGTTGTTTGAAACCCTTGATGACTTGGAAGTGGCTCCGGACACCATGCGTCGCCTCCTGTCGGTGGAGTGGTATCGCGGTTATATCCATGGGCGCCAACACGTCATGATTGGCTATTCCGATTCTGCCAAAGACGCCGGGGTGCTGGCTGCTTCATGGGCGCAGTATCGCGCCCAAGAGTCACTGGGTCAGTTGGCCGAAGAATTTGGCATTAGCCTCACGTTGTTTCATGGCCGGGGTGGCACCATCGGTCGCGGGGGCGGCCCAGCCCACGCGGCTATCCTGTCGCAGCCGCCGGGCTCCGTGCAAGGCGGTTTCCGCGTCACCGAGCAGGGTGAAACCATCCGCTTCAAATTCGGTTTGCCGGAATTGGCGGTGCGTAGCCTGCATCTGTACGCCAGTGCGGTACTGGAAGCCTTGTTGCTGCCCCCGCCAGAGCCAGAGCCCAAATGGCGCGAGCTGATGTCCCGCATGGCGACGGTGTCGTGCCAGCACTATCGGGCCATAGTGCGTGACCACCCGGACTTCGTCCCGTTCTTCCGCGCTGTGACGCCGGAACAAGAGTTGGGTAAGTTGCCGCTCGGTAGTCGTCCTACCAAGCGTAAGCCGGGTGGCGGTGTGGAATCCTTGCGCGCCATTCCGTGGATATTCGCATGGTCGCAGAATCGTATGCTTTTGCCGAGCTGGTTAGGTGCGGTACAAGCGATACAGGAAGAAGCCGATGCCGGTGCGGGTGCGCTGGTTGAACAAATGAAAGACCGCTGGCCCTTCTTCGCGACACGTCTTGCCATGCTGGAAATGGTGTTTTTAAAGACGGATGGCGACATCAGCGGGGCTTATGCCGCACGCCTATCACCGCCGGAGCTGCTGCATCTCGATACGCTGCTGCGCGAGCAGATGGCGAAGGATGCGCAAACCTTGCGTGCGTTGTTGGCAGAAGATCAACTGATGTTGAACGACAGCTGGAACCGCGACAGCATCTTGTTGCGTGATCCTTACCTGGAACCCTTGCATTGGCTACAGATTGAGTTGATCGCACGCTTGCGCGCGGCTGAACACAACAGCACGGTAGAAAAAGCGTTGATGGTGACCATCGGCGGTATTGCGGCAGGGATGAGAAACACGGGCTAGCCGGCAGAATGGGATGCCAAAAAACGAGCATCCTTGCTCCGGTGCACAGGGCACCCGCTCAACTCCTTGAGCGACACCATCCTTGGTGCAGCAGAACAGTATCCATGATACTGCTAAAAGTTAGACAGCATAACAGTGAAAGGTGACGATTTAGGGGGGGTCAAATCGTCACCTTTCACTGTATCAATGACTTACGGGCGTCTTTTCGGGGCCGAAGCTGTAAAAATTGCCAAAATCGACACGATAGCGCGCGTCAACTATCATTGTCGCTCTCTCGGTGCGTTATAAAGCGTGCCGATGGCGATTCTGCTACAAGCCGCTATAGTCCGATAACCCAAGCGCAATCGTTGGGTGAGCGATTCAGAGGATAAGGCATGTCAAACAATAAGCTGGAGCCAGTGCGAGAGCAAATTCTTGCCCAATTCTCACCACGTGAGGTCAATTTCGCTGAGTTAGAAGTGGGGCTAGACCAGCTTTATGGATCCAACCTTAAGCGCAGTCGCTTGGCGTTAGGCTGGAGCCAAGAGAAAACGGCTGCAGAGATCGGTGTTTCGTTGTCGCAGTACCGTAAGTACGAAAGCGGCAGCGACTATGCGCGCATGGGTACCACCGCGCGTTATATGATGCGCACGGGCGTGCCTTTTCAGTATTTCTTTTTAGGTGGTGGTTACGACTACCTGTTTTCGTCGTTGACCATTCGTGCTGATTTGCTGCAGATGCAGATATTTGTTGGTCAAAGCAACGACAGAGAGTTCAACCATTTTGTCCACCTCTTGTCAGAGATGCTGGAAGTTCCTTTGCCTACGCCCTTGGACACCGATGGCCTCATCTGGCCGAGTCGGCAAGAAGTAGCGGCAGAGATTGATGGCTACTACGCCATGGTGGCGGAGGGTCTGCGCAGCTTCCGAGACGTACTACATATTCCACAAGATATGGTTGCTGACCTGCTGGGCATTGCCTCATCGACCATGGGCAACTATGAGCGCGCCAGCAATGAGCCGCACTTTAACGTCATCATGGCGTTGCGCTTATGGGCAGCAACCGGTGTTAACCCGCTGTGGTTAACCTACGGTAGTCACTTTTTTAACATGCGTATGTTGCAACACAAGCGTATGGAATACCTGTGTCAGATGCTGCATGGCTTGCCCGTGCCGGCACTGCCAAACCTAACGCAGGCGGTAGTCGCCTTGGGAACCTTGCGGGCTGACGTTCGAGGCTCGCGCAGTTGAGGTAGTCTTTGCTATACTCGCCCTCCTTTTTTCAGGCAGGCACATCATGGTCAAGCGATTCATTGCGGGTGCAGTCTGTCCATCTTGTGGGGCAAAAGACTCACTACGCATGGAATATATGAACGACGGTGCCGATATGGTACGTGACTGCGTCGATTGCGGTTTCACCGACACACTCAATGCTGAGGCGTCGTCAGCGACGCTGCCCGGTACGCGGGTCGAAGCCGCACCGCGTGACGATGACCGGCAGGTGATTCGTATCATGCCTCCGACCAAGCCTAAATAACCTTACTAGCAATTAGGAGAGAGCGAATGACGCCATTGGTTGGTGTAATCATGGGTTCACAGTCCGACTGGGATACCATGGAACACACAGTAGACACCTTGAAGGCCTTAGGCATCCCCTATGAGGCTAAGGTTGTGTCGGCGCATCGAACCCCCGATTTACTGTTTGAGTATGCCGAGACCGCCTATGCGCGTGGGCTACAGGTTATTATCGCCGGTGCCGGTGGTGCAGCGCACTTGCCCGGTATGTGTGCGGCGAAAACGCATTTACCGGTATTTGGTGTACCTGTGCAGTCGAAAGCGTTGAACGGTATGGATTCCTTGCTCAGTATCGTTCAAATGCCAGCGGGCATACCGACGGGTACCCTGGCCATTGGGCGTGCCGGAGCCATCAATGCGGCGCTATTGGCGGCGGCGGTGTTGAGCAATCACTCGGACGATATTCGTACCGCGTTGGTGGCGTTTCGCGCCGCACAAACCGAAAAAGTCCTGAGCAATCCGCTGCCAGGTCAGGCGTAATATAGGTTGGCTATGAAAAAGACTTTAGGCATCGTTGGGGCCGGGCAGCTGGGGCGTATGATGGCGTTGGCCGCCGCCCCATTAAACATTCGTTGTGTCTTTTTAGACCCCGCGCGTGACGCCTGTGCGAGTGCTTATGGCGACCAGCTGGTGGCGGACTACGATGACTTGGAGGCCGCAACAGTGCTCGCAGGCCAGGCGGACGCCGCTACCTTTGAGTTTGAAAATGTACCACCCTCCACGGTTGCGGCGATTGCCGAACAGATTCCTGCTTATCCGCCAGCGCTGGCCTTGGCGACTTCGCGTGATCGCTGGTTGGAAAAGTCGATGTTTCAACGCTTGAATATTCCTATCCCGCCCATTGCGCGGGTTGATAGTCAGTCTGCGTTGGTGGCGGCGGTGCAGGATATCGGTTTGCCTGCTGTCTTAAAGACCCGCACCATGGGCTACGACGGCAAGGGGCAGAAAGTACTGCGCCATGCCGCCGATCTAGAAAACGCGGTGGCTGAATTGGGCAATGTACCCTTGATTTTAGAAGGCTTCATTGCTTTCGATGACGAGCTGTCCTGCGTTGCAGTGCGTTCGGCCGATGGCGACTTTAAATGCTACGATCTGGTGTTGAACGAACATCAAGACGGCATACTCTACCGTTCGGCACCGCAGGCTACACATTCTCTACAGGGCCACGCCGCCGATTATGTAAAACGGGTAATGGAAGAGTTGCAATACGTCGGCGTGATGGCGTTTGAATTCTTCCGGTTGGGTGACAGCTTGATGGCCAACGAAATCGCTCCCCGCGTACACAATTCGGGGCATTGGACCATTGAAGGGGCTGAAACCAGTCAATTTGAAAACCATGTGCGAGCGGTCTGTGGTTTGCCACTGGGCGATGTTGCGACACGCGGCGCTGTGACCATGCTGAACGTCTTTGGTGGGCATCCGGACATTGGCGGGTTGCTGCGGTTACCTGGCGTGCATTGGCACGACTACGACAAGGCTCCGCGTCCCGGCCGTAAACTCGGGCATGTCACTGTAACGGCGGCTGACCCCGCTACCTTACAGATACGCGTTGCCGCTGCCGAGCAATGCCTGCGTAACGATCGTGGTGTGGCATGAAGGCCAGCCAGATGAAGTTGGGGCGCTCGCAGAAGGTCACCTTGGCCGTGCTGCTGGTGTTGATGGGGGTGTTCTATTATCTGCAATGGCCTACCCGGGTGCGTCCAGTCCCGACGCCGGACATTGCCGTACAGTTGCCGGTTTCCGGTTACACCGTCTGGTTTGAACGAGAGCCCAGCCGTGAGGAGCACGTTGCCGCAGGTGCTTTAACCGGCCCGCAGCAGGCTACCAACTGGCAAGTTAATCACCGTGGTATCAATATGTTGGTGCAGGAACTGGTGTATTCAGAGGGCGTACTCGAGCAGCGGATGCGTCAAGTAATGAGCGACGCCATAGCCGCTGACCAAGCGGGTTTTGAAGGCCAGCTTATCAGCCATCACAGCCAAGGTGATGCACAGGTCTACCGCCTGCAGCAAGAAGGCGGACGCACCTTTGTCGGCGTGCTCATGGTCCACCCTCCTGCGCTCGTGAAGGTGGGTATCGTGTACACCGGCAGCGAGCGCGCAGCCCGGGCGCAAGCGATTCTGGAAAAGCTACTGTAAGTTCAATGGCGGTATAAGTCGGTGCGCACTGACTAAGCGGTGAAAACAAGTTCAGCTAATGGTTTATTGGTCATTTTTTATCCGTATAATACGTCCCCCCTGTAATTTCTCGATCCGAGGTTGTGTGTGAATTTTCCAACTCAGTTTGATGTCATTGTCATCGGCGGTGGCCATGCCGGTACCGAGGCCGCATTAGCGGCGGCGCGCATGGGTGCGCAGACCCTGTTATTGACGCACAACATCGAGACCGTAGGGGTGATGTCCTGCAATCCCGCCATTGGCGGTATTGGCAAAAGTCATTTGGTGAAGGAAATCGACGCCATGGGCGGTGCCATGGCACGCGCCACCGACCGAGCGGGCATTCAGTTTCGCGTACTCAACAGCCGCAAAGGCCCAGCCGTTCGTGCTACGCGAGCCCAGGCCGACCGCAACCTATATCGTATGGCGATTCGCGATATCGTGGAGCAGCAAGAGAATCTCTTTGTTTTTCAGCAAGCTGCTGACGACCTCATCATTGAACAAGACCGCGTGAGTGGCGTCGTGACGCAGACCGGTATTCGCATTAAGGGCCATACCGTCGTCCTGACGGCCGGCACCTTTCTCGGTGGCCGCATTCATGTGGGTATGGACAACTATCAGGGTGGCCGCATGGGCGATGCGCCCGCCAACAAGCTAGCCGAACGCTTGCGTGCATTGCCGTTTAAGGTTGGCCGCTTAAAAACGGGTACGCCAGCACGCATCGATGCACGTACGGTAGACTTCAGTGTGATGGATGAACAAGCGGGTGATACGCCGCTGCCAGTGATGTCCTATCTGGGCAAAGTCGAAGAGCACCCGCGCCAAGTCAGTTGCTATGTCACGCACACCAGCGAAGCCACGCACGACATCATTCGCAGCAACCTAGACAAATCCCCCATGTACGCGGGCGTGATAGACGGTATTGGGCCACGTTATTGCCCGTCCATCGAAGATAAGGTAGTACGCTTCGCCGACAAATCATCGCACCAAATTTTTGTCGAGCCGGAAGGCCTGACCTCTTACGAATTATATCCCAACGGTATCTCAACCAGTCTGCCGTTTGACGTCCAGGTGCAGTTTATTCGCACCATGAAAGGGTTTGAAAACGCCCACATGACGCGGCCCGGCTACGCCATTGAGTATGACTTCTTCGATCCACAAGACTTATCGCACTGGATGGAAACGCGCTACGTGAAAAACCTGTTCTTCGCCGGACAGATCAACGGCACCACCGGGTATGAAGAGGCCGGAGCGCAGGGTTTGCTGGCCGGTATTAATGCCGCTTTGCGCGCGCGCGATACTGCGCCTTGGTACCCGTTGCGCGACCAAGCGTACATCGGGGTGTTGATGGATGATCTGATCACCATGGGCACCAAAGAGCCTTATCGTATGTTCACCAGCCGCGCCGAATACCGTTTGTTGCTGCGTGAGGACAACGCTGATCAGCGCCTGACCGAACAGGCGCGCGAACTGGGCTTGGTTGACGAAGAGCGATGGGCAGCGTTCTGCAGCAAACAGGAAGCGATTGTCGGCGAAACAGCGCGTATAGCGGCGACTTGGGTACGCCCTGATACACCGGAAGGCGACCGTGTGAAGACGCTGATAGGGCAGCCTCTGCGCCATGAATACTCGCTGCGCGATCTGCTCAAACGACCAGAAGTAACTTACGGCGACCTGGCTGAGCTGGCAAGTGACCACCCTGCGTTGCCGGATGATGTCACCGAGCAGGTTGAGATTGCCGTGAAGTACGAAGGCTATATTAAGCGGCAGCAAGATGAAATCGATCAGCTGCGTAAGCATGAGCATACCGCGTTGCCGGACGATTTAGATTACACCGCCATCAGTGGATTATCAAACGAGGTACGTCAGAAGCTGCAACAGGTGCGTCCCACCACCTTGGCGCAGGCAGGTCGCATCTCCGGTGTCACACCCGCCGCCGTTTCTTTATTGCTGGTGCACCTGAAAAAGCACTCGGCCATGCGGAAGACGGCCTGATATGAGCCTACCGTATAAAGACGTGTTGTCGCAGGCCATCGATCAGCTGGCCATAGCGCTGGATGATGCTCAGGTGGACCAGCTGTTGGCGTATCATGCTGGCCTGATCAAATGGAACAAGGCTTATAATTTGACCGCCGTGCGTGACCCTATGGCCATGGTGCAGCGGCACCTGATTGACAGTTTAAGCATTCTGCCGTTTCTGCCCGCTGGTCGCTTGCTGGATGTGGGTACTGGTGGCGGTTTGCCCGGTATCGTGGTCGCCATTGCGCGGCCCGATATCACGGTGACTTTGCTCGACAGCAATGGCAAAAAAATTCGCTTTTTGCGCCAGATGACGATGGAGCTGGGGTTAAAATCAGTTGCAACCATACAGAGTCGTGTGGAATCCTACAGCGCTGAACCCTTTGACGTGATCACCAGTCGAGCCTTTGCTACCTTGGCCGATATGGTGGCTTGGTCGCGCCATTTGTTGGCGCCAGACGGTCAGTTCATTGCCATGAAAGGGCTCTACCCGGATGAGGAGCTGGCGGCGCTGCCCGCAGATATTCACGTAACCAGCGTTCGGCAATTGCAGGTGCCCGGTGCCGATGGTCAGCGACATCTGGTAGTTTTGGGCGCGGCGTAAACTGGGCAGCGGTAAACATAGAATTCATCGGTCGTTCATAGCACCGGCTACAGTATCGGAGTGTTGCATGAAGAAAATCATCGCCGTCACCAACCAAAAAGGTGGGGTAGGGAAGACGACCACGGCAATTAACCTCGCGGCGTCCTTGGTCGCAACCAAGCGTAAAGTATTGCTGGTGGATATGGACCCGCAAGGTAATGCAACCATGGGTAGCGGCATCAGTAAAAATGAGCTCGAGTTCCACCTCTACCATGTCTTGATTGAAAAAACCCCGCTCGATAAAGTCATCGTGCACGCCGAGCAGGCGGGTTACGATATGATTCCTTCGAATGGCGATGTCACGGCGGCGGAAGTTGAGCTGTTGAATGTGGATCAGCGCGAGCATCGCTTGTCGATGGCGTTGGAAACCGTGCGTGATCAATATGACATGATCATTCTGGATTGTCCTCCATCGCTTAATATGCTGACGGTTAATGCATTAACCGCTGCCGATGCGGTACTGATTCCGGTGCAGTGCGAGTACTTTGCTCTTGAAGGTATTGCCGCCTTATTGGACACCATCGAGCAGATTAAAGACGCTACGAATCCCAAGCTGGAAGTCGAGGGTGTGCTGCGTACCATGTACGATGGCCGCACCAGCCTGACGTCTGATGTGTCGAAGGAATTGCAAAACCATTTTGGCGCACGCCTGTATCGCACGGTAATTCCGCGCAATATTCGTGTTGCCGAAGCACCATCTTATGGACTCCCGGTGATGCAGTATGATCAGTCGTCACGGGGCGCTTTATCCTATCTGGCCTTGGCTGGTGAGTTTATTCGTCGTCAAGAAGAAACCCAGGCTACAGCCAATTGAGTACGTTAAGTTATGTCGGTTAAAAAAAGAGGATTAGGGAAAGGCCTGAGTAGCCTGATCAGCCAGCCTGCGGTGCGGGTAGAAGTGCCGGTAAGCTCGGAATCACACTCAACAGCCCTTGAGCCAACACCCACGGCGGCACGTGTGCCGGACCCACGCGGCGACCTCAGTTACTTACCATTGGATGCATTGCAGCGTGGGCAGTATCAGCCGCGCCGAGATATGTCATCGGACGGCTTGGAAGAGCTGGCGGCCTCCATTCGCTCGCAAGGTATCATTGAGCCTATCGTTGTTCGGGCTATAACCTCGGATAAATACGAAATCATTGCCGGTGAACGGCGCTGGCGTGCGGCGCGGATGGCGGGTCTGGAGTCGGTACCCGCGGTAATCCGCGAAGTCAGCGATGAAGACGCCATTGCCATGGCGCTGATCGAAAACATTCAGCGTGAAGACCTGAATCCGGTCGAAGAAGCCGTGGCTTTGCAGCGTCTGCAAAAAGAGTTTGAGTTAACTCAGCAAGAAGTGGCAGACATTGTCGGCAAAAAGCGAGCAACCGTAGCGAATTTGATGCGCTTGTTGAATCTGACGTCGGAAGTACGCCGCATGCTCGAACACGGCGATATTGAAATGGGCCACGCGCGCGCCATGCTGACCCTTGAAGGCGCCGATCAAATCCGCATTGCGCAAGAAGTGGTGGCTAAAGGCCTCAACGTGCGGCAAGCCGAGGCCTTAGTAAAGAATCATGCGTTGCGTAGTAATCATGGCCCGGCAACTAAGCCGCCTGTCGATGCCAATATTCGCAAATTGGAAGACACCTTGGCGGCGCGCATAGGTGCCCCGGTGGCGATCAAGCATGGTGCGCAGGGCAAAGGCTCCTTGGTGATCAGTTATAACAGCCTGGATGAGCTGGACGGTATTCTCGATCATCTCAAGTAAGTAGAGAGAAGGCATTCATTACGAGCATAATCGCGACAAGAGTAGAGTATTACCGACACAGATACAGGCGGCTAGGTGTTAAAAGCGAATCAACTATTGATGGTGAGCCTTTGAACACCTATACTTTCCCGCGCTTTTGATGACCATCAACGAATAGACAGAGGGCCGGTGACCGAACATCAGGTGACCACGCAAGCGCAACAAGCGACTGACTTTAAAAGGCGCATAATAACAGCCAAAGTCGTCGAACTGGTGTCCCTGATGACACTCACTTTGTTAGCGTTCCTAGTGTCCTCAGAGATCGGCATTGCCGTCTTATTAGGCGGCTTGCTCTATGCCATACCGCAGTGGGTGTTTTCATTGTTAAGCCTGCGGTTTGTTGGCGCTGAGCAGTCAGTCAGCCTTTTTCTATCCATTGTGGTCGGCTTTACTGGGAAATTGGTGTTTGTAGCCTTTGGCTGCGCACTCATTTTTACTCGATATCCTGGCGTTGCGGCAGGTTGGCTTATGGCCACACTGCTCTTCTTTTATGTATATGGCCTGATATTGAGCAGCATTCTAATTCAACTGCCGCCGCGGCGGTAAAAGAGGCTTAAACGACTATGGCATACGAGACTCCCTCTGAGTACATTCAGCACCACCTAGCTAACCTTACCTATGGTTATCTGTCTCCAGAAGCCGCTGCAGAGTTCGGTGTAGAGGCTGGCTGGCAGCTCGCACAGAGTTCATACATTGCCAAGGCAATGGGCTTTCAAAGCATCCACGTTGACTCAATGTTCTGGGGCACCTTGTTGGGCTTGGTGTTCTGCATTACGTTCGGTTTGGCTGCGAAACGCGCCAACTCTGGCGTGCCAGGCAAGTTCCAGTGTCTGGTCGAAATGGTCGTTGAGTTTATCGATAAAACGGTGAAAGAAGTCTTTCACGGTCGTACCTCAAGCATTGCTCCGATCGCCCTGACGATTTTTGTCTGGGTCTTTCTAATGAATTGCATGAAACTGCTGCCAGTGGATTTGATTCCTTACACGCTGGAAGTGGCTTTTGGCATAAATTACCAAAAAGTCGCGCCGACGACCGATGCCAACGTCACCTTGGGTATGGCGATTTTCGTGCTGATCATGGTCGTTGCCTTCTCCATAAAGGTGAAAGGCTGGGGCTTCCTGCGTGAGTTGTCTTTCACGCCGTTCAACCACTGGTTGTTCATCCCCGTTAACCTGTTTATGGAAATCGTCGGTCTGTTGTCGAAGCCGGTCAGTCTCGGCTTGCGTCTGTTCGGCAACATGTATGCCGGTGAAATGATCTTCTTGTTGATCGCCTTGATGTTTATGGCTGGTATAGTGTTCATGCCACTGGCGGGGGCGCTGCAGTTTGTTTGGGCCGTGTTCCACATTCTGGTGGTTACTCTGCAAGCCTTTATCTTTATGGTACTTGCCACGGTTTATCTCGCCATGGCGCAGGAAGACCATTAGAAAGCAGAGGGCTGCGGCCCTCATAAGTAAGCGTATTACCTAAGTATTTAACCCGTTTTAACTTTTAAACTACTGAAACTCTAGGAGAAAACCATGGAAACTGCTGTATATTTTGCTGTTGCAATCATCTTGGCTGCCGGTGCACTAGGTGCGTCACTGTCTATCAGTAACCTGGGTAGCAAGCTGTTGGAAACTACAGCTCGTCAGCCTGAATTGGCACCTGCACTGCAGACTAAATTCTTCATCATCGCTGGTCTGGTAGAAGCTATTCCTATCATCGGTGTTGGTATCGCAATGCTCTTGATCTTCCTGTGATAACCCGTTGTCCGTCCTGAAGTATTTTGGGTCGTTGATCAATTCAAGCTATCAACAGAAAGAGGTGAAACGTGAATTTTAACTACACGTTAGTTGGTCAAATCATCACCTTTGGTCTGTTCGTATGGTTTTGCGCAAAGTTCGTTTGGCCGCCACTCGTGGCGGCTATCGAAGAGCGCCAGAAGAAGATTGCCGATGGCTTAAACGCCGCTGATCGTGCAAGCAAAGATCTGGAGCTCGCGCAAGATAGCGCAAAGGCAAAATTGCGTGAAGCCAAAGAACAGGCAGCAGCCATTATTGAGCAGGCGAATCGTCGTGCTGCACAGTTAGTGGATGAAGCAAAGGCTGAAGCTCGTGCGGAAGGTGAGCGTTTAATCGTTGCCGCCCGTGAAGATATCAAACACGAGCAAAACCTGGCAAAAGAAGAATTGCGTGCGAAAGTCGCAGTGCTTGCAATGCTGGGCGCAGAGAAAGTATTGGATGCCTCTATCGACGAGAAAGTCCACAGTGACATGCTGGAAAAACTGGCAGCAGAACTCTAAGGGGATGAGGCTATGGCAGAAATCAGCACATTAGCACGTCCTTACGCGAAAGCGGCGTTCGATGTAGCCAAGGCGAACGGCCAGCTTACTGGGTGGTCGGCGATGCTGCGCTCCTTAGCCAGCGTTGCTTGCATACCCGAAGTCCAGTCGTTGGTAAACCACGTCAGTCTCTCTACAGCGCAAAAAGTAGAGCAACTGGTCGCGTTGTGTACTGAAGACATGGTCGCTGGCGGTGAAAATCTTGTTGCTACGATGGCAGAGAACAGCCGTTTGGGTCTGTTACCGGAAGTCTTTGAGCAATTCGAAACGTTGCGTTTGGCGGAAGAACAAACCGCCGACGTGGTGATCTCTACTGCGTTCGCGTTGTCCGATGCACAGATAAAAACCCTGTCAGAAAAAATTACCAAGAAGCTGAACCGTGCGGTTCAGGTGTCGACAGAGCTCGATCCGTCTTTGAAAGGCGGTATCATCATTCGTTACGGTGATACCGTGATCGATGGTTCTGTACGCGGTCGTTTGGTCAAACTGGCAGAAGCGATGAATTCCTAATTGAGGGAAATAGCATGCAGCAATTAAATCCTTCAGAAATCAGTGAAGTGATTAAGAAGCGCATTGAGGGTCTCAATGTATCTTCTGAAGCAAAAAATGAAGGCACTATCGTGTCGGTATCTGACGGTATCGTTCGTATCCACGGTCTTGCCGATGTAATGTACGGTGAAATGATCGCCTTTGACGGTGGTTTATTCGGTATGGCACTGAACTTGGAGCGTGACTCCGTTGGTGCTGTTGTACTGGGTGACTATAAAGGTTTGGCCGAAGGTCAAAAGTGTCATTGCACCGGTCGTATCCTAGAAGTACCCGTAGGCCCAGGCCTGATGGGTCGTGTTCTGGATGCGCTGGGTAATCCTATTGATGGTAAAGGCCCTGTAGAAGCTGTTGGCACTGACGCTATTGAAAAAGTGGCGCCTGGTGTAATCGCTCGTCAGTCGGTCGATCAACCATTGCAAACCGGCTACAAAGCCGTTGATGCCATGGTACCCATCGGTCGTGGTCAGCGTGAGTTGATCATCGGTGACCGCCAGACGGGTAAAACCGCCATGGCCATCGATGCCATCATCGCGCAGAAAGACACGGGCGTTAAGTGTGTATACGTTGCCATCGGTCAGAAACAGTCGACCATTGCTAACGTCGTACGCAAGCTGGAAGAGCACGATGCGTTGAAACACACCATCATCGTAGCCGCTTCTGCTTCTACTCCTGCCTCTATGCAGTTCTTGGCGCCTTACGCTGGCTGCACCATGGGTGAGTATTTCCGTGACCGTGGCGAAGATGCCTTGATCGTATACGATGACCTGTCTAAACAGGCTGTTGCTTACCGTCAAATCTCGCTGTTGCTCCGTCGTCCGCCAGGTCGTGAAGCCTACCCTGGTGACGTATTCTATCTACACTCACGTTTGCTTGAGCGTGCTTCACGCGTTAATGCAGAAGAAGTTGAAAAGCTGACCAAAGGCGAAGTGAAAGGCAAAACCGGCTCTTTGACCGCGCTGCCAATCATCGAAACTCAAGGTGGTGACGTATCGGCATTCGTACCGACCAACGTAATCTCGATTACTGACGGTCAGATCTTCCTGGAAACCAACCTGTTCAACTCCGGTATTCGTCCGGCAATGAACGCGGGTATTTCGGTTTCTCGTGTAGGTGGTGCGGCGCAGACCAAAATTGTTAAGAAATTGTCCGGTGGTATTCGTACGGCATTGGCTCAGTATCGTGAATTGGCGGCATTCTCGCAGTTCGCATCTGATCTGGATGAAGCGACGCGTGCCCAGCTAGACCACGGTGAGCGCGTGACAGAGCTGATGAAACAAGCTCAGTACGCACCACTGTCTATCGCACAAATGGCAGTGTCTATCTTTGCAGCGAACGAGGGTTACCTCAAAGACGTTGCAGTGAGTGACATTGGTTCATTCGAGTCAGACTTGCACAAATTCATGCAAGCGGAATACGCCGACCTGATGAAAGACATCGTTGCTTCTGGCAAATACGATGACAGCATCGAGAAAGCGTTCCGTGAAGGTATCGAGAAGTTTAAGGCTTCTCGTAGCTAAGCTGGTTCCTGATCATATCTGGGCGGTTGCCACATACCGGCAACTCTGCCCAGATTAGTTTGAGGCGATAATTATGGCAGCCGGAAAAGAGATACGCTCCAAAATTGGGAGCATCAAGAATACGCAGAAAATCACTTCCGCGATGGAAATGGTTTCGGCGAGCAAGATGCGCAAAGCCCAGGACCGGATGCAAGCCACCAAGCCGTATTCTGAAAAAGTACGTCTGGTGATCGGCCACATCGCAAACGCCGATACCGACTATAACTACACACACCCTTACCTCGAGGAGCGTGAGGTAAAGAACGTAGGTTATATCATGGTATCGACCGACCGTGGCCTCTGTGGTGGTCTGAACGCCAACATGTTTAAGGCCGCACTGAAGTCGATCACTGAATGGAAGAATCAGGGCGTAGGCGTTGAGGTCTGCACCATCGGTAACAAGGGCGCGGGATTTTTCCGCAAAATCGGCTTGCGCAGCGTTGCAGCCACGAGCTCACTGGGCGACAAACCAGAAGTCAAAGACGTTATTGGTTCTGTTCAGGTTATGCTCCAGAAATACAACAAGGGCGAAATTGATCGTCTGTTTCTGGTTTATAACGAGTTCGTTAACACCATGACGCAGACGCCAAACGTCGAGCAGTTGCTGCCTTTGGTAGCGGCTGAAGATGAAACGGCAAAGCGCGACATTTGGGAATATATTTACGAGCCAGATGCCAAGAAGTTGTTGGACGGTTTGTTTTCCCGTTATGTTGAGGCCATGGTGTACCAGGCCGTAGTTGAGAATCTGGCTTGTGAGCAGGCCGCGCGGATGATGGCAATGAAGAACGCGACAGATAATGCTGGGGATTTGATGGACGAGCTAGCGTTGGAATACAACAAAGCCCGTCAGGCCAGTATTACGCAGGAATTGTCTGAGATCGTTAGCGGCGCCATGGCGGTGTAGCGAGCTCCCCAATATTCGGGATTGAGAGGAAATACTAATGAGTAGCGGAAAGATCGTACAGATCATCGGCGCAGTAGTAGACGTGGAATTTCCACGTGATTCTGTGCCTAAAGTGTATGACGCCCTGACCGTGGCAGGCAAAGACCTGACCTTGGAAGTTCAGCAGCAGCTGGGCGACGGCGTTGTACGTGCCATTGCCATGGGTGCGTCCGAAGGGCTCACGCGTGGCCTGGATGTGAACAACACCAATGGTCCCATCATGGTGCCGGTTGGCACTGAAACCTTGGGTCGCATCATGGACGTCTTGGGTAACCCCATCGACGAACGTGGCCCTATCGGTGAAAAAGAACGCATGTCCATTCACCGGGATGCTCCGAGCTATGCTGAACAAGCGCAGAGTCAGGAAATCCTGGAAACCGGTATCAAGGTTATCGACTTGATCTGCCCATTCGCGAAAGGCGGTAAGGTCGGTCTGTTCGGTGGTGCCGGTGTGGGTAAAACGGTAAACATGCTGGAGCTGATCAACAACATCGCGAAAGAGCACTCTGGTTTGTCCGTGTTCGCCGGTGTAGGTGAGCGTACTCGTGAAGGTAACGACTTCTACCACGAGATGTCAGAAGCCGGTGTTATTCAGTTGGAAAACCTGCCTGAGTCTAAGGTAGCCATGGTGTACGGCCAGATGAACGAGCCACCGGGTAACCGTTTGCGCGTTGCTTTGACCGGTTTGACCATGGCCGAGCGTTTCCGTGATGAAGGCCGTGATGTACTGTTCTTCGTGGACAACATCTATCGTTACACCTTGGCCGGTACGGAAGTATCCGCACTCTTGGGTCGTATGCCTTCAGCAGTAGGTTACCAGCCGACACTGGCTGAAGAGATGGGTGCTCTGCAGGAGCGTATTACGTCCACCAAGTCGGGCTCTATCACGTCTGTTCAGGCGGTATACGTACCGGCGGACGACTTGACTGACCCATCGCCTGCGACCACGTTTGCGCACTTGGACGCTACCGTCGTACTGAGCCGTGACATCGCTGCTTTGGGTATCTACCCAGCGGTAGACCCACTGGATTCGACGTCGCGTCAGCTTGATCCCTTGGTTATTGGTCGTGAACACTACGACGTGGCACGTGATACGCAAGAAGTGTTGCAGCGCTACAACGAACTGAAAGACATCATCGCCATCTTGGGTATGGACGAGTTGTCCGACGAAGATAAGCAGATCGTTGCGCGCGCTCGTAAAATCCAGCGCTTCCTGTCTCAGCCTTTCCACGTGGCCGAGATCTTCACTGGCGCCCCTGGTAAGTACGTGTCCTTGAAAGACACCATCAGCGGTTTCCAGGGCATTCTGGACGGTAACTACGATCACATCCCTGAGCAGTTCTTCTACATGAAGGGCACCATTCAGGAAGTGATTGAAGGCTACGAAGCCAGCAAGGCCAAATAATGGAAGCCAACCTTACGCAGCAATGGGTAAGGTTGGTTTTCTGTGATCCCTTAGGGAGAGAATGATGGCAATGACTGTACATTGCGATATCGTCAGCGCTGAAGGCAAGATCTTTTCGGGTCTGGTCGAGTTTTTGGTCGCCAGCGGTGCCATGGGCGAATTGGGTATTCTGCCTAATCACGCTCCGCTGCTGACTACACTTGAACCTGGCTACATTAAGATCACCCGACAGGGCGGCAAAGAAGAGATGATGTATGTGTCCGGTGGCTTCTTAGAAGTGCAGCCGAACCTACTGACCATTCTTGCCGACACGGTAACCCGAGCGGATGATATCGATCAGGCGGCTGCGGAAAAAGCAGCTGAAGAAGCGAAGAAAGAAATGGCACATCTCGTTGGCGACGCTGATTATGCGTACGCCGCCGCGCGTTTGGCAGAAGCCATGGCGCAACTGCGTGTGCTCGAAGCAATGCGTCGTCGTCGCAAGTAAGCTTACTTGCGCGGCCCGCTATGCGAGAAAGCGACCTTCGGGTCGCTTTTTTTATGCCTGTGGATTTGCCTGCGAACCTATGGCCTTATTTATGTCATAAAGAAAATGACAATTACAGGGCTATGAATCCCGTCAACATGCCTTAGAATGAACGCCAAATAGGGAGAAACTCAAATGTCAGTACACATTGTCATTTTGGCGGCGGGTCAAGGCACACGCATGAAATCGAAATTGCCTAAGGTGCTACACCCCTTGGCGGGGACGCCCTTGGTGCAGCACGTCGTTGATACGGCACAACAACTGGGTGGAGATATTACTCTGGTGGTTGGTCATGGCGCCGAAGCGGTGAAAGCGCAGTTCGCCGAACAGCCTGTTCGATTCGTCACTCAGGCGGAGCAGTTGGGTACCGGCCATGCCGTGGCACAAGCCTTACCCTGTATAAAAGACGACCAACGTGTACTGATTCTTTATGCCGATGTTCCGCTGATCGAGGCTAATGCACTGTTGCCTTTACTAAGCGGCGAGCGGGCCGAAGGCTTGACGCTATTCACGGCGTCATTGAATGACCCGACTGGCTATGGTCGTGTCGTGCGTGAACATAACGCTATCACTGCCATCGTAGAGCAAAAGGACGCCACGCCAGAACAACTTCGCATCAAAGAAATTAACACCGGCATCATGTCCGTGCCCGGTCAGTGGCTACAACAGGCTTTGCCGCGCTTGGACAACAGTAACGCACAGCAAGAGTATTATCTGACTGACCTTGTGGCTATGGCCGTAGCGGACGGTTTGGTCGTTAACGGAGTAGAAGCTGACGACTTGATTGCCACGCAGGGCGTTAATAACCGCGTGCAGTTGGCGGCCTTGGAGCGCGAATATCAGCGCCGCCGGGTGGAGAGTTTAATGTTGCAAGGCGTGACCGTGATCGATCCGGCTCGTTTAGATTTGCGCGGTACAGTAACCACCGGTACAGATAACGTCATCGATGTAAATGTCATCTTGGACAATGTCTCCCTGGGTTCCAATGTCACCATCGGTGCCAACTGCATTATTCGGCACAGTCATATTGCCGATGGCGCAGTTATTCTCGACAACACTCTGATCGAAGAGTCGCACGTCGGGCCAAATGCTAATGTTGGCCCCTTTGCGCGTTTGCGTCCCGGTACAGCACTGGCGGCTAAGGCCAAAGTCGGCAATTTCGTGGAGATCAAGAAATCACAGATCGGCGAAGGTGCTAAAGTAAATCACCTGACGTATGTCGGCGATGCCACAGTGGGCGCGGGCGCTAACATCGGGGCAGGCACCATTACCTGTAACTACGACGGCGTGAATAAGTACCGCACGCGCATTGGTGACGGAGCTTTCATTGGCTCCAACAGTACCTTAATCGCCCCAGTTTCCATAGGGGATGGCGGCTATGTCGGCGCAGGTTCAGTGATCAGCAAAGACGCTCCGGCCCAACAGTTAACCCTCGCCCGCGCTAAGCAGCTAACGCTCGCTAAGTGGCAACGCCCAACTAAAAAGGACGCTTAACGCATGCCTACCGAGACGTCCTTTGCGGCGGTGCTATTTGATTGCGACGGAGTATTGGTCGATTCGGAATCCATCGCGACGCGTGCTCTCCACAAGTCGTTACAGAGTGTAGGGGTTACCCTGACCGAACATGAGGTGGCGCAGCAGTTTACCGGACATGCGTGGCCTCGTTGTATTGAAATGATTGAAGAGCTGATTGGGCAGACTCTTCCGGACACTTTTTTGGCCGATAACCGCACGTACTTTGAAAGTCTGATGGCCGATGCCCTATTGCCAATGCCGGGTGTGGTCGAGCTTTTGGATCGTTTAGCACTGCCGTTCGCAGTAGTGACTAACTCACGTACACAAGAATTGGCGTTTAAGTTAGGTGTTTCTGGGCTAGATAGGTACTTCTCGGGAGCACAGCGTTTTGATGCCGAAGCAATGGGTGTTGCCAAGCCCGATCCGGCCATTTATCGGCGATCGGCAGAGCGGTTAGGGTTTGATATTAAGCAGTGTTTGATCATTGAAGACAGTTATCCCGGACTGGTAGCAGCGACAGAAAGCGGAGCCACTGTTTGGGCTTACCGCCCATCGGCTACTGCTGAGCAGCTAGCACAATTATCAGTTACCAATGTGATGACCGACTGGCGAGAATTTCCGCAGCTGCCTGAGCGATAAACAAAAAGATCTTTAATGTACCGTGCTCTAGGGAGTGCGGAGTAACTTAATTCATATGGCTTATGGTATGGCATCTAGATACCGCAAGCGTTAGGAGAAATGACTATGTGTGGGATTGTTGGAGCCGTAGCGCAACGTGATGTGGTGGATATTCTAGTAGAAGGCCTGCGCCGCCTGGAATACCGTGGTTATGACAGCGCTGGTGTAGCGGTCATGCAAGCAGGCGGCGAGCTGCGCCAAACCAAGCGTCTGGGCAAGGTATCGGAACTGGCCGCCGCTCTGAGTACCCAGCCGCTGCCCGGTGGTACCGGCATCGCACACACGCGTTGGGCAACACACGGTGAACCCAGCGAAGTGAACGCTCACCCACATACCAGCGGCAGTGTCGCCGTAGTGCACAATGGCATCATCGAAAACCACCAGACGCTGCGCAATGGCCTAAAAAGCAAGGGCTATCAGTTTGTGTCGCAGACAGATACTGAAGTCATCGCCCACCTAATCGCTGACCTACGCAGCCAACACGGCAGCCTGGTCGAAGCGGTACAGGCTGCGCGCAAACTTCTGGAGGGCGCTTACGGTACCGCCGTCATGGACACCAACGAACCGGAGACCATTGTGGTGGCCCGCTCCGGGGCGCCGCTGGTGATTGGTTATGGTATCGGTGAGCACTTTGTTGCGTCTGACCAACTTGCCTTGTTACCGGTTACACGTCGATTTCAGTACCTTGAGGAAGGCGATGTGGCAGAAGTTAAGCGTACCTCGGTGCGTATTTTCGATCTCAACGACGAACGGGTTGAGCGCGAAATAGTCGAAAGCACGGTCAACCATGATGCCGGTGACAAAGCGGGCTATCGCCATTTTATGTTGAAGGAAATTCACGAACAGCCCGACAGCCTGCGCGCTACTTTAGAGGGTCGTATTAACGCCGGTCGTGTGGTGGCCGAAGCTTTTGGCGCCGGTAGCATCGACATTTTGCGTGACATTCAAGCAGTACAAATTATCGCCTGTGGTACCTCCTATCACGCTGGTATGGTCGCGCGGTATTGGTTTGAAGAGATCGCCGGTATCCCCTGCCAAGTGGAAATCGCCTCCGAGTTCCGTTACCGCAAATCCGTCGTACTACCGAACAGCCTGCTGGTAACCATCTCACAGTCCGGAGAGACCGCCGATACCCTGGCAGCACTGCGCCTTGCTAAAGACCTCGGCTATGCCGCATCCTTGACCATTTGCAATGCACCGGGTTCTTCGCTGGTGCGTGAATCCGACCTCGCTTATATGATGCGCGCTGGCGTGGAAATTGGCGTTGCTTCCACCAAGGCCTTTACCGTGCAGTTGACTGGCTTGTTGCTGTTGACCATGAGCATCGCACAAGAGCAAGGCAAGCACGTTAAGCCGTTGGTTGAGCTAATGGCTAAACTGCCAACACTGGTGGAGCAAGCCTTGCAGCTTTCCAGCAGCATTGAAGAGTTGGCGGAAGACTTCGCTCACAAGCATCATGCCTTATTTCTGGGGCGTGGCACCCAGTACCCCATTGCGATGGAAGGCGCGCTAAAGCTCAAAGAGATTTCCTACATTCACGCCGAAGCCTACGCCGCAGGCGAGCTGAAACATGGCCCACTGGCATTGATTGACGAAGACATGCCGGTCATCGTCGTTGCACCCAACAACGACCTGTTGGAAAAGCTGAAATCGAACATGGAAGAAGTGCGCGCGCGAGGTGGCCAGCTTTACGTGTTTGCCGACGAAAACGCCAACATGGAACCGGAGCCCGGTATTCAGGTGATTACTATGCAGACCGTCCCCGATTTGCTGGCGCCGGTGGTCTACACCATACCGTTACAGTTGTTGTCGTACTATGTCGCCTTGATCAAAGGCACCGATGTGGACCAGCCACGCAATTTGGCCAAGAGCGTTACGGTGGAGTAACAGGGTGTTCTTGCTAAAAGGCAGAAATCAGAAGTAGCTGGTAACCTTGGCGATCGCAAATGTTAAAAAAGGAGGCCAATGCCTCCTTTTTTCTTTTTACCCTATCACTGATAGAGGATCTCATTTAACCGTCCGCTGTCGCTCAGCTTTTTAAGTCCGGCATTGAAGGTATCAATGATGAGCTGTGCATCGGGGTGGTCACGCGAGATGATCAGGTGATAAGGATCAGCTTTGATCGGTTTAGGATAAAACGATATTTGGTCAGCAGCACCGATAGAGCGTGCCAATTCCAAGCCAACCTGTACTTCTTCCAGCACACCGTCTAAGCGACCGGCTTGCAGCTTACGGTAGTTGTTTTCTGGGACACCAACGCGATCCAGTGTAAAGCCCGCGTCCTCGGTGACGAAGCCATAGTCATAAGCCGTCACTGCGCCGAATACCTTGCCCTTCAAGTCGTCCGGAGCCTCCCAGCTGATAGGTTGATCGTTTCGGTAGAACACCACGGTTTCAAGGGAAATAACCGGGTCGCTGTAGAGAAATTGCGTACCACGTTCGCTGTTGTAGCTGTATAGGAAGGTACCGTCTAAGTCAGCCTGACGTGTCATTTCCAGACCGCGTGCCCAGGGCAAATAACGGTACTGCACATTCCACCCTTCTTGTGCGAAGGCTTCGCTGACCACCTGAGCGGCAGGACCACCATTCGGTAATGTGTCCCCTTGATAGGGCGACCAGTCGCCACTGGCGAGGGTGATGGTGCGTGCCATTGCGGTGGGTGCCGCGAGTAGCAAAGTGACCAGCGCGCCGATCGCTAGGCGTAAAAGTCGTGTTTGGGGGATTAACGAGTTAAGGTTCATGTTGTGTACTCCGGTGAAGTTAAAGTCTGAGTGTCACCTTGTCGCAACCCTTGCTTCGCAGTGCGTAAAGTGTGTTCATCAATGCCTGATGAACTTGGGCTCTCCACTCCGTGTGGAAACACCCTACCAACGAAACCCGGCGAGGTTTTGTTTAAGAGACTGAGTTTGAGCACTTACATCCGAACTGGCGGCGGATGATTGATCCACTTGGTCGGTCGCTTGTTGAGAAAGTTCGGTCATCCGATTGATGTTCACACTGATCTCTTGGCTGACTTGCGATTGCTGTTCTACCGCAGTAGCTATTTGAGCAGCCATATCATTGATCTTGTTCATCGAATCCAGAATATCGCCCAGCGTGTTTTGTGCATTGCCAACGTGTTGAACTGAGGCTTCGCTGGATGCTTTGCCGGATTGAGCGAGTGCGACGCCGCGCTCTGCACTTTGCTTAAGGCGATCTATCTTTTCTGCAATTTCGGTGGTGCTGCCCTGGGTTCTTGCCGCAAGGTTGCGTACTTCATCCGCCACAACTGCGAAGCCGCGACCTTGCTCGCCGGCGCGCGCGGCTTCAATTGCCGCATTCAGTGCAAGTAGGTTGGTTTGTTCGGCAATGCCGCGAATAACGGCCATGATTTCAGAAATACTGTCCACGTCACCTTGCAGAGACGCCATGGCTGCGGCGGTTTCATCAATCTGAGTCGCTAACTCGTGCATGGTATGCACAGTTTGATCCATCGCTTGCCGTGTTTTGTCTGCATTGACCACAACATCTTCGGCGGCGACGGCTGCAATTTGTGCGTTCTGTGCAACATCGTGCGTCGCCGTTGCGCTTTCGGTAACCGCAGTGGCAATTGAGTCGATCTCTACGGTTTGTTCGGAAACCAGTTGACGACTGCTGGCAAAAGATTCCTCCATGCGTGCTACAGACTTGTCGACCTCTAAAGCGATGGCGCCGACCGAGCTGATGGACGACTGCAACTTGTCCATAAAGGCATTGAAGTAAGTCACCAAGCTGCCGATTTCATTTTGCTCAATTACCACAAGGCGGCGTGTTAGGTCGCCATCTTCTTGGGCAATATCGCGCATGGCGTCGCGTAACTGAACGATAGGGCGTTTAACCAAGAGTGTCATCAGGGTATGAATGACTACCATGAGGATGACAGCCAGAATCAGCGTGCTCACAATGGCCATGGTCACTACCGCACGCAGACGCTCGTTCAGAAAGCGAGGATCCAATTCCAAATACGCCGTAGCGATCGGCGCATCGCCAGCATCTTCAAGGTACAACGGCACTTCAAATAAGCCAGCTGTTTCAGGCAGTTCGCTGGCGGCTTCAATTTCACCTTGAGCGTTGATCACCAAACCGCGGGAAAAACGGCTGTCCTCGGCTAGATAGACACCGGTGAGTACAGCACTGCCAACCGAGGCACGTAGTATCTGATCCACCGTATTTAGTTCAAAGTTCCACAGGGCAGAAGGCAGTGATAAACCTATGAAGGTGGCGATGTCGTTCTGTTGAGCGGCCACTGCGTCACGCCAGTTCTGTGCGGTTCGGGTATAGTTTATGAATGAGCTCAAAATGAGCATTAGGGTGATGATGGACACCGCCCAGAGGTTAAACTTTAAGGTCAGGGATCTGTTGCGCTTGGTCATGTGTTCATACTCCTTAGCGCGCCGTGCGCCACGCCAAGAAAGGTAAGTGTACCTGCTGTGTTAACAACAAAAAGCGAACGTTTGACATCAGTGAATCTCCAACTGCAGGACCACATGAATACAAGCAAAATAGAGTCGAACTCTACAGCACGTAAACGAACGATGTTCGATTAAACTGTAGCACACCAGTTTGGTTGATGCATAACATCGATTTGAAAAAGAGTTGAGTTTAGGTATGAGCGGTGTGTTGATTTGCTCTAGGTGAATGCTGCACTACTGTGGTTGGCGTTGCACTCCATCATCGGGCTTCATTGTTGTTGTGCAATAAACTCTGCATACAGATGCTCGAGCGTGTCCGTTTCTTCTTCCAGATAGGTATTCATCAGCCCAGTGAACAAGTCCAACAGTACAAGTGCGTTATTGATGGCGTCCGAAGATGCCATACTGCGTAGGCGTCGACTCATGCCTGCGTTGACCTGATGAACATCTGCATAGATGCGTTCAAGTGTCTTTGAGGACCCTGGTTGGTCGCCGGAATGGCGGCGATTATGGAGGTGTTGGGCAATCAAAAAATTACCGAGCGACCGAAACACCGTTTCGGCGTCGCTGGAAAATGGCAGGTGAAAGCGTGCCAGCGGCCGGAAGTACAGCATGTAAGGGCAACCACTGCCACCCATCAATAAGCCGAGCAATGACCGTAACCCTTGTTGCAGCGACGTGCGCTTGAGGTAGCTCCGCTCTTCCGTGACGACTAATACGCGTGTTTCTTCATAGGAGGTCAATTGACCAAACTCCGCAAGAGCAGGACAAATGGTGGCGGCGAGCGGGCAGTATGGGTGTTCGTCGGCCTGCAAAGGGCAATGAGCACATTGGCAGTGGGCAAGAGCAGTCACTGGACTCAGGCTGTCTTTGGACTCAGGCAGCACACCGGAGATCAGGCCTTGGTCGTTTTGCTGCACACTGATAGTCAGAGGAGAGCGATCGTTAAAGCGAAAAATATAGTCAGTCTTCATTGTCGCCGATCCGAGTTGCCGTCTGGCATGCTGAATTGTGTGTGAGACCGTGCTATTTATCAGGATCGTAGGCGTTCGCCCAGTGGATTGCCTCCTTATACAGCCCGTTAATCATTTTATCTTCCAGCTTCAGTCGCGTAATTGCAGTATGTAAGCGCCCCCAGTCGGCACGCTCTAGCATGCGGATTACGGCCAAGTATCCGGCCAACAAACCTTTGTGCTGAACCAGAGCGGTGCGAACATCGGTATTGAGCAACAGGCGTTCAAGTAAGGCTTCTAGCTTGTCGTCCATAACTGCGTCCAGTAGCGAAAACAGCCCAACCACGAAAGCACGCGCCGGGTCTACTGACTTTTGCTCGCGGGCCAGCAGTTCGCAAAAACGTGCACGGGCAATAGCGAGGCGTATCAACTCGGGTGGTTTACTGGGACTCAGTTGGCCGGTGGCAATCACCGTGGCAAAGCGCTTTACTTCGTCTTCTCCCAAATACACCAATGCTTGGGGGAGTGTCTCAATCGGGTTGCCACGTAAAAATGCCGGTGAGTTAACGTATTTCAGCAGCCGTTCGGTCATGACTTTGTCCGTCTCAATGATGTCACTCATGAGCTGTAAATCAGCCGCTGGCTTATTACATTCGGTGATTAAGGTGACCAATAAGGCTTGCTCTTCACTGAGCTTGACGGTGCGCTGCGCCTGTGCCCGGGCAAAGAATTGCCCTTGAAAGTAATCGTATTCCTGCTCGCGTGCCTCAGCGAAATCGGCGTAGGTATCCAGGTGCGTCGCCATGTAGTGCACGTCGAAACGTTCCAAGGCTTCCTTCACTGCTTGCAGTGTTTCGGGGGCCGTGGCGCGATGGTTCACCTTGACGATGTTGATCAGTGGGTAGATGGGCTCCCACGCCGGGTCGGTAGGTAGGCTAATCGCCAAGGTATAGCCGCGATTCTTGATTTTGATGATTGCATTAACCACATCGGTGCTGGGCTGCACTTCATCAGCCACGGCCATAATCAGGTGCTTTTTGGGCAGCGCCAAAGGGGCCATGGCCAGCAGGCTTTCGGCATCGAATGACACCATGCCATGTTTGCCGGCGGTCAGATCAGCGATGGTTTTGAGTTGAAAAGGACCGGGCTCGCGCATCATTTCTTGGTCGGCGTCATCGGTTTCACTGGGCTCTGGCGCGCCCAGTGGCGTACGGCGCAAAATCAGTTCGTACGCATGCAACTGCCGCTTTTTCTGAAAAATGGGCTGGCGAACAATATGGTAGTAATCCATAGCGCTTATAGTCCCTCGCTAGACAGCAATGATGCCATTGCACGCATCCACAGGCAGAAGAATGACGCTACCATAAGATATCCATATCTCGATGGGCATTCGTGCTACTACTCGCCTTCATACACGTTCCGCCTGTTATGACATTTTATGATCAGTATAGCAGTATTTTGTACAGTAAATGCACAGCGTACAAAACGGTTATCGGCCACATGATCAATTACTGAAGCGATCCACCAGTTCGTGCAACTCATCGGACGTTTGATTTAACTCGGTCGCTATACGTGCCGTCTCTTCCCCTTTCTCTAAGCTGTTGTCCGCAAGGCTGGCGATACGGGTGATCTGGCGGTTGATTTCTTCTGCGACGGACGCTTGTTCCTCAATTGAAGCCGCCATTTGGTGGGACATCGACGTAATGCGTTCGACGGCTTCGGCAATGCCTTGTAGGCTACTGTTGGTGGCCTCCACCCGGGTGACGCCCTCCTGTGCCGCGGTGACGCCAGAATGCGCGGCATTTTCGGCTTCTTTTGCCCCCTCTTGTAACGCGACAATAATCTGATGAATTTGCTCGGTGGATTCATGGGTGCGTTTCGCTAAAGCACGTACCTCATCGGCGACCACCGAGAAGCCGCGCCCATGTTCACCGGCCCTCGCTGCTTCAATGGCGGCATTGAGCGCCAGTAAGTTGGTTTGTTCGGTGATTTGCTGAATCAGTTCGGCGGCTTTGGAGATGTTGCCGGTTTTGACGACCACATCCGAGACAGTATCCCCTATGGATTGCACCGCGCCGGCTAACTGTGTCATGCCGTCGTGGGTAGACTTGACGACGCGGGTACCTTCTTCTGCGAGGTTGTGTGCCCGGTCGGCTTCATCGGCGGAGTTTTGTACCTGACTGGATAGCTCGTGAATAGTGGCCGACATCTGGTTGATTGCCGTGGCCACCTGAGCGGACTCTTTTTGTTGTTCTTCGATGGATGACGCTGACTCGCGAGCGAGGCTCATAGCACCCTTGCTCTGCGAAGCGAGGTTGCTGGCAGCGTCATTGATGCGCGTCAGCACATTGGCGAGGTGCGCGCGTGAACTCATGACGGCCATTTCGATTTGCCCGGCCAAACCGGGTGTGGACGTATAGGTACGGGCCACTAGCGGATCATGGAAGGCGTTTTTGAGCCGACGCGATATAGTGTTCAATAGTTTGCGGCGTTGGACAAAGCGCACACCGTCTTGTGCAAACAGCAGCACGATCCCCAGTGCCGCGAGTCCCCATTGTTGTGTCAGTGCGCCTGCCAGTAGCATGATGACCGTAGTTGCCAGTACGGCTCCCCATGTCGAGCACACGGCATAGGCCACTTCAAATGGCGTGTCTATCGACTTACCCGCATTGATCCTGCGGTACATACGACCAGCCCTTTCCACCGACTTCTTGTTCGGCTTTACCCGAACGGACTCGTAGCCAATGATTTTCCCATCTTCTGAAATGGGTGTAACGTAAGCACTGACCCAATAGTAGTCGCCGTTTTTGCGGCGGTTTTTGACCATGCCCATCCAGGGCTTGCCGGACTGCAGATAGCGCCACATGTCTTCAAAAACTTTCGGTGGCATATCGGGGTGACGTACCAGGTTATGCGGTTTACCAATGAGTTCTTCGCGAGTAAACCCGGATGTGCGCACAAAAGCATCGTTGCAATGGCGGATTTTGCCCTTGGCGTCAGTGCTGGAGATTAAACGGTCGGTTTCCGGAAACTCATATTCTACATCGGTGACGGGTAAATTTTTACGCATACCAAACTCCTTGTTCGGGGTAAACCGCGACGGCAGACTGCGATAAGGGGGGTATTGCTCACTGTTACAGTAATAGTCGAAGTGTCACAGAATATCCTATCGTTTTAGCACTATTTTTTTGCGTCAGTTAAAACGATGGAAATGACGTCGATGCACGCGGTTGCGGGACACGGGTATGCCGTCGGCTAGTAGGCGAGATTCTTGCTCATCCGCCCTCGCATGTTCGGCGAGGGTGCCATCGCTGCGAATCACGCGATGCCAAGGTAATTGAGTGTCTTCTGGCAACTGGCCCATGGCACGGGCGACTTGTCGTGGGCCTACGCCGCCAATGGCCTTGGCGAGCGCACCGTAGCTGGTTACCTGATGACGCGGTAAACTGTCCACCAGTTGATACAATTGTTCTGTCCATTCAGGCGTGTGCATACGATGGTTTCCGGTCATAAGGTTGGTGAGCCAAGAGGCCATGATCAAACAAACGACTAAGGCATAATACAGTCTATGCGAATTTCCAGAGTTTATGAAAGCCAGCCCTTAATGGTGGGGGCTACCGTTGTCGTGAGCGACCGTAGCCATCAACACCTGATCAAGGCGCTTCGGCTAGCCGACGGCGCACCCGTTGTATTGTTCAATGGTGACGGTCACGATTATGCCGCCACCTTGACGGCGGTGGGTAAGAAAACGGCACAGGCGGCGATTACGGCCAGCACGCCCGTAACCAATGAAAGCCCTGTGCAGGTGCATATCGGTTTAGGCATGTCCTTAGGCGACCGCATGGAGTATGCCATTCAGAAAGCGACCGAAGCCGGCATCGCGGAGCTGACGCCCTTGGAAACGGAACGCAGTGAATTGCGTTTGAAAGGTGAGCGCGCCGATAAGAAGTGGCAACGTTGGCAGCAAGTGGCCATCAGTGCGGCAGAGCAGTGTGGACGCGCGCGGGTGCCGGTAATTCATCCTCCGTGTGCGCTCAATAGTTGGTTGGATGCCCAAAAAGCGGAGCTAATGTTGGTGTTGCATCATGAGCATGCACAGCGCTTGCGGGCGCAACCACCGGTTAATTCGGTAGCGGCTTTGATCGGGCCTGAAGGCGGGTTGAGTGAAGGCGATATCAGTGCTGCTCTACAGGCGTCGTTCTTGCCAGTGGCGATGGGGCCGCGTGTACTGCGCACTGAGACCGCCCCCGTGGTGCTGTTGGCGGCTTTAAATACGCTGTGGGGCGATTATTAAGGTCGGCCGTAGAGCGCAAGAGCGCAGCGGTATCCGCCGTCGGCTGGCCGCCTAAGGCAGGGCTTGGCCTAACGCGGCTTCCAGAGCTTCCAAGTCCGGTAGGTCTGCCGGACCTAATGGCGTATCCACTTCAAACAGCGTGCCTGAAGAAGGTACACCTGCGAGGGTGACCAATTCTTCTTCGGTGATCTTCTGCATGCGGGGAATCCCCTGAATGAGTATGCCGTAAAAGCGTCCCTTATACTGGTCACTGATGCTGTTCATAATCGCAATGCGCAAATCGTTAGACTCGGCACCGCGCCGCTTGCCTAGATAGTTTTCGTAAAGTACCAAGGGCACAGACTCACCGCGCCATTGCACGAATCCTTGAATCCACTCAGGCAGACTTTGTGCCGGACGTTGCGGCAGTTGGTGGGCCACCAATTCGGCCATTGCAACGTTTGGCACCAACAATTGGCTGGCTTGCATGGGCAACAACAGGGTGGGCAGCAGGGTGGGCTGTGCAGTGGCTGCTTGGGTTGAGAGTTGTTTGGCCATGGGAAAGTCCTCAGGTTGTCCGGAGTGGGCTAGATGACATGCGCTGCTGCTCGGTCACTAGGTGGTTAACGATGGCATGGGCCAGCGCCTGTGGCGTATCGCGGTAATTCGACAGACCAGCTTGATGGATGGCATCAGGCATAGCCGATTGAATGCATGACCTCGGAGCTTGTGTCCAGACCTGTCCGCCAGCGGCACGGATCTGTTCGGCGCCGACGAGGGCGTCGCCGTCCATGCCACTGAAGATCAGCGCATGACATTGGCCACTGAATTGTACTGCAGCAAACTCCATGGTTTCATCAATGCTGGGTGCATAGGGCCCAGACCATCGGGTATCGTGCAGCTGAACCAAGTTTGTCGCATCGAGGCTGAATGTTTGCTCGACGGGAACCAGATAAACATGGCCGTTACGTAGGGTAATGCCTTCTCGCAAGTGTGTTAATGTCAGGCTACTGTGTCGTCCGACGGCGTTCAATAGGCTGTCTTGAAACTGTGCATCAATGTGCTGGGCATATAAAAAGGCACAAGGCAGTTGTGCCGGTAAGAGATCGAGAAAGGTCTTAACGGCGGCAGGCCCGCCTAAAGATGCCCCAATCACCCATAACGTGCGCACCGGATCATGCTCATTGGTCGGGGTAAGGCTGGAGGGCAACGGCAAAACGGTTTTGACTGGCGTGGGCAAACTGAACAGTTCTCGGTCATCAATCAACGCCGTTACCGGACTGGATACCGCAGGCGGTAGCGCGCTGTGAATCTTGTCCAGTAACCGGCGTGACCATGCCTGATAGGCTTGCTCATCTTGGCGCTGTGCCATTCCTTCATTAATGATGACAGGTGCTTGGTGCTCACCAAAAACAGCGTCTAATACGTCATCCGGACAGGCTTCTAGGTCGGTATCCACCAACCATAGGGCCACACTGCTGCTGTCGAGCAGCGCCGGGCTTGTACGTTGCGGAGCGGTGCAGAGGACCACGTGCAGACCAGCCTCGGTCAATAGGCTGCGCAGCCGCTGCTGCTGCAGTGGCTGGTCAGCGAGTATACCTATGCGTGGGGCCGGGTCCTTCATGTGCAGGTCCGTATCAATTCAGCACGAGGCGCTGGATGGCGTCCAGCAACTGCGACTCCTGGAACGGTTTTCCCATGTAGTCGTTAACCCCGATTTCCAGTGCCCGATCTTTGTGCTTTTGCCCGGTCCGCGAGGTAATCATGATGATGGGTATGCTTTGCAATCGCTCAGTGTGGCGCACGCGATTAGCCACCTCAAAGCCGTCCATGCGTGGCATCTCAATGTCTAGCAGAATGATGTCCGGTACATGATCCTGCAGCAAAAGCATGGCATCGGCACCGTCTTTCGCAGTAATGACTTCCATGCCATTGCGCGTCAGCAAGCGGCTGGTAACCTTACGCACCGTGACTGAATCATCCACCACCATGACGTTGATTGTGGTGTCGAGATCCCGCTTACGTACGGGTAGTGCCGTTACATTTTTTGGCACATTGTTGTCATCGGCATGGTGTACCAAGGTCGAGAGCGAGGTACGCAACATGGCCGGCACATCAAGAATGACGACCACGCTACCATCCCCAAGTATGGTCGCGCCTGACACTGCGGGAACCGTGGCAAACTGCGGGCCCAGTGTTTTTACGACGATTTCACGCGAGCCCATTAAGCGATCTATGTGCAAAGCAACGGATTCGTTACGATCCCCTCCCTTGATCAAAATGATGGGCTGTGGCAAAGCAATTTCGTCACTGTGAACTTCGTGTTCATTGCGGAGCAACTGCCCTAGCGGCTTTATCACATACTGCTTGTCACCGTAGGGGTAGTGCTTGTCTGGATGCTCAAGATAGTTGCGCAGCTCGGCGGGCTGCATACGCACGATACCGTCGATGGTGTTCAATGGAATTGCGTAGATGTCATCGCCGCTGGCGACCATCAGGGCGCGGTTTACCGATACAGTGAACGGTAACCGGATCAGGAAGGTAGTGCCCTGGCCTTGCTCGGTACTGATTTCCATAGTGCCGCCAAGGGCTTTAACCTCGTTGTGCACGACATCCATACCGACACCGCGTCCGGAAATCTGTGTAACCTTCTGAGCGGTCGAGAAACCACTGCTCAGAATGAACTGTAGGATTTCGTCTTCGGGCATGTCACTGTCAGCGCTCATCAAGCCACGCTCAATGGCTTTGCGGCGCACTGACTGTACGTCAATGCCGTGGCCATCGTCTTGCAGTTTCAGCACCACATCGCCGCCTTCACGAGCCAGAGAAAGTACAATGTGACCTTGGTTAGGCTTACCAACCTCTTCTCGTGCCGCCATGGTTTCAATACCGTGATCGACGGCATTGCGCAGCATGTGCTCCAGCGGCGACACCATGCGCTCCAGTACCGAGCGGTCCATCTCGCCTTCGGCGTTCAATACATCGAAACGGGCGTCTTTCCCAAGCTCTGTTGCCACTTGCCGAACGATACGTCGCAAGCGGGGCACAAGGCGAGAAAACGGCACCATGCGAGTTTGCATCAAGCCTTCTTGCAACTCGGAATGGATACGCGACTGCTGCAGTAACACGGTTTCGGCGTCGCGTGATTTGTTGGCTAATGTTGAGCGCAGATCAATCAAGTCGGAAGCTGTTTCCATCAAGGAACGCGATAGCTGCTGAATCTGGGTATAGCGATCCATTTCCAGTGGGTCAAAGTCTTCGTAGTTCGACTCTTCGGCGCGCTCTTGGCGGAACAGTACCTGTGCTTCCGTTTCCATATCCAGCTGACGTACTTTGTCACGCAAGCGTTCAATAGTGGTATCCAGCTCGCCCAGCGTGAAGCCCATATCACTGACTTGTTCTTCAAGCCGGGCGCGCGAAATACTGGTTTCGCCTGCCAGGTTAACCAAGTTCTCCAACAAACTCGCGCTGACCTTCACCGTTTCTTGTGGGGCCCGCCGCGCTGCGGTGGCTGCACCGGCGGAACCCTTGTGGGTACCAGCGTTTGCGTTACGAGGTGCCGGTACATCGGGTGTTTCTGCCGCCTCATCGGGTTGTGGACGATGCTGGAAAGGCACCACATTGCCCGGGGCCTTAGGTGCCGCGCTGTCGTCAGGTTCGGCTACCTGAGGGCCGTCACTACTGGCAATTTGTTGCAGCTGCTCAACCGCCACGCTCAGTTGATCGTACTGTTGCAGCAGATGCGCGAAAAAAGCATCGTCCAAGGGTGCCCGTTGTTCTTGGGCGCGCACGATGAAGCTTTCCAGTTCATGACTCAGTACCCCCATAGAGGGCAGTCTAGCCAGACGAGAGCCGCCTTTTAACGTGTGCAATACGCGCTTCATTTCGTCGGCGGCGAGCTCATTGGTTGGATCTTCATGCCATTGTGCAATGGCTTCATCAAGCTCACTCAGCAATTCGACCGCTTCATCAACAAACACTTCAAGGATGTCGCTGTCGAGTGTTTCCAATTCATCAAAGCTTAACAGCGGCTCATCGTCTGACTCAGCGACGATGCGCGCGCGCGCCGCACTGAGGTCACCACGAGGGTCTTCTTGGACTGGTAGCTCGGGTGGCAGCCCTTGACGGGCTCGATAGATCGCATTGATTAAGGCTGGGGCGGCGTAACAGCCTTGGTTTTCAATGATGTCATGCACCATGTCAGAGAGCTTATCCTGCCCTTGCATAATAAGTGACATCAAGTCATCGGACGGCGTTAACTGGCCATTGCATAGACCTTCGTACAGGAATTCCAGTTCATGCGCTAAATCGCCTACAGGTGTGGCCTCGGACATGCGAGCGCCGCCTTTCAGCGTATGCAGATCACGCTGCAAGTCGGCAACCGGCTTAAGGTTGTCAGGCGCGTCACGCCAAGTCTCCAGCTCGCGCTGGATAGATTCCAGAAGCTCGTTGGCTTCTTCCAGAAAGACGTCCAGGATGTCGGCGTCCATGGACTTCAAGGAAAACCATTCTTCAGTGACCGGTGTTGCACTATCGGTTAACGATGGCGTACTGGCCGTCGCCGTGCCGCTGTTGCTTTCAGGTGCCTCTTGGGGCTTTTCTGCAGGCCCTGCTAAAGGTGCGCCAGCCAGTTCCGCAAGTTCGCTTTCGATGTCGTGCCGCGTCTGGATGCTTTGTCCAGCGGCCAAACGATCCATCATATCGATGACAGCTTCGTGTGCTTCATAGAGCGAGCTGAATACCGGATCATTAGCATCAGTCGGTGGCTGTTCCGCCAAGTATTCGTAGAGCACAACTAATTGGTTGGCGAGTGAACTCAGCGGCAAGAGATCAATAGCGCGCGCGGCATCGGCCAGTGTAGTCAGGTCACGTTGCAAGGCGGTAACGCGATGCGACTCTAAGCCACTTTCCTGCCACGCTTTCAGCGTATCTTCCGCATCCAATACCGTATTCATCGCCTCATTCAGGAAGATCGACATCAGGCTGGAGGACGATTCGCTACCGGCGGCTGCTGCGCTGTCCGCCACCCAGGCATTCAGATCTTTCAGCTGATCAAAGAACGAATCGGGTGCGGGTACGATAGCCGTTTGGTCACTGGCGGAGTTGAGCTGGTCTGACGCAATGGCAACGGTGTCTTGCAATAATTGCTGTACGGCAGGTGTCGCAGGCAGTCGATAGACTTGCAATGATTTAATCAGCTGCTCGACTGGTCCGGCCAGGTTGGCCATGGCTTCGATACCCGCCATGTGAGAGCTGCCTTTAATGGTGTGTAGTGCTCGTTGCAGCGAATCGGTGACGTTGGCGGTCGGGTCGCCTGCGCTGGCATGCAAGAATTCTTCTATGGTAGTCAGGTGGTTGTGAATTTCGTGACTGAAAATAGCGAATAGTCGCGCTTGGTCGGTATCACTGGGTGCTTCGTCGCTCGTTTTATCGTCGGACATTTCGACGGCGGCCGGAGCGCTTTCGGTGGTTTCGGCGGCTTCCTCGAATTCACTGTCATCCTCAACGTAGGCATCCAGGCCATCGTCAAAGGGCTCAATGACGTCGTGTTCGCCCGCAATGATCGCACTGGCACGGTCACGCAGTTGGTCCACCGCTTTGGTGTCCGACGGCGTATTTTGCGCAAAGTCACTCACCAACTGCGGTAGCATGGCGTTAACGTCTTCGATCAAGCTGACGAGGGCGTCACTGTGTGGGATAACCCCGTCACGCCGATGATTCAGCATGTTCTCAATCGACCAGCCGAGTTCGCCGATGACCATGGCCCGAACCATACGACCACTGCCTTTCAGGGTGTGGAAGGCGCGGCGCAATTCCCCCAGTGCTTCTTTGTTGTCAGGGTCGGCACAATAAGCCGGGAACCACTGAGCGATCTCCGCCTGTACGTCGTCCGCTTCTTCGAGAAATATCTCACGGATATCATCATCAATCAGGTCGTCATCGTCGTTTGCGGCAGTTGCCTCAACTTCCGGCGCCGCAGCTTCGGATGGCTCGTCGGCTTCTTCAGCTTCGTCTTGCGGTGCGGGGGGCAAGTCGAGGTCGCCTTCGCGCTTGCTGTCCAGGGCGTCGAGATCCATCGCCCGGTATTCCGGCCATTCTGAGTCCGTCGCGACTTCCGGTGCTTCCTTAACAACCTTGTCTGCGCTGTCTTCGATGCTTGCTGTTACATTCGGCTCAGCGCTGGCCTCGTCATGCGGCTCGTCGCTGGCTGCAATGGCGGCATCAATACCGGCTTCATCGAGCTGATCAATGAAACCAAAATAGTCATCCAGCGCTTGATTAACCGCGTCCTCAGGGGGCGGTGTATCTTGCTGCCCATTGGACAGGTTAACCGGATAGCCCAGGGCCGCAAGGCTGTCAGCAGCTCGCTGTAAAATAGCATCGTTTCCGTCTTCACCGCGGTCACGCGGTAGTCGCTCAAGATAGTAATCGATACCAACCAATGCATCAGCCAGGCGATCCATGTCTTGCCACTCAGGTGCATGGTTGGGTACCAACAGTTCGCTTTCAACATAGGTCTGTAAACCGTCTGCCACCACCGCAGCGTTGTACAGCGGAATAATATTCAGGTTGGCCTGTATCTGGTGAAGCTCAGCCGGAACGTCGCGCAGTTTCTCAATGTCCCATTGAGTCCCCAAGTAGGCAACAATGGCTTCTTTACAGGTTTCGATGCTGTTGCGTACTTCGCGAATTAGCGCAATATGAGCATTACTGAGCTCATTGCCCATGGAATCAAACTGCTCATCGTCCATACCGCTTTGCGCTAAACCCGACAGGGTAGCTTCGACGTAAAGCAGGCCGCCGGCAATATCCATCAGACTTTCGTCATCAAGCGAGGTCTGATGTGACAAATTATCGAGGTGCTGAATTTGTTCGTCTAGAACGCGGCGAGCTTGTTTTATCTGCAACAAATCCATGGTGTCGCTGATCTGCTGCAATGGCGCGATCAATGGCTGTAACTGTGTTGGTTGGCGATCGCTCGCTCGAACCAGCAGGTCCAGCTGTTCTTTAACGGTGGCCAGCTCATCAACGAGTACTCGGGCGACACTATCGACGGTATGAGTATCAGGCCCCTGCATTTGCTGACGGCGCGAACTGACTTGTTGTTCGGACAAGAGTGCTTCCGACAGCACAAAGCGTTCTTGTAAGCTCGCCACACCGGGGTGATCAGCGCTCGCTTGGCCGACAAAGTACAGCATGGTGGTGAGTGCGGAATGGTCAATCTGCGGCGTCTGATGACGTTTCAGAGCCCGCAATTGCTGACGCCATACACGGTCCAGTTGACTGAGCAGACGCAGTAAATCCTGGCTAAGCGCCAATTTATTCTGACGTAAAGCATCCAATAATGTGGTGGCAATGCTCCAAAACATACCCAAACCACAATCACCGTATTCGGTGGCGATACGATGGGTCGATTTGCACAGGTAATTCAGGGCTTCGGCGGGCTCGTGACCGCGGAGCAGATTTAACAGCGACAGTTGGTAGAGCTGATGCAATTTCTGCAGGTGCGGCAACTGATCGTCCGGCATTTGCTCGAGCAGAAATGGTTCGGCCAGGCGTGCTTGCTCATGCCTTAGGTCGGGGGCAAAAAGCCGTGCGACTGCGAGGCTGGAGGCATCACGCTGGGCGCGCAAGTCATTGAGCAGCGGAGCCAGAATTAGTGGTTGGTCACTGTCGCCACGCATTAAGCGTTCTAAATAAGTGGGCAGTTGCAAGATGCCTTGTAGCAATACCGAAAGGCGGTCATTGTTAGCGCGTTCTGGCCGACTGACCAAAAAGGCTGCTAGCTTCTCTAGCTCACTGGCTAATAAGGCCGCGCCATACACCTCCACCATGTCCAAGGTGCCGCGCACTTGGTGCAAGTAATTCAAACAGAACTGTAGGCGTGTAACGTCACTGTTATCATCTTCAAACGCCGCCAGCGCCAATTGCGCTTGATTCAGCGTTTCGCCCAGTTCTTTGTGGACCCAGTCCAGGGCCGTGTAGTCATGACGATGACCCATGCTTACTCCATGCTATCCGAGCGTTTTTTTAAAAACGCTAGGCAGTGCTTATTGGGTATCGCGACCAATTGGTCGTGCTTGAAGTCGATCAGTTCACCGGGACCGAGTACCAGCAAGCCACCAGGGCGCAATTTATCTACAAACTGTGTGACGATGTCGCGGCGGCGCCAGCGACGAAAGTAAATCAGCAGGTTCTGACAATAGATGACATCCATATTCTGCAGTGGAGCTTGCTCGGTTTCGGTAACATTCAGTCGTGTGAAGCACACGCGCTGGCTGAGTTCGGGTTTTACCACCATGCTGTTGCCTTCGGCGGTAAAGTACCGTTGTTGCCAAGCGGCGCGCACGGGTTCCAGTTTGCGTGCGGTGTAAGTGCCCAGGCGTGCCTTCAAAACGGCGGGAGCGCTGATATCCGAACCGGTAACGCTGAAGTGGCGTTGATCGGGGTAGCGGCGTGCTAATTCAGCCATGATCATAGCTAAACTGTAGGCTTCCTCGCCCGTTGCACACCCTGCCGACCAAACCTGCACCGGGTCGTTAGAGCGCTGCCAGATGGCGCGCAGGTGCTCTGCCACCAACTCCATGGCGTGTGCGTCACGGAAGAAACGTGTTTCTTGAACCGTGAGCCGATCGACCAGTAAATACCACTCACTGCTAATGATGCTGTCATTGCTGACATGCTCGAAATAGCGCTGAAAGCCGGTAAAACCGGCTTCCTTCATGCGCTGGCGAATACTGGTCTCCAGAAAACTACGTCGTGCTGCGGTGACTTCCATACCCGTTCGCTCTTCCAGCAGCGCCCTCCATTGCGCAAACTGCTGGTCGTCAAAGGTAGTATCACTGGCCATGGGCCACTGCACTATGTTGCTGCTGGACATCGTACGCTTCATGGCTCCGGCCTTGTATCGGATCAGGCAGCACTGACGTTGTCGTCGGGTAATGCAATCAAGTCATCCAGATTGTCGGTATCGCGCTCTTCTGGCAGCTTAAAGCCTGCTACCGATGCACGCATATCGTTGGCCAGTTTGGCAAGGTTACCGATGCTCTTCGCCGTTGCCATGGTACCGGCTGACGTCTGCGTGGTGATTTCCTGGATAACGTTCATCGTATTGGAAATGTGACCCGCGGACGACGCCTGCTGACGAGCAGCGTTCGAGATGTTCTGGATCAAATCAGCCAAGCTGCGCGATACGTTCTCGATTTCTTCCAGTGCCACACCGGCGTCTTGTGCCAAGCGGGCCCCGCTGACCACCTCGGAGGTGGTCTGTTCCATCGAGATAACGGCTTCGTTGGTGTCCGACTGGATCGTTTTAACCAAGGCTTCAATCTGCTTCGTTGCCGCAGATGAACGTTCTGCCAAGCGCTGTACTTCGTCGGCTACTACCGCGAAGCCTCGGCCTGCGTCGCCGGCCATCGAGGCCTGAATCGCGGCGTTCAAAGACAGAATGTTGGTTTGGTCGGCGATGTCGTTGATCAAGGATACGATGTCACCGATTTCCTGTGACGATTCACCCAAGCGTTTAATACGCTTTGATGTTTCCTGAATCTGCTCACGGATGTTATCCATGCCGTTGATGGTCGCCTGTACCACGTCGGAACCTTTTTTGGCGATCGCTACCGATCGCTCTGCTACCGCAGACGACTCGGCGGCGTTGGCTGATACTTGGTCGATCGACACGGCCATTTCGTTCACCGCCGCTGACGCGCCAGCAATCTCTTGTGCCTGGTGCTCTGAGGCTTCCGCCAAGTGCATGGCCGTGGCCTGCGTTTCTTGGGCGGCCGAAGACACCTGTACCGCGGTCGCGTTGATAGCGCCTACCAGTTGACGCATTTGGTCGATGGCGAAGTTGATGGAGTCGGCGATGGCACCGGTGAAATCTTCAGTTACCGTGGCCTGAGTGGTCAAGTCACCGTCGGCGAGGTCTGCAAGTTCATCCAGCAGACGCAAGATGGCGTTCTGGTTCTGCTCGTTCTGTTCTTCTGTGCGCACCAAGTTACGTGCCTGAGCGCGGTAGATCTCCATGATCGACAAGATGATCAGGGCGGTCGCGGCTAAGGCCATGATGATGGCGAACTGTGGCTTAGCCAAACGGCTTTCCGGCAGCATTTCGATCTGGTCATTAATTTGGTTGGCACGATCCAGCAAGGCTTGCGAGTCGGCGAAGATTTGGTTCGCGGCTTCACGTACCTGGAATAATTCAGTTGAGGTTTGTAGCAGCTCGTCAACCGAGTTACTGACCCGGTCGAAGTCGATCATGATGTTATTCAGGTGCGACACTGCTTCCGGGTCTGAAATCTGCTGTAAGCTAAGGTCAGGATTGCCGTTGATCAGGCCGTCGAGAATTCGGCCGTACAGTTCAGCGTCACGGCTGAATGAGTTAGCGGCCAATACGGCAGCGTCGCCACCTACCAGTACGTTATTGATGTTTCGAATGATGCGCTCAGCCAGCCAGTTTTGCCGCTGCGCCACTGCTACCTGAGACGGATCGGATGTTTGATCCAGCATGATCTCAATGACGGCATCATTTTCGACCTGAATTACCGGAATTCGCTCCGACATGGTACGGGCCAAATTATGGATGTTCAGAATGGTTTGGCGCGACTCCAAGATTTGGTCGGCGTTAACCCGCACGCGCAGCCAAACACGTTCCAGCGGTTCAGGGTCGACCACATTGCGGTTGACGGGGGGTAAGCCAGTTTCCGGGCTGCCGGTCAGAATCGCATCCCAGCTGCGCTGAAATTGATCACGTGATTGCTGCAACAAGGCGAAAGCATCGTCTTTACCTGCGGCGGCTTCGGTGGCGTTTTTAGAAATTTCCTGCGACAGTACTTTTAAGTCACTGGCGTAGGCCAAGTATTCGCGATCGTTCGCTGCATCGTTGTTGATTAGGGTGATAAAACCCCCTACTGTGAACAGTAAGATCAGAGCCAGCGTCATGTAGACGGACAGGTTCCTGTTACTGGCGACAATAGACAGAATGCTGCCTTTGTTTGCTTTCATGTTGCGAACTCCCGTTCGTACCCCGGTTTATGGTTGTCAGCAGGGCGCCGTATTAGGCGGCGACCTGCATGAATTTTTGCTGGCTGATGAGCTTCTCCATGGAGAACAAATTCCAGCTTTCGTCGTTCCACTGGTACGCACCCGTGGTGTAATCTTCAAAGACGGTCGGCAAATCGACGGTGTCGTCTTGTCTGTTGTCCACATTGAAATGCTGCATGCCGATCACCTGATCGACACGCAAACCGAACAGCAAGTCGTCTAACTCGACGATCAATACGCGTCGGCTCTGACGGCTAGCCTCGGACTCCACACCCAAATAGCCGCAGAGATCCAACACGGGTACCAAGCGCCCGCGTACGTTGGCTACCCCGAGCACCCATGGTTGTACACCCGGTAATCGAGTAAAGGGTGGGGGGGTTAGGATTTCCGCCACTTGGTTCATTGGTGTTACCAATGAGCAGCCGGCAATGCGATAGGCAATGCCTGTCCATGTTTCGACAAAGGCTTCCTGTGCAGGCAGGCCAGAGGCCACCTTGCGGTAACGCTCGGTCAGTGTGAGCAGGGCCTGATATGGGGTCGTTGCTTGTGCCATAAGTCGCTGTGATATCTTGTGCGCTTGTCGCGGTCAGGCGGCGGCGCATTCTTATTATGCTGGACGGTATCAGCCGATTAAATCGGCGATGGTATTCAGCAGCGTTTGTTCTTCGACCGGTTTAACCAGGTAGCCACGAGCACCCTGACGCTTGCCCCAAACCTTATCGGTCTCCTGGTCCTTCGTAGTAACAATGACAACGGGAATGTGCGCAGTATCGTCACCTTTGGATAACTGGCGGGTCGCCTGAAAACCATTGAGACCGGGCATAACGATATCCATTAACACAATATCGGGCAGCTCTTTGCGCGCCATGGCTACGCCATCGGCGCCATTCTCTGCAGCAATCACATGATGACCATGCTTTTCCAACATGGTCCGGAAGGCGTAAGTCTCAGTCGGTGAGTCGTCCACAATCAGTATTTTTGCCATAGTATCTACTGCACCATTTCTTTAGCTGATATGTTCTCGGATAGCGCCCAGCAACTCTTCTTTGCCAAACGGTTTTGTTAAGTACTGGTCTGATCCTACAATTCGTCCTTTCGCCTTATCAAATAGGCCGTCCTTGCTGGACAGCATGATCACCGGCGTATGTTTAAAGGAGCTGTTATTTTTGATCAAAGCGCACGTTTGATAACCATCTAGGCGTGGCATCATGATGTCGACGAAGATAATATTCGGCTTTGAGTCGGCAATTTTGGCTAAGGCGTCGAAGCCATCGGTTGCGGTGATCACCTCACAACCTACTTTTTTCAGTAAGGTTTCGGCGGTGCGCCGGATGGTCTTGGAATCATCGATGACCATCACCTTCAGGTTTTCAAATGCGTTGTCCATACCAGACCCTATGGGTAATTTATTCTTATACTGCGCACAGCTTCCAGACGCGCACAGCGTAACTCTAATTCAACCAGCTGTTTTTACCATAGTTCACAGATCGGTGCCATAGGTGCAGGCGTTCGGAGTGACTGCATTTTGTTGTAAATCAGTTAGAATGAGATCAACGTCAAAACAAACGAAAAAAATTGAGGATTGGCTATGTCGTTGCGCGTTGCAGTTGTAATGGACCCCATAGAGCGCATTGCCTACAAAAAAGACAGTACGCTGGCCATGCTATGGGCAGCGGCCGATCGTGGCTGGTCTCTGTTTTATTTGGAGCAAAAAGACCTGTTTGTGGCTGATGGAGAGCCTAGGGGTTTGGTGCAAGCCCTGACCGTGCGTCGTGACCCACAAGACTATTACAGTCTTGGCGAACCTGAACAGGTGCCGTTAGCCAGCATGGATGCCATCTTGATGCGCAAGGACCCGCCGTTCGACAACGAATACATTTACAGTACCTATATTTTGGAAATGGCTGAACAGCGTGGCACTCTGGTGGTGAATCGACCGCAAGCATTGCGTGACTGCAACGAGAAGATGTATGCCACTTGGTTCCCACAGTTTTCGCCAGCGCATTTGGTTACACGCAGTGCGGATTTATTGCGCGCTTTTCACGCCGAACATGGCGACGTTATCTTTAAGCCGTTGGATGGCATGGGTGGCTCATCCATTTTCCGCTTAAAAGCCGACGATCCAAATGTCTCTGTGATCATTGAAACGCTGACGCTGGAAGGTAAAGAGTTGATCATGGCACAGAAATACTTGCCAGAGATCACAGAAGGCGACAAACGTATTTTACTGGTGGACGGTGAACCCGTACCCTATTGCTTGGCCCGCATTCCGAAGAGCGGTGAAACGCGCGGAAACTTGGCCGCCGGTGGTACTGGGCGCGCCCAGCCATTGAGTGAGCGCGACTGGGAAATCGCCCGCCATATTGGGCCAGTGGTCAAAGAGAAGGGCTTGCTGTTTGTGGGTCTTGATGTAATAGGTGAGTACCTGACAGAGGTGAACGTCACCAGCCCGACCTGCATCCGGGAAATCGATGCGGCCTATCAGACCGATATTGGCGGCTTGCTGATGGATGCCATCGCCCGCCATAAGGCCTAGAGAAAATGCTCCGAGAATTGATGATACCATGAGTACCAACATCACAGAGGCCCGCGTATCCGCATACGACCGCGTGTTGTTTACCGGTTTTATTGCCTTGGTATTGCACGCCTTTGTTATTCTGGGGATTACGTTCGACGTGACGCCATCGTCCAGCCCGCGCCCGACGATGGAAGTGACCCTGGCTTTGCAACCGGATAACCAGCGGCCGAACGACGATGCTGATTTTTTGGCGCAAGCCAGTCAGGAGGGTAGTGGTACCCTAGATGAGCGTGAGCGTATCACCACGGACCAGATGGCGGACTTTGACGACAACGTCGTACGCGAAGTCGAACCTGCACCGATGACCGCCTCGGCGCCCTTGGAGCCCCTCACGCAGCGCTTGATCGTCGCCTATGGCGAGGCCAGCTGGGGGTTGGCACCCTTGCCGGAGCCAGAAGATGTCATGATGGACGCGCCCGATATCGATATCACGCAAACTTCCAGTATGGATATAGCAACACTGCGCGCTATGCTGGATACTCGCCGTCAGAACTATGCCAATAGACCGCGTGTACGTACTCTGACGGCCGTATCCACGCGTGCGGCGTCCGAAGCCGCTTATGTGCAAGCTTGGCTGGAGAAGGTCGAGCGCTTGGGGAATGCTAATTATCCGCAGGCGGCACGAGCTCAGCGCCTGCGCGGTAATGTGCGCTTGCTGGTCAGTATTACGCCCAACGGTGATTTACATTCGATCAGCATGCTGGAAAGTTCGGGTCAAACTTTGCTCGATGATGCGGCGCGCCGCATTGTCTTGCAATCTGCCCCCTTTGAGCCTTTTACCGCCGAAATGCGCCAAGACTATGATCTGCTGGAGATCATTCGTACCTTCCGGTTCGAAGTCGACCAACCGCTGACCACGGGTTGACGTCAGGATGAATGAACTCAGTTTCTTGGTGTTCGATTTCGGCATCAAGCGCATGGGCGTTGCGGCCGGTCAGACGGTCACGGGTACTGCTCGGCCACTGGCTCCGATGGCGATGCAGAACGGCACACCGGACTGGGCGGCAATCGAAGCACTATTGGCTGAATGGAAGCCCGCAGGCGTGATCGTCGGCTTGCCGCTCAATATGGATGGTACCGCTAGCGATATGACGCGGCGAGCGGATAAGTTTCGCAAACGCGTGCATGGCCGCTTCGCCATACCCGCCTTGGCATGGGATGAACGCCTAACGTCGGATGCTATTAAGCGCGTTGAACGCGCCCGTGGGGTTTCTGACTTTGGCAAGCACTCGGTGGATAGCCAAGCCGCTGCGCTGATATTTCAGTCGTGGTTTGAGAGTTTGGACAGTTTGGAGCATTGGCCGAACCACACCATTGCCTTGCCAACGTAGGGCGCGCCCACTCAAAATGAAAAAGCACCCACCGCCTGAGTCGCCATTAAAGCTGACTCAATGGTGGGCCGTGTTGGCCGGCCAGCATCACACCAATGCCATCGAGCTGCGCAATCTGCTCTTCAACCCGTTTTAAAAACTCTGGGTAGTCCTCGTCCGGTACCGACTGCGCCAGCGGTATATTGGCTGTCATGGGGTTCACTGGCCGCCCATTGACGTGTAACTCAAAGTGCAAATGTGGTCCAGTTGACCGGCCTGTGTTGCCACTTAACGCGATGCGCTGCCCGCGCGTGACGGTCTGCCCGCGGTTCACCAACACACGGTCCAAATGCAGGTAACGGGTTTTGTATTGACCGCCGTGCTGTATTTCCACATAACGCCCGGCAAAGGGATGGTTGCCGACCCGTGTCACCACACCGTCGCCGGTGGTCAGCACAGGGGTGCCAATGGGCATCGCGAAGTCGGTGCCGTTGTGGGGGGCAATGCGCCCCGTCACTGGGTGCACGCGGCGTGGGTTGAATGATGAGCTGATGCGATACTGGCGAGACATAGGCAGGCGCATAAAAGCGCGCGCTAGGCTTTGCCCTTCGCTGTCGTAATAGCGCCCGTCACTGAATAGAAATGCGCTGTGTTCTTGGTTGCGCCGCTGAATGCGAGCGCTTTCGATGCGCGTTTGTCCAGTGGGCTCCCCATCGACGTACTGCACACTGCGTACCACTTGGAAGCGATCACCGGCTTGAATTGAACGAGCGAAGTCCAGCCGGTCCTGAAAAATCGAGGTCACCGTCGCGGTCTCGGCAATCGACAAGCCGGCGCGCTGTGCCGAGAGATAGAAGATACCGGCGATTTCTCCGCTGACCAATTCATTGTGCCATTCACCGTCGGTGATCAATTCTTCGTATTCAAACAGGGTGTCGTTGACCCGCCGATAGAGAATGCGGTTCCCCGCGTGAATGAATAATTCCATTTCCTCTAACGCCAGATTTTCGGGCGAAAAGCGCATCCACAGCGTTTGGCCGGGGCGAATGGTGTCCAACGCCAGTATGGCTTCATCGGCACCGAGAATTTGGTACATCACCGTCTGGCCGAGGCCAAGTCGATCAAAGATCGTGCTCAGTGTATCGCCACTCTGCACGGTATAACGCATTTCGGTCGGCCCGGGCAGACCCAGCGGAGGCTGCAAAGACAGGGCTTCTGGGGCCAGAATCATGGCCAGCTGATCTTCCGGTGGTTGCGCCGTGCCATCAGCCGAGCTCGGTGTGAAGAACGCCGCGACGGCAACCACGACGGCCAAAAAGAGAATGAGCACGAGATGTAGTCGAGGAACGGGGAGCGTATTTACTTTGGTCAACATTACGCAGGCTCCGTACAGTCGGCACACACACCCTGGGTGGCGATGGCGGGATGCAGCGCCGTCATGCCCATGCTGTGCAGGCGTTGTTGAATGATTTCAAGGGCGCTTTGCAGTTGGGCGTCCGGTGAAAGCGCGGTGATCCGGTGGCAGCGATTGCATTCGAATTGCGCTAAAGCGGATGGCCGGTGCAGGCAGAACCGGCGGGCGCGACTGGTAGTGGCTAATGAAGCCACCAATCCTGAACTGACCAGGCGCTCCAAGACACGATAAATGGTAACGCGATCGGGTGTGTTGGCGCCGAGTTTCGCCGTCAAGCGGGATGTTAGCTCATCGTGCGACAACGAGCTGTTGGTGCGTTGTAACTCTGCCAGTACTGCCTGCGCAGCGGGGGTGGCGCGCAGGCCTTGTGCTTTTAATTGTTGGGCCCAATTGGTCATGAACTCACGTCCCTGTTTATTCTGTTTAGCTATCTATGTGGCGGTTTTTAGCATAGGAAATGTGCTAATGCAATTATGTTGCAATTGTAAAGGCCTGCGCTAAAAAACTACGGTGTCCGGTTAGGTGGTTAAAAAAGCCCCGGCCACATCGTTATAGAACCACCAGCCGCGGTCGCTTAGGGCGTGGCGATCCGGCTGCATTAGGCCCTTACGGACAAGTTCACTGTGCATGGGTTCGAGGATTTGCTGACTCAGGCCTGTGCGGGACGAAAACAGCGCATGGTCGGTACCTTGCTTTAAGCGCAGCGCATTCAGCATGTATTCGAAAGGCAGATCACTGCGCTCGATTAATTGAGCTTTACGGCCAAAGTCTATGGCAGACAGGTAGTGTTCGGGCATGCGTGTGCGTTGGGTACGCCAGATACCATCTGGTCCGGTGATCTTGCCGTGCGCGCCTGCGCCAACGCCCAGATAGTCGCCAAAGGTCCAGTAGGTTTGGTTGTGCCGGCAGTCGTGGCCCGACTTGGCGTAGGCAGAAATTTCATACTGCACATAGCCGTGTTCAGCCAATACAGCCTGGCCCTCTATTTCAATTTCGGTCAGTGCGTCTTCGCTGGGCAGGGTCGGCTGTTGGCGGTAGAACACCGTATTGGGCTCGATGGTTAATTGGTACCAAGAGAGATGCCCAGGATCGAGTGCCAAAGCTTTGTGCAGGTCATCCAACGCGCCCGCCGGGGTTTGCTCGGGTAGGCCGTGCATCAGGTCGATGTTGATGCGCTGTACGTTGAGTTGCTGCAGTAAATCCCAGGCGCGATACACATCGTCGCCGTTATGAATACGTCCCAGCGCCGTTAACGCGTGATCGTTGAACGATTGTACGCCAAGTGAGAAGCGGTTTACGCCAGCGGTCACGTAGTCGGCAAAATACTGGCGCTCGACGGTGCCAGGGTTGGCTTCTAGGGTAATTTCGGCGTCGTCTTCTAGCTGGCCGCTGGCGCGCAATGCATCCAGAAAACGCGCTAATTCTCGGCCACTGATCAAGCTGGGTGTGCCGCCGCCAAAAAATACGCTGCTGATACGGCGTTCGGGTACGCGAGCCAGTTCAGCACTCAGGTCTCCGATCAGCTGGCTGACATAGGCGCTTTCAGGCAACTCACCGCTATGGGTGTGCGAGTTGAAGTCGCAGTAGGGGCATTTGCGCACGCACCACGGAAAATGCGCGTAAAGCGCCAGTGGAATGCTGGCTGGATTCAGCGGGCTCATGCTGGAGACGAAAGCCAATCCGACAACGCCGCGCGGAACAACGCACTGGCTTGGCCACGGTGGCTGAGTCGATTCTTGATATCTTGGGGTAACTCGGCGGCGCTGCAGTGATGTTCTGGGACATAAAAGATGGGATCGTAGCCAAACCCGCCGTCACCCTGTGGAACCGCTAGAATACGGCCTTCCCATGTGCCTTGGCAGATCAATGGCCGAGGGTCGTCACCGTGGCGCAGTAGCGCCAGTACACAGACAAAGCGCGCGGTGCGCTGTGCTTCTGGTACACCTTCTAACTCCGTGAGCACCTTGGCGATATGACCAGCATTATCACCATGAGTGCCACTGTAACGCGCAGAATAGATGCCGGGCGCGCCGTTGAGGAAGTCGACTTCTAAGCCGGAGTCATCGGCTAAGGCGGGCAAGCCGGTGATTCGTGCGGCGTGGCGCGCTTTCAAAATGGCGTTTTCGATGAAGGTCAAGCCGGTTTCCTCGGCATCACTGACGCGAAAATCGCTCTGTGGTTTTACTTCAATTTGCAGGTCCTGCAGCAGACCTTGGAACTCGCTTAATTTACCCGCGTTGCCACTGGCTAATACCAATTGGTTGCTCATGGTCGATCCTCACGGTAGACGGCTTGGCTGAAACGTAGGGCGTAGCTACGGCTATCGCCTTCCGGTTGGAAATTGAGCTGGAAGCGCAGAGTTTCACGGTGCGAGAAGCGAAACACCGCGATGTGGTAAATAGCTTGCCCTTCGGTAATGGTGCGGAATTCCAACGAAATGGGCTGGCCGACGAGGTTGAGAGATTGTCCACTCAGCGTCGCCGGGTGGGGCATGGCGGGTGTTTCGCGGCCATCCAATATAGAGATATTGATAAAGGCCATGTTGTTCGAGCGGGTAATGCCATTACGCGCGGCAATTTCAGGTTGTAGGGCGGTGGTGGGCAGCACGATGTAATGTGCCTCCCAAGGGCCGTGCACCTGACGTTGGCCGCTTTGGGCCAGTGCGCCGGACGACAAGCACGTCAGCAGTAGCGCCATGGTGCAGAGCGCATTACGAGTGGAAATAAACATCATGCGTTGTTCTCAATGTGGTAAATGGCCACCTCACCAAGGAAGTTGGGCATTAGGTTAATCAGTTTGCGCGACCGATGTTGGCTATCGACTACAGTACGCTGTTTTATGCGCACGTTCTGCTCGCGACACAGGTCTTCAAAGTCGCGCAGGGTGCACATATGAATATTGGGTGTGTCATACCAGCCATAGGGTAGGAGTTTAGACATCGGCATGCGACCTAAGAAGGTTAAATAACGTCGCGCGTTCCAAAAACCAAAATTCGGAATAGTGACTATGGCTTCGCGACCAATACGAAGCATTTCAGCAAGAGTACGGTGAGGAGCTTTCATCTGTTGTAAGGACTGCGACATGACAACAATATCAAAGCTGTGGTCCAGGAAATTGCCCAAGCCGGTATCTAGGTCTTTTTGTACAACGGGTACTCCTTGTTTGATACAGTCTAGTATTCGGTCTGTTTCAATTTCCACGCCTAAGCCGACAGTTCCGTGATGGTCACGCAAATGGGCCAGCAGTTCACCACTGCCACACCCTAAGTCTAGAACGCGAGCACCCTTCGGAATAGTCTCGGCAATCAGCTCTAAATCAATGCGCACCGCGGTTCTCCCGTTGAACATCATCAAAATTACGCGCTAAAAAAGCAGTTAATGCATTCACATAGGGCTTGATAGGGAAAAGAAAAGCATCATGCCCTTGCGGCGCGTCGACTTCGAGGTAAGTCACTTCTTTTTTCGAATGAATCAAGGCATTCACAATTTCTTCGCTGCGCGCCGGGGCAAAACGCCAGTCGGTGGAAAATGAAATCACCAGAAAACGGGCCGTGGCTTGTGCTAGACAACGCGCCAGGTCGCCATCGTGATCGGCCGCAGGATCAAAATAATCCAAGGCTTTGGTCATTAACAAGTAGGTATTAGCGTCGAAGTTCGCCGAAAACTGCTCACCTTGGTAGCGCAAGTAGCTTTCTACTTGAAAGTCCACATCGTAGTCAAAGCTCAGGGTGCCTTTGCGCAGGTCGCGGCCGAACTTATCACGCATGCTTTCGTCGGATAGATACGTAATGTGGCCCAGCATCCGCGCCAGTGACAACCCTTGCTTGGGGTAGGCGTTGTGTTCGATGTAGCGCCCTTCGTGGAAGTCTGGATCGTTGATGATGGCTTGGCGTGCCACCTCGTTAAAGCCGATGTTCTGAGCCGTGAGCTTGGGGGCCGAGGCGATGATGGCACAGGCGCGCACGCGCTCGGGGTAGTCGATGGACCAACGCAGTGCTTGCATGCCGCCCAAGCTACCGCCCACAACGGCCAGCCACGACGAAATACCCAAGGCATCAGCCAGCCGAGCTTGGCTTTTCACCCAATCGCGCACCGCGAAGACCGGGAAATCCGGCCCCCAGATCTTGCCGGTGGCCGGGTTGATGCTGGTGGGGCCAGTGCTACCGTGACAACCGCCTAGGTTATTCAGGCTGAGCACAAAATAGCGGTCGGTATCGATGGCTTTGCCGGGGCCGATACAATCGTTCCACCAGCCGGGCTTGGTGTCTTCGGCGCTGTGGTAGCCTGCCGCGTGGTGATGCCCGCTCAGGGCATGACAGATCAAGATGGCGTTCGACTTGTCGGCATTCAGGGTGCCGTAGGTTTCGTACACCAGCTCGTACTGCTCCAGTACACGTCCACTGCGCAAAGGCAACGGCTCATCAAATGTCATGCGTTGTGGGGTCACAATGCCCACACTGTTCGCCAGTTTCTCGTTCAATGTCGTTCCGTCAAATAGTGGCTATAAAGAGAGGAAACCCGGCTGGGCCTGTCACCCAGCCGACTCGTGGGTCGCGAAAAATAAGGTAGCCTTAGCCTCGCTTACAGCCCAACGAACAATATACGAATGTTGCCAATGGTGCTGGCGGCCACGCCAACCAACATCATCTTCACAATGTACAGCACCATAAAGGCCAAGATATAACTCAGATCAAGTACCCCTACTTGCAGGTTCAGCTTGCGGAAGGGGGCCACAAAGGGCTCAATCATCTGTGCTAAAAAGCCTAAAAGCGGGTTAGGTTGACCGCCCGCGAGCCAGCTGCCGATGGCGACAATGATCATCGACCAGCGCAGCACTTCGAGAATCAATCCCAAGGTGGCAAAGAGTGCGCCAACCAACAACGGACCTAAAAAGTCTGTTGGGTTGTTGTTGTACACCAGCCCCATCAACAAAGCCGCGAGAATGGCTTGCGCGGCCCAAATCACCACCAGTCCGGAAATATCGAACCCTGCCACGCCGGGCACGACACGACGTAATGGCCCCATGAACGGCTGCGAAATGCGAATGGTGGTATCGGCAATCGGGTTGCGCGGGTCGGGCCGCCCAAACTGCGCCAGAAAACGCGCCGATGTGGCGATCAAGACAATGGCAAATGCCGTCTTCAGAACCAGTACTAAAATCTCAGCCATGAAACGCTCCTAGGTGTCTTTAACTGCCAGCTCGCGAGCCAGCTCTTCACTGCGGCCAAAACAGGCCTGTACCGCATGTTCGACGATAGTATCCAAGCCTTCACGATCAAAGGTCATGATGGCCTGCTCAGTGGTGCCTTTGGGTGAACATACCTTCTGCCGCAGCAGCGCCGGGCTGTCCTCAGTTTCCGTCATCATACGCGCCGCGCCCAGCGCCGTACAGGTGGCGAGCTCATGCGCCTGCTGTTCGCTCAGCCCACGCGCTTGACCGGCCTTCATCAAGGCTTCCACAAAGCGATAAAAATACGCCGGGCCGCTGCCAGAAATCGCCGTGACCGTATGCATGTCTTCTTCGCGATCAACCCAGACGGTGCCGCCGACGGCCTTAAACATACGGGTCGTGAGTGCTTTCTGTTCCTCGGTCGTGCGCGCATTGGCGTACAGGCCGCTCATGCCGGCGCCGACCAGCGACGGCGTATTGGGCATACAGCGCACGACGGCGAGGTTGCCGCCCAGCCAATCCTCTAGGTCTTCGGCGCGGATTCCAGCCGCGACCGACACGACCAAAGGCTGACGGGCTTGTAGGTCGGCTTTCAGCGAGCGGCAAGTGGCTTGCATCATCTGCGGTTTGACCGCCAATACCACGACATCGGCTTGCGCGATGGCCGCAGCGTTGTCGGTGTGCACGTCAATGCCATAGGCCGCAGAGGCGCGCTGAGCGCTGTCTGCCGAGCGGGTGGTGCCGAAAACTTCGTGGCGCGAAAAGCCATTTTTTATCATGCCTGCGGCAATGGCGCCGGCCATGTTGCCTACACCAATAAAGGCGATACGGGGAGAATGGTTCATTGGGTCCCTTCTGCTTTGTTTGAATTGTCCGCCGATGCTTTGCCAGTCGACAGTTTGGCGGCTCGGTGACCGAAAATGCCCCGGCCGATACGAACGCAGGTACTACCATGTTGTACGGCTAACTCAAGGTCGTCACTCATGCCCATCGACAGGGTATCCACTGCCGGATAGAGCGTCTGCAGCCGTTCCAGCCAAGCTTGCATGCGTTGAAACTGTTGGGCTAGCGTGGCGGCGTCGAGGTCGAGCGCCGGAATGGTCATCAGGCCACGCAACTCTAGCCGTGGTAACGCCTGTACAGCCTCAGCCAAATCTAGAATTTCATCTTCGCGGACACCCGCTTTATCAGGGTCGGCACTGATATTGACCTGCAAACACACCTTCAGAGGTGGCAAGTCGTCCGGCCGTTGGTCATTCAAGCGTTGAGCGATCTTCAAGCGATCTATGGTATGCACCCAGTCAAAATGCGTCGCCACGGGACGCGTTTTGTTCGACTGCAAAGGCCCAATAAAATGCCAGGTTGCCGCGAGGTTCGGCAGCGATTGTATCTTCTCAATACCCTCCTGTACGTAGTTTTCACCAAATTCACGCGCACCGGCCTGCCAAGCCTCTTCCACGTCGTGGGCAGGAAACGTCTTGCTGACCGCCAAGACGCGTACATTTTCTGGTGATCGCCCGTATTGTTTCGCCACAGTGTCGACTTTTTCACGGACTGAACGCCAGCGCTCTGTTATGTTAGCCATAGTTGCTGTCTGCTACCTACTCGAAGAGCTCTGAATCCAGTATTCTAGCCTTCTCAAGTCGTCGGCAAAACCATTCATCCAGAGGATTAGCATGGATATTACAGAACTCTTAGCGTTCAGCGCCAAACAGAACGCATCTGACTTGCATTTGTCCGCCAATTTGCCACCCATGATTCGTGTCGATGGCGACGTTCGCCGCATTAATTTGCCCGCCATGCCGCACAAAGAAGTGCATGGTTTGATCTATGACATCATGAACGACAAGCAGCGCAAAGATTACGAGGAGTTTCTGGAGACCGACTTCTCCTTTGAGGTACCCGGTGTGGCGCGTTTTCGTGTTAACGCGTTCAATCACAACCGTGGCGCTGGCGCCGTATTCCGTACCATCCCCTCCAAGGTATTGACCATGGAAGATTTGGGCATGGGCGAGGTCTTCAAGGACATCGCCGCTGCTCCGCGTGGGCTTGTCTTGGTAACGGGCCCAACTGGCTCTGGTAAGTCAACCACCTTGGCGGCGATGATCAACCACATTAACGAACATCGCTATGAGCACGTGTTGACGGTGGAAGACCCCATCGAGTTCGTACACGAAAGCAAGCGCTGCCTAGTGAACCAGCGCGAAGTGGGGCGCGATACGTTGGGCTTCAACGAAGCTCTGCGATCGGCGCTGCGGGAAGACCCGGACATCATTCTGGTGGGTGAGATGCGAGACATTGAAACCATCCGTCTGGCGTTGACGGCGGCAGAAACCGGCCACGTGGTATTCGGCACGCTGCACACCACCTCAGCGGCCAAGACCATCGACCGTATCATCGACGTTTTTCCCGCCGAGGAAAAATCCATGGTTCGCTCAATGCTGTCAGAATCGTTACAAGCCGTCATATCGCAAACTCTGCTTAAACGTAAAGGCGGCGGGCGTGTGGCAGCCCACGAGATCATGCGCGGCACCTCGGCGATTCGAAACCTGATCCGCGAAGACAAGGTGGCGCAGATGTACAGCGCGATCCAAACCGGCGCGTCGCAAGGCATGATTACCATGGATCAGTCGTTACAAAATCTGGTTCAAAAGGGCATCATTACGTCAGAAGAAGCCCGTCATAAAGCCAAGTCACCGGAAAATTTCTAACGGAACACGATTATGGATTTCGAAGCCTTACTCCGCGTCATGGTCGATAAGGGTGCCTCCGACCTCTTTATTACCGCCGGTGTCGCGCCGAGCATCAAAGTGAACGGCCGTATTGTGCCGGTTACCAAGTCGCCACTGACGCCGGAGCAAACCCGAGAAATGGTGTTTGCGGTGATGACGGAAAAGCAACGACGAGAGTTCACTGAAACGCAAGAGTGTAACTTTGCCATCAGCGCACGCGGCATCGGCCGTTTCCGCGTCAGTGCCATGCATCAGCGCAACCTGGCGGCTATGGTGTTGCGGCGCATCGAAGTGAACATCCCGCAAATGGATGAGCTGCGCTTGCCTGAAGTCCTGAAACAGCTGGCCATGACCAAACGTGGCTTGGTGATCTTTGTGGGTGCAACGGGGGCGGGTAAATCGACTTCGCTGGCCGCCATGCTAGGACACCGCAATCGGCACTCGCGTGGCCACATCATCAGCATCGAAGACCCCATCGAATTTATCCATCAGCATGAGGGGTGTATTGTTACGCAGCGCGAAGTGGGGATCGACACCGACAGCTTTGAAATCGGCCTGAAGAACGCGCTGCGGCAGGCCCCGGACGTCATCATGATCGGTGAGGTGCGCTCCACCGAAACCATGAACTATGCGATTGCCTTTGCCGAAACCGGTCACCTGTGTTTAGCCACCATGCACGCCAACAACGCCAACCAAGCGTTGGACCGTATCATGCACTTCTTCCCGTCGGAAAAGCAGCGTCAGTTGTGGATGGATTTGTCGTTGAACTTACGCGCTATCGTCGCGCAGCAGCTGATCCCTACGCCGGACGGTAAAAGTCGGCGCGCCGTGGTCGAAGTCTTACTGAATACGCCGCTGGTGTCTGACCTTATTCGTAAAGGTGAAGTACATGCACTCAAAGATTTGATGGCAAAGAGTAATGATGTCGGGATGCAGACGTTTGATCAGGCATTGTTCGAGCTGTATTCGGCCGGTGAAATCACCTACGAAGATGCTCTGGCACACGCCGATTCGGCCAACGACTTACGTCTGATGATCAAGCTGGATCAGGAAGCAGACTCCGAACACCTACAAGGGCGGGCCGCTGGACTGACAATTCAGAGTGATGACCCCTATTGAGGCATATGACGAAGGCAGGTAAACCGCGGTGAATGGGAAGGCAAGTATAATCAAAGCAGCAGGTGTGGTGATTTGCTTGTTGTTTGGCGCAGCGCAGGCTCAGAGTGCTGGGTTGCGACAAGCAGCGGGTACGGACATGGGCTGGTGGGTCCAGGGGCATCCGAACGTTGTTTACGAACGCCGCCTGTCCGATCACTTTTCATGGGGGGCCGGAGTGGGCATCGATTTCACCCAAGACAACGAAGGCCTATTGTTAACCCCGTCGGTGCGTTTTTACCGCACCGGTGCGCTGCGTTCCGGATACATACTGCAAGTCGGCTCTCGCCTGCACAGCAACGAGCCTATTTTAGGTGAGCTCGGCGTCGGTCATGCGTTCTGGATTGACCGTGTGCACGCTACTCCGGTTGCCAAGATCCGCCACGATTTGTCGTGGCAGGTTGAGGTTAATTTGGGTGTGGGTTGGTACTGACGGATGGCGGAAGGGCGCAGCGTCATCCGTCGTACTGTGTGTTAAATTTTCCGTTATACCCGTTCGAACAGTAAATCCCACACGCCGTGGCCCAGTTTGTGGCCGCGTCGTTCAAACTTGGTTTCCGGCCGGAACGCCGGGCGTCCGGCAGTAAACTGACCTGTGCCTTGGGTGTTGTTGAAATCCGGCGCGGCGGTCATGACTTCCATCATGTGCTCGGCGTAGTTTTCCCAATCGGTCGCTAAATGCAACACTGCACCGGGCACCATCTTCTGCGCTAATAAGGCCACAAACTCAGGTTGTACAATGCGGCGCTTGTTGTGCTTCTTTTTGTGCCATGGGTCGGGAAAGAAAATCTGCACACCCGCCAAACTGCCATCCGGCACCTGCTTTTTCAGAATCTCTACCGCATCTTCTTTCATGACCTTTAGGTTGGTCGCGCCGGCTTCGTGGGCGCGGTTCATCAACCGGCCCACGCCGGGCAGGTGGACTTCGATGCCGATGAAGTTCTTGTCAGGTGAGGCCAGAGCCATGTCGAGTAACGAATCACCCATGCCAAAACCGATTTCCAACACCACGGGTGCAGGGCGGCCAAACAGCTGAGCGAAATCCAGCGGAGTGCCGTCGGCGTCGATGCCATACAGTGGCCACTGTTCATTTAGGGCTTTCTCTTGGCCGGGGGTCATGCGGCCTGTGCGCATCACAAAGCTACGAATGGTGCGCTTGAAGAGCGGTTCTTCAGGGTTCATATTGAATACTTTTTATCAGAAGGGTTAACCAGCCGCCGATCATGGTGAAGCCACCCAGCGGAGTAATAAAGGTCAGCCAACGCAGGTCGGTCAGTAACCACAGGTAAAGGCTGCCGCCGAACAAGACGCCGCCGGTCAGTAAAACAGCGGCAGGCCAGCGCCAGAAATGTGGGTGCGCCAGTGAGAGTACCAAGGCAGCGAGGACATGCCACACCAGATAGCGCGTGGCGGTTTCCCAGGTGGTCAGTTGTTCGACGCTCAGCACGTCGCGCAGTGCGTGGCCGCCCAAGGCGCCTAGGCCGATGGCCAGCATCCCAACGCCGCCACAGGCGATCAGTAGATGTCGTTGATTCACGCGGTGTATCTCTTGTTAGAAACGAAAAAGCCGCAGGTCGCTTGAAAGCGAATGCTGCGGCTCAGAATCATAACAGAAGTTTCAGTTAATCAGGCGAAAGAGGCCTCGCTCATGGCTTCTTTTATCTTCTTCATGGCATTCTTTTCTAACTGGCGAATGCGCTCTGCGGACACGCCATACTGGTCAGCCAGCTCATGCAAGGTGCTCTTTTGATCACCCAGCCAGCGCTGGTTCAGAATGTCCCGGCTGCGGTCGTCCAAGTTCTCCAGCGCGGCGTACAGGCGATCGTTGGCGTCGTCTTCGGTGTTCGCCATTTCAACTTGGCGCGCCGGGTCGTAACGCTGGTCGCTCAGGTAGTTAGCCGGCGCAAACGGGGTATCTTCGTCGTCATCATCGGCGTCAAAGGTAGCGTCCTGAGCGGTCAGGCGGCCTTCCATGTCGTAGACGATCTTCTGCGATACACCGAGATCATCGGCAATACGCTGTGCTTCTTCAGGGTTCAACCAGCCCAGACTCTTCTTTGAGCTGCGCAGGTTGAAGAACAATTTGCGCTGCGCCTTGGTGGTGGCGATCTTCACAATGCGCCAGTTGCGTAAAATGTACTCGTGCATCTCAGCCTTGATCCAATGCACCGCAAAGGATACGAGACGTACGCCCACCTCCGGGTTGAAGCGCTTAACCGCCTTCATCAGGCCGACGTTGCCTTCTTGAATCAGATCGGCCAACGGCAGGCCATAGCCAGAGTAGCTGCGCGCGATGTGTACCACAAAGCGCATGTGCGAAAGTACCAGCTGACGGGCTGCAGACAGGTCGCCGTGGTAATAGAGTTCCTCGGCCAATGTCCGCTCTTCTTCCGGCGTCAGCACTTGCACGCTGTTGACGGCCTGGATGTAAGATTCCAGGTTGCCACCAGGGCTCATGGTGTCGATTGCTAAAACCGGTAGCTGTTTGGTCATGTCGGTCTTTTCACCTCGAAACAATTGTCGAATTAACCCGTTGCCTCATTCAGTAGGACAACCGGCCATGGCTTCACACTATGCCAATCGTCGGAATGTTAGCATATTTTGTAAAAACTCCCTATATCCGAGACGATTTTACGCGCGGCTTACAGGGAGCATCTAAAAACCTCAAAGGCGAAAAGCTGGATAGGCAAAAATGTCCGAGAAAGCGCAGTTTACTGTACGTAGATATTCGCTTTGCTCACCCTTCGGGCCGACCTATGGTCGTTCTGGCAGGCCAGTGAGCATTTTGAGGCCATTTTTAACAACGCCAGCTTGAGAAAAGGGGGTTTTTAGTTGCTCCCTACAGGACTGGATTAGGTTCAATGTGGGCGAGTCGCCGGGACACCGTTACCCAGGTGCTGACAATGCTCAGTAGCATGGCGGAGAGCAGCAATAATAAGCCTTCGCCGAAGTGCAGCGAGCGCAATTGCATCGCGCTGCCGTAACTTTGTGCCAGCGAACTGACGGGCTCATTGAGTAAGGCCAGACTGCCCCAAACCAATAAGCAGGCCATTATACCGCCGAAAAAGCCGTACCACAGACCCATGTACAAAAAAGGGCGCCGGACAAAGCTGTGCGTCGCACCCACCAGCTTGACCACCATGATCTCATCGCGCCGCGCTTCGGTGGCCATGCGCATGGTATTACCGACGACGAGCAAAACTGTTAAGCCCAGTACCGAGGCAATCGCCAGCATGGCGCGTTGCAGGAACTCATTGATGTTCTCCAGGCGCTGCACCCACTCAATGTCGAGTTGCAAGTCGGCGACTTCAGGCAACAAGCCTAAGACTTCGCCCAGCACTTCGATGTCAGCGCGGGTCTGGCTCACCGGCAGAACGACGATGGTGGCTGGCAGCGGGTTATTATCCAGCGATTCGATAACGCCGCCCATGTCCAGCCAGCTGGCAAAATCAGCCATGGCTTCCTGCTTCGACAGGTACCAGGCTTCACGCACTTCCGGGCGATCGCGGATGTCCAGCGCCAGCAAGCGCCCTTCGCGCTCAGCCACCCGGTCGTATAAGAACAAGGATACCTGTGCGCCGTCCTGCCATTGTCCAGCCAGTTGTTCGAGGTTTTTCTGGGTCACAAATAACAGCGCGGGCAATGCGAGTGCCACAGCAATGACCAACCAGGTCAAGGCGTTGGAAAACGGCTGTTTGATGACATCGCGCAGGCTTTCAATAAACAGGTGTTGATGGTGGCTCAGCCAGGCTTGGCTGTTAAATTCACGCGGGGTGTAGCCCCGTCGTTTCATCCGGTTAACCGGCTTCTTTTTGCTAGAGACCATTGCGAATGCCCTCCAGCGCCGACGACTTCACCAATTGGCCGTCGCGCAACGTAATAACGCGATACGGCATACGGGCGATCAGGCCGAGATCGTGACTGGCAATGACCACTGTGGTGCCGACACGGTTAAATTCAGCAAACAGGTTCATGACGTCGCGTGATAACACGGGGTCAAGGTTACCGGTGGGCTCGTCGGCGAGCAAAATGGTCGGTTTGTTGACCACGGCGCGGGCGATGCCGACGCGCTGCTGTTCACCACCGGACAGCATCATGGGGTAGTATTTTTCGCGTTTTAAGAGCCCCACTTTATCGAGCGCGGCGCGCACCCGGCGTTGAATGTCTTGCGTGGTGCAGCCCGCGACGCGCAACGGCAACGCCACGTTTTCGAAAACCGTGCGATCCATCAAAAGTTGGTGGTTCTGGAACACCATGCCGATTTCGCGGCGATAAAAGGGAATCTGTCCCTTACGCATGCGGTTCAGCATTTGGCCGTTGACCCGCACTTGGCCGGTGGTGGCTATGTCGATGCGGGTGATCAGGCGCAACAGCGTACTCTTGCCTGCACCGCTGTGTCCGGTGATGAACACCATCTCACCTTTCTCAATGTGCAGGTTCACGTTGCGCAGTGCCTCGTGCCCGCCATCGTAGCGTTTGGTGACCTGATCAAGCAGGATCATGCGTTGGGTGACTCCCGGTTAAATAGCGCAGCGCTGAATTCTTCAGCATTAAAGGGCCGCAAGTCCGCTGCCTGTTCGCCCACGCCGATGTAGCGCACCGGTATGCCAAACTGCTTGGCCAGCGCAAAGATCACGCCACCTTTGGCGGTGCCGTCCAGCTTGGTGAGCGTTAGGCCCGTTACGCCGACCGCATCGAGGAAGGTTTTGGTCTGCATCACAGCGTTCTGACCGGTACCGGCGTCGAGCACCAGCATGACTTCGTGCGGAGCGTCAGGATCGAGCTTGCGCATGACCCGGACTACTTTTTCCAGCTCGTTCATCAGGTTGTCTTTGTTGTGCAGGCGGCCCGCCGTGTCGGCAATCAGCACATCCACCTCACGCTTATGGGCCGCCTGCAGGGCATCAAACAATACCGAGGCACTGTCAGCGCCGGTGTGCTGCGCGATCACCGGTACGTCGTTGCGCTCGCCCCAGCTCTGTAATTGTTCAACAGCAGCGGCACGAAAGGTGTCCCCGGCGGCCAGCAACACAGACTTACCTTCGGCTTTGAACTGATGGGCGAGTTTGCCGATGGTGGTGGTTTTGCCCACACCATTGATGCCGACCATTAGGATCACAAAGGGTTTGTGCGTTGAGGTATCCAGTGGCTGGCTGACGGGCTCCAACAATGCCGCTAACTGTTCTTGCAGGGCATTTTGCAGCGCCTCAACGTCCTTAAGGTCCCGGCGTTGCACACGTGCGGTCAGCTCGGCAATGATGTCTGAGGTGGCGGCGATGCCGACATCCGCACTTAGGAGTTGGGTCTCAATGTCTTCCAGCAGGGCGTCGTCGATTTCCTTACGGCCAAGAAACAACTGCGCTAGGCCGTCGCTGAGATGGGCTCGAGTTTTACCCAAGCCCGATAAAACCTTACTAAACAAGCCGCTGGCATTGTCTTCGCTGGCCGTGTTTGACGCGGCCGCAGGGGCCGTTTTGTTCTTTTTACCAAAACCAAACATGAATGGTGTCCGATTGGAGACTAATAATAGGGAAATACTGGCGATGAATCCTAACAGAATGCAGAATGTAGCAAAACTGACGCGTGTGTATTAGTTGTGACTGAGCAGCAAACAGAAGACAAAAAATTATTCAGCCGCCGTAACATGTGGATTCTGATCTTCGTGTTGATTCCACTGATCTACGTGCTGAATGAAATGGGCGGAGAAGAAACCACTTCGAACAACGCCGAGCCGCTGCAAACGCTGTTTGATATGGGACAAGTTCCGGTGCAACGCGAGCGCATCTCAGGGCAGCCGGTATGGTGGGCAGCGTTGCCTGGCAGTGGGGTGGTGGAAATCGGTGTTCTTGAACCGCGCCTACCAACTGCACGCATTCCTATCCCGGATTCTAAGGATCTGGTCACCACAGCGCGCAACGACAAGTTTATTGTGTATTTGCGCTCGCCCGTCGAACAAGCCGCGCTTGAAGTCAGTCTCGATTTCTTGACGGAGTGGCTGCCGCCGCCATCACCCGACACCACCTATGTGCTGGTTGGAGACCTCAATGCGGCCTTAACCGAACAGTTGGTGACTATTCTGTCGCGCAGCCGCGGCCCGGCTATTCCCTTTGTGGCGCAGCCGCGCGCGGCCATAACGCGCCTGACCAGCCCGCCAACCGGTACTCAGGATCAACTGGCTTTTGTCATGGCAGTAGAACTGTTGCGTGATCGACTGGATGGCTACGACATCCAGCTGAGCTGGGACCATCGCGGCGAACGCAGTATTGCGTTGATTAACTCGTCGTTGATTCCAGAGCACCGCCAGGTGCCCAGTCAGGCGGAATTTGAGCGGGTACAGGCGGCGTTTCTTGATCAGGCCTATCGTACTGAGCGGTCGGTACAGCAAATCAGTCGGTACATGATGACCATGGCTGCGTTCGGATTGAGCACCGATTATATGGCGACGCAAACCACGCGTACCCGTACGTTGGATTATGCCACCTTTTCCCGAGTCTGGCGGGAGCGCATCAGTGCCACGCAATAACAAAACCGTAGCGGTTCAGCGCAGCGAAAACAGTCTGCGCATTACCGGTGGAGAAATGCGCGGGCGCCGCTTTCACTTTGCAGTACGACCCGGTTTGCGGCCAACCCTGGAGCGTGAGCGTGAGCGGTTGTTTAACTGGCTGCAGTATGATCTGGCGGGACGCCGTATTCTGGACGGTTTTGCAGGTAGTGGCGTACTGGGTTTGGAAGCCTTGAGCCGCGCTGCGGCACATTGCACCTTTGTCGAGCGTGATGCCGTGGCGGCTAAGGCGATCAATCAAACGGTGCAGACTTTTCGTTGCGCTGAACGCAGCAGCGTGGTCACGGCGGATTTCTTTAGTTGGATTCAAGCAGTACCTGATACCTTTGATCTGGTTTTTTTGGACCCGCCCTTTGCCGCCGATTTGTTTGAACAAGCCGTTGCCGCCATAGCGGCCGCGCCGGCCGTGCGCAGCGGTGCATTGATCTATGTCGAAGCTCCCGCCAGCTATGCGCCGGTTTGGGGGGCGGCTTGGACAGTGGAAAAAGACAAAAAGAGTGGTTCTTTGGTGCAGTACTTAGTGCGTAAGAACTGAACCCAATAAATGAACGACAATAGCCAAGACCGGCACCATGACCGGCCTACAGGAGAAAGCAAGATGAGCGAGCAGCCCACGCTGAACACTCGGTTTGAGCGCCAAAAGGCGGCCTTTGAAACGCAGCGCTGCCCTGACCTTTTGGAACGCAAGCGTCGCCTGCGTTTGTTGCGGCGGCTGGTGGCGGAGAATCAAGAGTTGATCTGCACCGCTATTGCAGCTGATTTTGGTCATCGCAGTCACGACGAAACCCTGTTTGCCGAAATCATTCCGACGCTGTCGTCCATTGACTATCACTTAAAGAAGATGCCAGGTTGGATGCGCCCTGAGCGTCGTTTATCGCACTGGACGTTCTGGCCTAGCCGTGCGGCGGTGCATTACCAGCCCAAGGGTGTTGTGGGTATCATCGTGCCTTGGAATTATCCGTTGTACTTAGCCACCGGCCCATTGATCAGTGCCTTAACGGCCGGCAATCACGCCATGATCAAGATGTCGGAAGCCACACCTGAGTTCTCCGCCTGTTTTGCCAGTCTGATCGCTCGCTATTTTGACACCACCTTGGTGACTGTGGTGGAAGGCGATGTCGATGTGGCGGTGGAATTCGGTCAGCTGCCCTTTGATCATCTGCTGTTTACCGGTTCGACCTCAGTGGGTAAGGCGGTTATGCGCGCTGCGGCCGAGCATTTGACGCCGGTGACGTTGGAATTGGGCGGCAAGTCGCCGGCTTTTATAGGCGCGCGTGCGCCGATTAAAGAAGCCGCTGAGCGCATCGCCTTTGCCAAAGGCATGAACGCAGGGCAGACCTGCGTAGCGCCCGACTATGTGCTGGTGCAGGAAGATCAGGCGGCGGCCTTTATCGAACACTACAAGCAGGCCATGGCCGGCTTTTACACGGATTACCTCGATAACCCCGACTACAGCAGCGTTGTGAATGACCGCCAACGCAAGCGTTTGTTGGGCTGGTTCAAGGAGGCGGTGGATGCTGGCGCTAAGTGGCACGCTCCTTGGACGCTGGCGGATGACTGGCAACAGCAGATAAAGCTGCCGCCATTGATCATTACGGACGCACCCGACGATACAGCCTTGATGCAAGAAGAGATCTTCGGTCCGTGGCTGCCACTGGTTACCTACCGGCAAGAAGCCGATGCCATCGCCTATATCAATGCACGACCACGGCCGTTGGCGTTGTATTACTTTGGTTACAACACGCGCACCCGCGACACCCTGTTGGTCGAAACGCACAGTGGCGGCATGATGACCAATAACGCCTTGGTGCATGTGGCTTACGACCAGTTGCCATTTGGGGGCATTGGGCCGTCAGGCATGGGGGCTTACCATGGCATTGAAGGTTTCCACACCTTTTCACACGCCCGTTCGCTCGTGCAACATGGTCGCCTCAGCGCGATCCCCATGATCTTTCCACCCTTTGGACGCGGCGTGCATAAATTGATGCAGCGCTTGGTCGGACGTTAAGTCTCGTTGGCAGGAAGTTGAGTCATGCTGGGGTTTCGCGCTACCATGCGATCCCCAGTCATAAACTGAGAGAGTGTGACACTATGGTGACCATTGTTTATCCCGGTACCTTTGACCCGATCACCATCGGTCACCGTGACTTGGTTGAGCGTGCCAGTCGGTTGTTTGACCACATCGTGGTTGGCGTGGCGGCAAGCCCGAAGAAGCGGCCGTTGTTCAGTCTCGACGAGCGTGTTGAGCTGGCCACCACGGTACTTGAGGATATTCCGAACGTCACTGTATTGGGCTTTCGTAATCTGTTGGTGGACTTCGTACAAGAGCAAAACGCCCAAGCTATTTTGCGTGGCTTGCGCGCGGTGTCGGACTTCGAATATGAGTTCCAGCTCGCTAATATGAACCGCGCGCTGGTCGATAATATGGAAAGTCTGTTTCTGACACCTGCTGAACACTATTCTTTTATCTCCTCCACGCTGGTCCGCGAAGTGTCCTTGCTGGGCGGCGATGTGGCCAAGTTTGTTCACCCCGCAGTGGCTGCAGCCCTGAAAGAAAAAAGCGGTCAGTTGGAAAAATAGAGGCATTTAGAACACCATGGCACTGATCATTACCGACGATTGCATCAACTGCGATGTCTGCGAGCCCGAATGCCCGAATGGCGCTATTTCCGAGGGTGAAGAGATCTATGTGATCGACCCCAACCTATGCACGGAATGCGTCGGACACTACGATGAGCCGCAGTGTCAGCAAGTATGCCCTGTTGACTGTATCCCACTTGACCCGAATCGCGTGGAAACCAAAGAGCAGTTGATGGATAAGTACCACCTGATTACGGCGGCCTGAGGTTAGTTCGTACCGCGTAAACGGGTCTTAACCGCTTGAGCATGGCGTCGGCTGACCGGTAAACGCACCGCTTGATCAATTTCTACCTCGTAATGCCCCTCTAAGCGTCGCAAGGTGCGCATATAGCTCGGGTTCAATAAAAAGCTGCGGTGAATACGTAAAAGCTGCTCACCCACCAAGGCCTCCCAGTCTTTAAGCGGGCGGTCGCTGATGTACTCATGCTGCTCAGTGACTACCTTAACCCAGCGTTCTTCTGCTTGGCAGTACCGTATATCCGTGATGGCGAGGTAGTCGCCTTTACCGTCGGCGTTTAAGCAGATTCGGCTGCTCGCCGAGCTTGCTGGTGTCTGGTGTAAACGATGGGTCTTGCGGACACGGGCGAGGGTATCTTCGAGATCCACCCGCTTGATTGGCTTCAACAAATAGCCGTCGGCGCCCTGTTGTATGGCGGGCAGGGCATAGTCACTGTACGCCGTAGTCATAATAACCGCCGGTGGATTGTGCCGCTCTTTTAAGACGCTCAGCCAGTCGAGCCCACTGCCACCCGGCATTTCAATATCGAGCAGCACCAGAGTGATGTCGGCCTGGGTTGCCTCAATGCAGTGTTGTGCTGCAAGCGTGCTGGCTGCCTGATAAACCGTTGCGTTTGGGTTGATATCGCGGACCAGTTGCTCAAGGCGGCTACGGGCCAGATTTTCGTCGTCTACAATCAGTACTTGCATCAAAGACTCCGGGTATCATCGTGGGTGTCGGTGCGGTGCGTGAAGCACATGGTTACGGTATAGAGTTCGTCCGTACTGGTTATCGTCAGTTCAAACGCGTCGCCAATCAAGGCCTCGCCGCGGGCGCGCAGGGTGTCCAAGGCTATGCCGTTGCCTGCCACATTATCGTGCGACGCCGTGCTGGGCGGCAGCGGGTTACTGACACTGATCCACCAGCGACGGTCGTCGCGGTAGGTCTTCACGGTCACAATCCCACCCTCAACCAACCGACCAATACCATGGCGAACCGCGTTCTCTACCAAGGGTTGCAGCGACAGGATCGGTAGTGGCTGCTGCAACAACTCATTGTTAATTTGCCAGTCGAGGCGCAAGCGCTCACCAAAGCGGGCCTGTTCAAGACCCGCATAGGCCTGGGTCAGCGCCAACTCCTCGGCGAGTGTAATCAGTGTTTGATTGGGCTGTAAACTGGCGCGCATCAGATCAGACAGCTGCTCTACGGCGTTCTCGGCTTGCCGAGCGTCTTGGCGCACCAAGGCAGCGATAGCATTCAGGGCGTTGAACAAAAAGTGGGGATTGATCCGAGCTTGTAAGGCGTCTAACTGAGCCTGTGTCGTGGCTTTTTGGCGCAATGCCAGGGTGTGTTGCAAATACCAGTAGCGCAACAACAAAGCACAGAAGAGCACGATGGCCAACGCTTGCATGGCTGGAACGGTAGAGGAGGGTGCCGCTTGAGCTGGCAGTAGCCACGCCAACAAGCGGTAACCCAAGGCTAAGCCCGCGAGTGTAATAACGCTGAGTGCCAACCAATAGCACAACCAATGCAGGCGGCGGGAGCCGTCAATACCACGGCGTTGCAACTGACACAGCGTGACCAGGCCAATCAGCCCTACCCAGTGTGCGTAAAGAGAAGCCATGGCCAGCTGCCACCAAAAATGCTCAGGGCCGCCTAAGAGCGCATATATCAACGCCAACAGTTGGCAGATCAACAACACAAACCACGCGGCGGTGTCGCTGCATAAACCGGGGGCATTGCTTCTGCTGATAAAGGCCATGGAAGTAGGGTGTCGTAGTGTTCTTGAGCCAACCTTAACCCCTACGCAGCAATAGGCCAATCGTCGGTGCTGTGAAATGTGGGTTAGGCCGCTTTTTTGTGTGCCTTTGCTGTGTCCCTGTATGGTGTATACTCGCGGCTACAGGGAGCTGCTGTACTCGCAACGCTTTACAACAGGCTCTCTACAAGACTTTCCATCTACTACGGAGCCAACATGTCAGACACTCAGACTAACGTCCAGTGGGGCGGTCGTTTCAGCGAATCCACCGATGCCTTTGTCGCGGCGTTTACCGCCAGCGTAGGTTTTGACCGTCGTCTGTACCGTCATGACATCGCTGGTTCGGTTGCTCATGCGACCATGTTGGCAAAAGTGGGGGTGTTGACTGACACCGAACGTGACCAAATTGTCGGTGGTCTCAAAGAAGTGCAGGCCGACATTGAAGCTGGGCGCTTTGAATGGAGTGTGGCACTGGAAGACGTGCACATGAACGTTGAAAAAGCGCTGACCGATAAAATTGGTTTGGTGGGCAAAAAGCTGCACACCGGACGGTCACGTAATGACCAAGTTGCGACCGATATCCGCCTCTATCTGCGCGATGAAATTGATCACCTGCTGGCCGAAATCACACGTTTGCAGACCGGGCTGATCAACTTGGCCGAGCAAGAAGCTGACACCATTATGCCGGGCTTTACCCACTTGCAAACAGCACAGCCGGTGACCTTTGGGCACCATCTCTTGGCCTGGAATGAAATGCTGGTGCGTGACTATGACCGCTTAGTGGATTGTCGCAAGCGGGTTAATGTCTTGCCCCTGGGTGCGGCAGCCTTGGCAGGTACGACCTACCCGATTGACCGGGTTTATACCGCTGAATTATTGGGCTTCGACAAGCCAACGGAAAACAGCCTGGACAGCGTATCCGACCGGGACTTTGCCATTGAATTTGCCAGTGCCGCGTCTTTGATCATGATGCACCTGTCGCGTATGTCCGAAGAGCTGGTGTTGTGGACCTCGGCGCAGTTCAATTTCATCGAACTGCCCGACCGCTTCTGCACCGGCTCGTCGATCATGCCGCAGAAGAAAAACCCTGATGTACCGGAGCTGGTACGCGGCAAGTCAGGCCGTATTTTCGGTCACTTGGTGTCCTTGCTGACACTGATGAAGTCGCAACCCTTGGCCTACAACAAAGACAACCAAGAAGACAAAGAACCGATTTTCGACACTGTTGACAACTTAGGCGGCTCGTTACGCGCATTTGCCGACATGATTCCGCACATTCGTGCCAAGCGTGACAGCATGCGCGAAGCGGCCATTCGTGGTTTTTCTACCGCGACCGACCTCGCCGATTACTTGGTGAAAAAGGGCATGGCCTTCCGCGATGCCCATGAAGTTGTGGGTAAATCCGTTGCTTACGGTATCGCGCAGAATAAAGACCTCGGTCAGATGACGTTGGCAGAGCTGCAGCAGTTCAGCGATACCATCGCGGATGATGTCTTTGCGGTGCTGACGCTGGAAGGCTCAGTCGCGGCGCGTGACCATCTCGGCGGGACCGCACCCAAGCAGGTGCGCGCGGCGGCGCAGCGGGCGCGTGACTTATTGTCACAGCGCGGCTAAGTGATTCTGGTTTAGGCGCCAACGTGGGGGCTGCAGTATGTGCTTGATCACCTTTGCCTATCAGCAGCATGACGATTACCCGCTGTTGCTGGCGGCCAATCGCGATGAATTCTATGCGCGCCCCACGCGAGCGTTGGATTATTGGCCCGATCAACCCAGTCTGTTGGCCGGTAAGGATTTGCAAGCCGGTGGAACCTGGATGGGCGTCATCGCGCGCGGACCCAATACTGGGCGCTTTGCGGCACTGACGAATATTCGTCAGTTGCCAGCACCGGATATAAAAGCACCGTCAAGAGGTGAGTTAGTAACCAAGGTACTGCTGACGGCGCAGTCCATACCTGAGTGTTTGAAGGCGATAGAGCTGCGCGGCCATCAGTATCAAGGTTTTAACCTAGTGGCAGGCGATGCCTCGGGGATATGGTATTTGAGCAATCGGGTGCCCGGTGTGCGTGCCCTCGACCCTGGAGTCTACAGTCTCAGCAATGGGACTCTGGACGAACCATGGCCGAAAACGACTTTGGCGCACCAGCAACTCAAAGACTTTATGGCGGAGCCTTCTTCGGTTCGGGATTTGGCGCTATTGCTCTCCAGTCGGTCGCGTGCGCCAGACGAAGCTTTACCCCGTACCGGTATTGCCTTGGATTGGGAGCGCGCGTTGTCGGCGCAATGGATCGATATTCCAGAGTACGGCACCCGGGCGCAAACCGGCTTTTTGGTTACTGCACAGGGCGAGGCGCAGCTCTATGAACAAACCCTGTTGCCCGGACCGGGTACGCCGTTACCGGCGGGTCAGCAATTTCGCTTACCGGGTTTCTGGTAGGTCGTCGTCTACGGGCAATACGCTGCCTTCGTCGTCGTTGAAGGTGCCCGTAAATTCCGAGAAATCTTCCGGTGCGTCCGGCATCATCTCCAAGCCCTGTGGGGTGGTACGCAACATCGGCGAGAAGTGACCGGGGTGGTCAATACCTTCATCCGGGGTTTGTTGGATGCTGTACAGCAGAATGCCGAGCAAAATCGCCAGCATCACAGCAAAGTAGGTCGGCAGGGCTGATACGCCTTGCCAGTCCATCCATACGCCTGCGATGAGCGGCCCAAACGCCGCCCCCACGCCATATAACATCAGCAAGCCGCTGGAGCCGGACAGCACATCGTCCGGCTCAAGGTGATCTACCATCAAGGCGATCGCAATGGGGTAGAGCGCAAAGGTCATCGCCCCCCAGGCTGCCATAAACAGATACAACCAAGATGGGCTGGTGAAAAACAGCATTAACACGGACACAACGACCGCTACCACCATCATCACCGCCAGTACCAAGCGTCGGTCGTGCGAGTCGGAGAAATAACCCAGCGGAATTTGCCCGACAATGCCGCCGACGATGGCCGCACTCATCATGCCCGCAATGCCTCCGGCGTCCAAGCCAGAGCGCGCCGCAAATACAGGGGCTAAGCCCCAGAAAGCACCCAACACCAAGCCGGAAAACCCCGACGTCGCTGCGGCGACCGGTGAGCCTTTCCACAATACATCGAACTTAAAACTGGGCAATTCCAAATTGTTTGGCTGGGCCAAGCGGGTCATGGTGACCGGTAGAAGGCCAAGGCACAGCAACACCGCGGCCAGAACAAACAAGGTGAACGCCGCCGGGCTGTCGAGGCGCAGCAATTGCTGGGCTAGAGCAACCGCGCCCAGGCTGATGACCATATAGATGGAAAATACCTTACTGCGCTGCTCTGCCGGTGCGGCTGCATTGAGCCAGCTCTCAATGATGGCGTACAAGGAAACCAGAGCGACCCCGTAGATAACGCGTAATAAGAACCACATCAAAGGGTGTGCACTGAGCGTATGAATCAAACTGGCCGCTGCTGCCAGGGCAGCACAGAACGCAAAGGCGCGAATATGCCCCACACGGCGAATGAGCGGTACGACGATCCAGATGCCGATGAAAAACCCCAGAAAGTAGCCTGAGCTCAGCGCACCCAATAAAGTGGTGGAAAAACCACGATGCTCGCCCGCCAAGGTCACAATGGTGTTCAGCAGCCCGTTGCCCAGCAACAGTAAAGCGACGCCGGTGAACAATGCCGCGAGTGGCATGAGGTAACGGGGCATTTCGGTCTCCTTGACAGTGCTTTGGGCCAACAGGGCGCATGCTACCACGAGGTGCTCCAGCCGTTCATGCGATGCAGCAATTTTCTGTCGACGATGTGTACAATGCGGCGCACACTCGACACGCACACGTAAACCCATGCGCTTAGATGCGCACTCCTTAGAATGTAGTATAGTATTTGCTCACTGTGACAACGAAGTTGCCACACTAAGAGCATATTTGCTCGCTTAAGGAGGTTTTATGAAAAACCGTGTGGAAGTCACCGCGCGCGACGGCGACGTCACAGTCAATGGCGAACCGGTACGATCACCGCTGGTACGTTTCATGATCATCTTCTGTGCCATTATTGGCGCGCTGTCATTGTTTCTATTGGTATTGCTGCCTTTGTTGGGGATGGCGGTATCCTTGATGGTCAGTTTGGTGCTGGGTTTTCTCGCAGTGCTGTCCGGGTTAGTGGTGGTGTTTATCTTAGTGTCGCCGTTCGTACTAGCGGCCATCACCGTGCGGTCGATTACGCAGCGCAAATCTGGCAAGTAACCCGGTACTGGCGTCTCACGGTTGGCAAATCAGGTTTCTTAGCCTACCCTCAGTGTGCTTGTCCATATGGTCAGGGAAGACGAAACGAACCCCTCCCCCTTCTTGTATTAGTTGTTTTGTTGTAAGAGGACCCTTCGTGGATATCAACAGCTTGTCGCTGCTCGAACGCATCTTCTTCACCGTGTTCCCTTTGGTGGTGATCGTTGGCATCGGCTTTTTCTATGCGCGCCGCCGTCACACCGATATGGCGATGGCGAATCAGGTCAATATTGATGTCTTTGTTCCAGCGCTGATTTTCTCCGTAATGGCGTCGGAGTCCTTCGACTTGCCCACCTATTCAACCTTGGCTATAGGGGCTTTTGCGGTGGTTCTTGGGTCGGGGTTGATTCTCTGGCCACTGTGCCGTTGGATCGGCGTGCACCCGAAAACCTTTTTGCCGCCGATGATGTTCAACAACAGCGGCAATTTGGGCATTCCCTTGATGGTGCTAGCGTTTGGTGAGGCTGCATTGCCTGCCGCTGTGGTGCTGTTTTTGGTGGAAAACCTGCTGCACTTCACGGTGGGTGCTTATGTGATGGATCACAAAACCAAGTTGCTGCGCTTGCTGCGCATGCCGATGATTGTTGCAACGCTGGCTGGGCTGGCGTGGAGTACGTGGCAGTTGCCTTTGCCGGTACCGTTGAAAACCGCCATTGATATGTTGGGACAGATCGCCATTCCATTGATGCTGTTTGCTTTGGGTGTGCGCATGACCAGCATTGATTTCACGCATTGGAAAATCGGCGCGTGGGGCGCGGTGTTGGCGCCGTTGAGCGGGATTGCCATTGCGCTGTTACTGCAGCCGTGGTTACAGTTAGATCCAACGCAATTTGGCTACTTGGTGCTGTTCGGTGCCTTACCTCCGGCAGTGTTGAACTACATGATCGCCGAACGGTATCAACAAGAGCCGCATTTGGTTGCTTCCATCGTATTGCTGGGCAACATTGGTAGTTTGGTGTTTATCCCAATCACTCTGGCGTTTGTCTTATAGCGGGTCCGTTGTTATGACGTTGAGCAAGAACAATACAGCACTGGCATGGTTTCTGTTGGCCGCAACCACCTTGTTTTGGGGTGGTAACTTTGTGCTCGGACGTGCCGTGTCGGCGGAGATTCCGCCCATAGCGTTGGCCTGGTGGCGCTGGGTGTTGGCCATGGCCGTAATTTTGCCGTTCGCGGCCAAAGGGTTGTGGCAGGTACGCGCGGTTTTGCGCCGCGAATGGCGGTATTTACTGCTGGTGTCGGTGCTGAGTGTGTCGGTGTTCAATACTTTTGTGTATCTGGGTTTGCAAACCTCGCCCGCCACCAATGCGTTGCTGTTGCTGTCTTCCGGGCCGGTGATGATTCTGGGGTTTTCGTGGTGGCTGTTCAGCGAGCGGATCAATGCTCAGCAGGTGTTTGGTATTACGTTGTCGTTGGTGGGCGTGATCATCATCGTAACCGAAGGCAATCCGTTGGCTCTGGATGCACTGTTCGCCGGCGGGGCGGGGAATTTGTGGATTCTATCTGCGGTGATCGCGTGGGCGCTGTATTCGGTGTTGCTGCGTAAGCGTCCGGCGGAAATCAGTGGCACGGTCTTTTTCGCGTTGACAGCGGTCGTCGGCTGGCTCTGTTTGACGCCGTTTTTCCTGTTCGAGCATTTTGTGCAGGGGCGGGTCATGGTGTTCAACACCACGGCGGCGCTGAGCATTGGTTATGTCGGTTTCTTTGCTTCCGTGCTGGCTTTTTTGTTCTGGAACCGGGGCATTCAGATGCTCGGTGCCAACCGGGCGAGCAATTCCATTCACCTGATACCCGTGTGGGGGCTGCTGCTCGCCAGCGTGCTGTTAGGTGAGCGCTTACTGACCTTTCATTGGCTGGGCATGGGCTTGATCATCGCCGGGATATTGTTGGCGAGTGTGTTGGCGCGGCGTGTAGCTTCGGCTTAAATCAACTGCTTCTCAATGGCGTATTTGGTCAGGCCAGCAATGGTTTGAATGCCCAGTTTGCTTTTCAGGTTCTGTCGGTGGGTTTCCACCGTACGTGCGCTGATGCGCAGGTCGCGCCCGATCTCTTTGTTTGATAGGCCCATAGCCAACAACTTCAGCACCATCAATTCGCGGTTACTGAGGTCGTCCAGGGCTTGGTCGGGCGATGTGCGCGCTTGTTGGAAAAGGGCGTTGGACGCCCCAGAGCTGAAATAGGTATTGCCGGAATGCACGGTTTCGATGGCGTTAATAAGTTCGTGGGACGACACATCTTTGAGTACGTAGCCGGATGCGCCGGACTGAATCAGCGACAGAATGTATTCGCGGTCGTCGTGCATGCTCAGCATCAAGATGCGGGTGCCCGGCAATTCGGTGCGAAAGCGTTTGGTCGCTTCAAGGCCGTTCAGTACCGGCATGGACACGTCCATAATGACCACATCAGGCACCATTTCGCGTGCTGCGCACAGGGCTTGTTCGCCATTGTTGGCGGTACCGACAATTTCGATATGCGGCTCCATGGCGAGCCGCGCTTGCAGACCGTCCAGTACCAGAAGGTGATCGTCCACCAAGAGCACGCGTATTTTCTTTGCGGTCATGTGCAGTGCCACAGAATGAGTTCAAAAAATCGTCGTTTCAGTGTATCAGTATTTGCCGATTGAGGTGAACCCTAGGTAGCGCTATTGAAGTTCACCACATGCGCTTCCTCTGACGACAAGGCAAGGTTGCCGCCACGAGTGCACCACTGCCGAGATCAGAGATCAGGTTGAAAGTGCCGCCAATGACTTCAACGCGCTCCTTCATATTCACCAAACCAATGCCTTGCCGCTTGGCCGTGCGAGGGTTAAAACCGCGTCCATTGTCACTGACTTCAAAATGGATGTCGGGGGACTGATAGGTCAGGCTGATGGTCACCCGGTTGGCGTCGGCGTGCTTCTCTATGTTGGTGAGGCATTCCTGTGCCAAACGATAGATCGTGGTTTCAATGTCGTCGGGTACCTTAATGTCTTCCAGTTCAAAGCGCAGCTGAACCTGAATGGCCGTGCGCTCAGAGAATTGCTCGGTCAGCGCCCGCAGGGCGGGTTTGAGCCCTAAGTCGTCGAGCAAGACGGGGCGCAGATTGTGCGATATCTGGCGTACTTCCTGAATGGTGCCGTTGAGCACTGAACTGGCGATGTTTAGATCGTGCAGGGCCGGGTGCGGTTCGTCGCCACCGCCGAGCTTTTTTACCGCCAGTTCGAGGCGAAACTTCAGCGACACCAGCTCTTGGTTAATGCCATCGTGCAGTTCGCGCGAGAACTTCCGCCGTTCATTCACCTGCAGGCGCATGAACTTCTGTACCAATTCTTGTAAGCGGCTGTCCGCTAGGCGGTGTTCGTGCAAGTTGATGGCAAGGCCAAGCATAATGATTAACAGTACAGTAATGATGAGAATGCCCATGGCCCCGGCGAAGCTGCGTTGAATATTGCTATCGAACGACGCTTTGACTTTATCCACCTCCGAATACACAGAGTCTAGGTACAGGCCGGTACCGAACATCCAGTCCCAAGGTTTAATAAGCGCGGCGTAGCCCAGCTTGTCTTCTTGCTGCATCAGCGGTGGGCGTTCCCAGATATAGCGATGGTAGCCCCCACCACTGTTGGCGGCTGCCAGTAGATGTTGAATCAACAGATTGCCGCTGCGGTCTTGAAACTCAAACAGGTCTTGGCCGACAAACTCGGGGATCATCGGGTGAACCAAATTAACGCCATCTTGTGAATACGCAAAAAAGTAGCCGTCTTCACCGAATTCCAGTTTACCCAGCAGAACTTTCACCGCAGACTGGGCTTCGGCCTCGGTCAGGTTAGGATCAGAAATGATGTTGTTAATGGCCGAATGCGCAAGATCAACCTGCTCCTTGAGCGCTTGTTTCTTTGCCTCGACCAGATTGTATTCGTAAACTGCCAACACTTGATCGGCAAGGTTGCGCGAATGGTGCAGTCCAAGGTAGGAAAGCAAGCCAATAGCCGCAAGCAAGGGTAATATGGCTAGGAGTAAGATTTTTGCTTTGAGTTTCATGTCATCATCACTGGCTGGCTGAGTACCGAGAGCCAACTGAGGCGCATGGAGCGGCGACTACTGCGTAAAACTACGTACTGTGTTACGTAATTTTACCGGCCTTTTCGGTACTCATACGAATAGTATTTGGCTGGCTGAACGTAGATGCTACAACCTATTAGAAGCCAATAAAAATAATACTGAGGTATTTAAGATGCGTATTTTGTCTCTGTTGATCAGGGCCATATGCCGATTTAACCAAGGGCTGGGATATATCCTCTCGTGGTTTACGCTGGGCATAGTGCTGGTCTGCTTTACCGTGGTGGTGTTGCGTTACTTTTTTGCAATCGGCTTTGTCTGGATGCAAGACCTGTTTGTTTGGCTCAACGGGGTCATGTTCATGGGTATAGCGGGCTATACCCTGATGCAAGGGCAGCACGTACGGGTCGATATCTTCTATCGTCCAGCGACGGTAAAACGCAAAGCGTTGATTGACCTTATTGGCTCCTTCGTCTTCATTGCGCCCTTTGTGTACACCATTATCTATTATGCCTTGCCGTATGTGCGACGTTCGTGGCGCTTGCTGGAAGGCTCGGCAAACTACGGTGGTATGCCGGGGCTGTACATTGTGAAGAGCTTCATCATCGTCTTTGCGGTGGTAATCGCCTTGCAGGCCATTGCTATGGTATGTCGCAGTATCTTGATATTGCTCAACCGTGACGATCTGGTGCCTGAGTACTATCAATATAAGGTAGGGGGCTGACCATGGATCCGGTTTTATTGGGCGAACTGCTGTCGTTGTTAATGTTCTTCAGCATCATCGGCGTGCTGATGATGGGGTTCCCAGTGGCGTTTTCGCTGGCCGGCACCTCGCTGATTTTCGCCACCATTGGTTACTACCTTGGGGTATTCAATCCGAGCAACCTGGCGAGTTTGGCCCCGCGTTATATGGGCGTGATGCTCAATGATGTACTGGTGGCGGTGCCGCTGTTTATCTTTATGGGCATGATGCTGGAGCGCTCCGGCATCGCTGAACAGCTATTGATTACTATGGGTCGTTTGTTCCGCACCATGCGCGGTGGTTTGGGCCTGTCGGTGATTGTGGTGGGTGCTTTGCTGGCTGCTTCCACAGGTATTGTGGGCGCTACTGTGGTGACCATGGGCTTGCTGTCGTTACCGGCGATGTTGCGCGCGGGCTATGATCCCCGATTGGCAACCGGTGTTATCTGTGCGTCCGGTACTTTGGGGCAGATTATTCCGCCTTCAACGGTGTTGATCTTCATGGGTGACATGTTGGCAGGCGTTAACCAGCAGGTGCAGATGTCGATGGGTAACTTCGCACCGACACCCGTGTCGGTGGGTGATCTCTTTGCCGGTGCCTTCATTCCCGGGCTGATTCTCGTTGCGGTGTACATCCTGTATATGCTGTACATGGCGTGGCGCAATCCGGCCAGCTGCCCAGCCTTGGTGGTCACTGACGAAGAAAAGGCTGCCTTGCTGAAAGACGTATTCGTGACCTTGTTGCCGCCTCTGCTGTTGATTATTGCGGTATTGGGTTCGATTCTGGGTGGTGTAGCAACCCCTACTGAGTCGGCCTCGGTCGGTGCGGTTGGGGCCATTTTGTTGGCCGCGATTCGTGGGCGCCTGAATTACACCAATTTACGCCAAGTGATGGTGGCAACCGCCAATACCACCACCATGATTTTTATTATCCTGATCGGTGCATCGGTGTTCTCGTTGGTGTTCCGTATGATGGGTGGTGAAGAGCTGGTCAGTGACTTCCTGAATTCACTGCCGGGCGGTATGGTCGGCGCCATTATTTTCGTTATGTTTTTGATGTTCATACTGGGCTTTATTCTGGATACCTTCGAAATCATTTTCTTGGTTATCCCGATTACGGCGCCCATTCTGCTGACCATGGGTGTTGACCCGATCTGGTTGGGCGTGATGGTGGCCGTCAACTTGCAAACCAGCTTCCTGACACCACCGTTCGGCTTTGCCTTATTCTATCTGCGTGGGGTTGCGCCAGACGGTGTGACCACGCGGCAAATCTATGAAGGAGCGATGCCGTTTGTAGGATTACAGCTATTGGTTATTGGTCTGCTTGTGGCCTTCCCGAATCTCGTCACCTGGTTACCGGGGGTCATTTACGGGCGGTAATGCGTTCGCTTTGGGCATTTATGGACATAGTCTGCATTTGAGCTAGTCTGTAGGATGCCCTATAACTAAGTAGTTCTACGGAGTGTTTGCGTAGTCTTACTAATGGCTTCTTGCCAAACGTTAATAGAGGATGGAAACTCACCATCAGTGGATGCTCATCAATATGGTATTCGTTACTCTGGAGACAGGGTGGGGTCTGCTTGAGCGTCTGTTACGATTTGTTCCCAATCAAGAAAAACAACAATTGAATGAGGAAAAACAATGAAACGTCGTGATTTTATCGCAGGGGCTGCCGTGGGCGCCGGTGCTTTGGCACTGACCGCTTGTTCTTCAGATAGCGGGACTGCTACCAACACTGGAGCTGCTGCTCCTGCGGTGCAACAGTCTCGAATTACTTGGCGCATGGTGACCACTTGGCCACAGAACTTCCCCGGTCTGGGTGTGGGTGCGCAGCGTTTAGCGGATCGTATTACGCAGATGTCTGGCGGCCGTTTAACCATCCAGGTCTATCCTGCAGGCTCATTGGTGCCAGCTTTGGGTACGTTTGATGCGGTCATCGAAGGTTCGGCTGAAATGAGCCACGGTGCGGCTTATTACTGGCAGAACAAGAGCCAAGCCACTAACTTCTTCACTGGGGTGCCTTACGGTATGACCTCGCGTGAAATGGGTGCTTGGATTCGTTACATGGGTGGCCAGGAAATCTGGGACAAAGTGTACGATCAGTACGGCGTAAAAGGCTTCTTGTCCGGCGATACCGGTACTCAAGCGGGTGGTTGGTTCCGCGGTGAATTGAGAGGCCTGCAGGACATCCAAGGCCTGCGTTTCCGTACTCCAGGTTTAGGCGGACAGGTGTGGTCACGTATGGGTGCTACCGTGGTCAACATGGCGGGTGGCGAAATCTTCGCTGCGCTGCAGTCTGGTGCGTTGGATGCGGCTGAATTCGTTGGGCCTTACAACGACTTGGCGCTGGGCTTCCATCAGATCCTGAAAGACTACTACTTCCCAAGTTTCATCGAGCCAGGCTTGGCTACGGAACTGGTGGTTAGCAAGTCCAAGTTCGCTGAATTGCCTGCCGATCTGCAGAAAATCGTTGAGTTGGCATGCCAAGCGGAATACGACCAAGTGGCGTCTGATTTCTACGCGAACGACCCGATTGCATTAAACACTTTGGTAACGCAGCACGGCGTGCGTGTTCGCCAGTTCCCAGATGAGATCCTGCGGGCCGGTGCGGAAGCAGCGAAAGCCATTCTGACTGAATTGCGTGGCAGCAGCGATGCATTGACACGTGAAACTGCAGAAAGCTTCGTGCGGTCGTTGAACATTCTGCGTAGTCGTACGGATACTAACGACATGGCGTTTCTGCGTGCTCGTGAGCGGTTCTTCCAGCTGGATTAATCGGCCCCGAGTTATTGGCAACCGCCTATCCTTGGGCATAAGAAGCGACCTGCGGGTCGCTTTTTTTGGTCTAGACTGACGCTCTCTAGACTGTCACTATGAGCGGACTATACAACGATAAAAACAGGGTGCTCGATGTCGGAACTGAAAGACGTTGAACTATTAATTCGTTCGCAAACGCCGCTTGTCGTGATTGAAACTTTTGAAGAACCACGTGCTCTACAGTTGCTGACCCGCTTAGCGGCACGCACCTTTCAATCCTTTCATTCTTGGAGTACCTCGCAAGGCCTGGTGGCCGGTGGCTTGATCAGTCGTACGGAGAATAAGCCTGAGTATGAATCGGCGGAGGATGTGCTGCGCCATCTGCGTCAAAATCCCCCTGGCGGATTGATTGCCCTGTGTGACCTACACCCCTATTTGAAAGAGCCGACGGTGGTGCGTTTGCTGAAAGACTTGGCCCAGAATTATGCCGAGCACGGGCAGACCCTGTTTTTGGTCAGCCATCAGTTGAATCTGCCCCCTGAGCTTCAGCGTCTGGGTGTTCGATTGGAACTGGAGCTGCCCAGTGACGATGAATTATTCAATATTGTGCGAGAAGAAATTCGCTCTTATTCCTCTGCCAATGCAGGGCGACGCGTGCGCACCGACCGTGCCGCCATTCAGCAACTGATCGCCAATTTGCGCGGTGTCACGCACAGTGATGCCCGGCGCTTGATCCGCTCCGCCATTGTCGAAGACGGCGCTTTAACGCTGGACGATGTGCCGGATATCAACCAAGCACGTTTTGCCTTAATGAACCTCGACAGTGTGTTGAGCTATGAATACGAAACGGCGTCTTTCGGTGAAGTGGGTGGGCTAGACAATCTCAAAAAATGGTTGGGCAAGCGACAGCAAAGTTTTGTTACCTCTGAGCCTGGGCTCGACAGCCCTAAGGGTGTCCTGTTGCTCGGTGTGCAAGGTGGGGGTAAAAGTCTCGCTGCCAAGGCGGTGGCCGGTCTGTGGCACTTGCCGCTGTTGCGCTTGGACATCGGTGCACTGTACAACAAATACCAAGGGGAGTCGGAGCGTAATTTGCGTGAGGCGCTAGTGCTGGCCGACCGCATCGCACCCTGTGTACTGTGGATGGATGAAATTGAAAAGGCCATTTCTGTGGGGACGTCAGATGGCGGCACCTCTAAGCGCCTGCTGGGAACCTTGCTGACCTGGATGGCTGAGCGGAAGAGCAAGGTTTTTCTCGTGGCGACCAGCAACGACATCCGCGACTTGCCACCTGAACTGATGCGCAAAGGGCGCATGGACGAAATCTTCTTTGTCGACCTGCCGGATCAGCGCATTCGCCAAGAAATCTTTCGCATTCACCTAGCGAAACGCGCCATCCAAGTGGGTGGTATAGACTTACCCTTGCTGGCTGAAGCAGCCGAAGGCTATTCGGGGGCCGAAATCGAAGCAGCGGTGGTGTCGGGCTTGTACCACGCAAAGGCACGTAAGGACTCCTTAGCGACTCACCATCTGCTGCATGCGATTCAAAGTACGCAGCCTATTTCGGTGGTGCGCGCTGAAGATATTCAAGCGCTGCGTCAGTGGGCCAGCGAGCGGGCAGTGCCCGCTTAACAACACGGCTATTTCAGGAACAACAAAAAAGAGTAGCAACGCCATGAGCCCGAAAAACCCTGGAAGCAAGCGCGAGATATTTGGTTGGGCGATGTACGACGTGGCCAATCAGGCTTATACCACCGTGGTCATCTCCTTTGTTTATGGCGCCTTCTTTATTGGCTACATAGTACCGGAGGGCAGTGCCTGGCGTGATTCTTACTGGTCGATTGCGCTCATCGCGTCGATGCTGTTCGCCATGGTGTTGTCGCCCATGGCGGGGCATCTGATAGATAAGGGCCAGAGCAAAAAGCGTTTGCTGGCGATTTCGACCATTTTCTGTGTGATATTCACGTCGTTGCTGTGGTTTGTTGAACCCGGGTATGTATGGTGGGCTATCGCTTTTCTGGTGATCAGTAACACCGCGTGGATGCTTGGCGAAGCCATAGTTTCTTCTTTCCTGCCGGACATCGCCAGTCGTCGCAATATGGGCGTGGTGTCGGGTATCGGTTGGGGTGTGGGCTACATTGGTGGTTTGATCAGCATGGTGTTGGTGACCATCCTGATCGTTACTGCTGACCCGTCCGACCAAGTGGCGACATACATCCGGCAAAACCAGTGGAGCATGGTGGCGATCTCCATCTACTTCCTGCTGTTCGCTATTCCGACCTTTGTCTTGATGCGCGACCATCGTCATACCCCTGATCCTTTATTGGTGCGCAAGCCCTTGCGAGAAAGCCTGAACCTAATGCAAACCTATCGCGAACAGCCGGTATTGATGCAGTTTTTTCTGGCCTTTTTGTTTTACACCGCCGGCGTGCAGACCGTGATTAAGTTCATCGGTATTTATACGTCCAGCGAACTGGGAATGACGCCTGCCGAGTTGATCCCCATATTCCTCGCTACCCAGATCAGTGCCATGATTGGTGCTATTGCGTTCGGCTTTGTTGAACGTCGTATCGGTGCGCGCGCTACCCTGTATGTCACTATCGGGATCTGGCTGGTGGCGATCACGTCGATGCATCAACTGCAAAACATTGCAGAAGTGTTGGGGGCGGAAGCAAAAGACCTTTTTGTGTACATTGCGTTGCTGGCGGGTACCGGTATTGGGTCGATACAATCGTCCAGCCGCTCTTTGGTTGGCCAGCTTACGCAAACCAATCATGCGGGCAGCGCCTTTGGCTTATGGGGCTTCTTTTTGCGCAGTGCGGCGATTCTGGCGGCGATGTTCGGGGTGGTGGCGGACATATTCAGTCGGCAAAATGCCTTGTTGATGGTGATTGCGTTCTTTGTCATTGGTGCGGTGTTGTTGGCGCGTGTGCCCCTGGGTGGAACCATCAAGCAGCGCTTGGCTGAAGATGAAGACCGTGCAAAGCAAGCCTATTGAGTCCGGCTAATGCGGACAAAGTGTCAATGTCGTAGCGGGTTCCACATTCATTGTCTAAAGTTGTAGGCAGACTTGGAAAGTATTTGAACAAGGGCAGTAGGCACCATGAATTTTACCACCGACCCAGATATCATAGCTCGCGTCCCACACGTGGATGTCTGTGCTTGTCAGAAACCTTTGCCCTTTGAATTCACCATGGCATTTCAGCCTATATGGGACTGGGAAAATAAGCGGGTGTTTGCCTATGAAGCGTTGGTTCGAGGCAAAGACGGCGCAGGCGCAGGGGCCATACTGAGTAAGGTGACTGCGGCTAATAAGTACGCTTTTGACCAGGCCTGCCGGGTAACGGCCATTCGTTTGGTGTCGGAATTGTGCATGTCGACCGATACCTATTTGAGCATTAACTTTTTGCCCAATGCCATTTACGACCCGGACACCTGTATTCGCGCTACTTTGGAAGCTGCCGAGCAGTTCGGCTTTCCGCACAAACAGATCATGTTTGAAATGACCGAACAGGAAGGGCTGGCAGATAATCGACACCTTAAGACGATTGTCGAAGCGTATCAGCGCCTTGGCTTTATCACGGCCATCGACGATTTCGGCCAAGGCTATTCGGGGCTGCATTTGCTGTCGCAGTTTCAGCCCGATGTACTGAAGATTGATATGGATTTGGTGCAAGGCATCGCGACTGACCCGGTACGACAAGCGATTGTCGAAGGCACGGTTTTGATGGCCAAGCGGTTGAACATCAAAGTCATTGCGGAAGGTATCGAAACCGTAGAAGACATGCGTATGCTGATGGACATGGGCATACCCTATTTGCAGGGTTATTTACTGGCGCGCCCAGCCGTCGAGTTGTTGCCTGTTGTGCAAGTGCCCTAAGGGGCTTTCACTGCTGCAAAGAATTTGCTAACGTTAGACCCTATTGAGAACACCGCTGATTTAAGAGCAACTTGCTGGCGGTATACAAATGTAGCTAAAGCGCACCGCGTGAATGGTCTTCATTCGTTACCACTATTGTTTCTGAATCAGCACGCCTTGCACTTTGAGGAATGCTGACACCATGGAAACCCTGAACCAAAGTTATTTTTCTGCTTCCGAGCGCCTGTTAGCCACGTCATCTCCGTGCCCGGGGTATCGCATCTATTTGCGCGCCCATTTAAAGCACGGGTATCGCTTGCCGATGGATCAGCTGCGCCAAGACATCACAGCCATCGTTCCGGCCTTGGCCGATCTCAGTTATCAACAACACATCACACCACTGACGCGACGTATGCAAGTGAAGTTGGAGCAAGCGCTGGGCGTAGAGATCAAGACCATCGACGTTGAAGTGCAGTACCTTCCGATGCACAAAAATGCTGTAAGCCAAGTACAAAAAAACCACGCTGCCTGACGGCAGCGTGGCAAACATGCGATTGGAGGCATTCCAAATTCGCATCGAGACATTATAGCACGCCAGTCGGGCGTGGTTTTAGTCCTGCTGCACCTTTGCTACGGCTTTGCGCCAGCGTGCATAATGAGTTTCGCGCTCTGTTTTGCGCAGCGACGGCGTGTAGTTTTCCGATACCTTCCAGACCTTGTCTAAATCATGCAGACTGGAAAAGTGACCTATTTGCAGGGCTGCCAGCATCGCGGCCCCCAAGGCCGTGCTTTCTGTGGTGTGGCTAGTGACCGCAGGCACTCCGGTTAAGTCAGCCAGTACCTGTAAGAACCAACGATTGGTCACCATCCCGCCGTCGACGCGCAGCGACTTGACGGCGATGCCGTCTTGTACCATGGCTTGCAGCAAGTCTTCGGTTTGAAAAGCGATGCTGCGAATAGCCGCGGCCACCATCTCCGCTACGCCAGTATCGCGCGTCATACCGAAAATGGCCGCACGGGCATCCGGATCCCAATAGGGCGCGCCCAAACCGGTGAAGGCAGGCACCATGATTTCCGATTGGCTATGGTTGATGGCCTTGGCGAGACCTTCGGTATCCGAAGCTTTGTTGATGATGCCTAAACCATCGCGCAGCCATTGAATAATGGCACCGGCCATAAAAATACTGCCTTCTAAGGCATAGGTGGTTTTTCCGTTCAGGCGATACCCCACGGTAGTCAACAGGCGATGCTGGCTGATGATCGCCTGCTCGCCGGTGTTCACCACCGCAAAGCAACCGGTACCATAGGTGCTTTTCAGCATACCGGGTTCGAAACAGGCTTGGCCTACCAAGGCGCTTTGCTGGTCGCCAATCATAGACCCCACGGGAATATCGGCGCCGAGCCATTCAGCGTCACAGGTACCGAAATCGTCGGCGCTGTCTTTGACCTCTGGCAGCATGCTGGCGGGTACCGTCAGATGCTTGAGGAGTTCTTCATCCCATTCTTGATTGTGGATATTGAACATCAGCGTGCGCGACGCATTCGATGCATCGGTGGCGTGCACCTGCCCCTTCGTCAGCCGCCACAACAGGTAGGTGTCTACCGTGCCGAACATCAGTTCGCCACGTTCTGCCCGAGCCCGTGCGCCATTTACATTATTCAGCACCCACTGCACCTTGGTGCCAGAAAAGTAAGGGTCGAGTAAGAGCCCTGTTTTTTCCTGGAACAACGGCTCTAGGCCCTGCTCTTTCATGGTTTGGCAGGTTTTAGATGAACGGCGATCTTGCCAGACAATGGCGTTGTACACTGGCTCGCCAGTCTGACGATCCCATACCACCGTCGTCTCGCGCTGGTTCGTAATACCGATAGCACGGATGTCAGCTGCTGGCACATTCTTCTGCGCCAATACCGAGCGACAAGTACGCAGCACCGTTTGCCAGATGTCTTCGGGGTCGTGTTCCACCCAGCCATTCTTGGGGAAATGCTGCTTGAATTCTTCCTGTGCCGACATCACGACCTGCATGTCCATGCTGTACAGAATGGCGCGGCTGGAAGTGGTGCCTTGGTCGATCGCGAGAATATAGTCTGTCATGATGATATGTTCTTTAATATTCGTTTTTGTTCTTCGATGTGCATTTATAACCTCGAAGTCGTATCTTGGCAACCTTAGAGGCATGGAAAGAGGGTTTCTTTTTGTGTCAGCGTGCTAAAATCAGCCCGAACTAATGATTAAAAAAGCACTGAACGCCCCATGAATCAGACCTTACGCCAAAATCGAATCTTCGAACTTGTTAAGCAAAAAGGCTACCTGACCATCGACGAACTGGTGGAGCATTTTGCCGTTACGCCGCAAACCATTCGGCGCGACCTGAACCAAATGGCTGAGCGCGGTGAAATTGAGCGGCACCACGGCGGTGCCGGGCAGGCGTCCAGTGTACAAAACACCGAATACCAAACACGCAAGATTCAGTATTTGGCGGAAAAACAGCGTATTGCTGAGCAGTTGGCGGCGCATATTCCTGACCACTCCTCGTTATTCATCAATATCGGCACCACCACTGAAACCATAGCTCAAGCCTTGTTGCAGCGCCAAGGTCTCAAAATCGTCACCAACAACCTGCATGTGGCGTCCATTCTGAGCGCCAAGCCCGACTTCACCGTCATCATTGCCGGTGGCGAAGTACGCTCGCGTGATGGCGGCATTGTGGGCGAGGCAACGCGCGACTTCGTGCACCAGTTTAAACTGGACTACGGCATCATCGGCATCAGCGGTATTGATGATGACGGCACTCTGCTGGACTTCGACTACCAAGAAGTGCGCATTGCGCAGGCCATTATTGAAAATTCGCGCTACGTCTACTTAGCCGCCGACCACTCCAAGTTTGGCCGCAACGCCATGGTGCGTTTGGGTAACCTCGCCCAGTGCTCGGCTTTGTTCACCGATCGCTCGCCGAACGACAAGCTCAAGACACTGTTGCAACAACAGCAAGTCGATCTTCATATCTGCTAGTAGGTCTTCCGTAGGAGCGCAGCCCCTGCGCGAAGGCTATTGTAGGAGTGCAGGCCCCTGCACGAAGGCTATTGTAGGAGCGCAGCCCTCTGCGCGAAGGCTATTGTAGGAGCGCAGCCCTCTGCGCGAAGGTTCGGCCAGAGAACTAAGCCTCCTACGGCATAATCCACAACCATCACCGTTCATTTTCCTGGTTACGAAAAATAACGCAGCTTTTACTTGTGTGTGTGTTCGATATTGTCTATATTTTTGCGCTAACGAACATTCGCGCACATTCTCGCGCATGCATACCGAGTCGAGGCAGGCACAACATGAACAGCAAAATCGTCGACCTATTGGTCATCGGTGGTGGGATAAACGGAGTCGGGGTCGCCGCCGATGCCGCGGGGCGGGGCCTATCGGTCGCACTGTACGAAGCGGACGATCTGGCAAGCGCGACCTCGTCGTGGAGTTCCAAGCTCATTCACGGTGGCCTGCGCTATTTAGAGCACTACGAATTTCGCTTAGTACGCGAAGCACTGGGCGAACGCGAAGTGCTGCTGCGCATGGCACCGCATTTGGTGACGCCACTGCGTGTACGCATGCCACACCAAGGCGGTTTGCGACCGGCGTGGATGATTCGCATTGGCTTGTTTATGTACGACCACTTGGCCAAGCGCGTCAGCTTGCCGGGTTCTAAGAGCATTCGTTTCACGCCCGACAGCCCGGTCACCGAGGCGTTCAAAAAGGGTTTTGAATACAGTGACTGCAAAGTAGACGACGCGCGTTTGGTGGTGATGAACGCCAAGCTGGCGCAACAAAAGGGCGCGCACATTGCCACCCACCATAAAGTCACTGGTGCCAAGCGCGTCGGCGACCTATGGGAAGTGACCATCACGCCGGACAGCGGCACGCCCTTTACCGTACAAGCACGCGCCATTGTCAATGCGGCGGGGCCATGGGTGCGCAAGGTTTTGGACGATATGGATGGCGTGACCATCGACAAAACCATTCGCTTGGTGAAAGGCAGCCACATTATTGTGCCGCGTATTCACGACGAAGAGCAGGCTTACATTCTGCAGAATAAAGACGGCCGTATTGTGTTCGTCATACCCTTCCACGATCAATATTCGCTGATTGGCACTACCGACGTGGACTACGACACTGATCCGCGTAATCCGGCGATTGACGACGACGAAATCGAATACTTGCTAAACATCACGCACGACTATTTCAAGTGCGATCTCAGCCGCAACGACATCGTCTGGACGTATTCTGGCGTGCGCCCGCTGATGCAGGGTGAGCGTGAAGAGGGCAAAGAAGCCGCTAAGGTCACGCGCGATTACCACTTTGAAGTAGAAGACCAACAAGGCAAAGCACCGTTGCTGTCCATTTTCGGCGGCAAACTGACCACCTACCGCAAACTCTCGGAAGCGGCGATTAAGGGCTTAAAGCCGTACTTCCCGCAAATGGGCGAAGCTTGGACCGCGCAAGCCACCTTGCCCGGCGGCGAAAAGGTGACCACGCCGGAAGCGTTGGCGGGAGAATTCCAACAGCGCTACGGCTTCTTAGATCAGCCTACGGCGCGCCGTTTAGCGTTCAGCTACGGTCGCTTGGCCGAGCTGTGGTTGGCGAATGCTGTCGCCATTGAAGACCTAGGTCAGCGTTTTGGCCAATTGTTCCAAGCCGAAGTGAACTACCTGGTGGCGCACGAGTGGGCGCAAACCGTTGATGACATCATTTGGCGGCGTACCAAAACCGGCATCGGCATGAGTGATGCCGACCGAGCGCGTCTGGCCGACTACTTGCAAAACACAGGTAGCCACACCGCAAAAAAGCCTGATCAGGCGGTAGCCTGACTCTTTTCACCCCTTATTTACGATCTTCATCGTGAATCCCGTTGCCCGGAACGTCCTCTAGCGTTTCCGGGCTTTTTTACTCTCATGCATCCAAAAAACCTGCCCGCGTCGTTCTCTACCCTGTTGTAACTTCAATCACTGAATACTGAGGACGATACCATGTTCAACCGAATTCTGATTTTGCTGGTAACAGCGCTTTTTGTGTCTGCTTGTGCTGCAAATGGAAACAATCCAACCGCCTCTCGTACCACGTCGGTAGGTAATGTACTGACCGACAAAGAAGGTATGACGCTCTACATCTTCACCCGTGATACCGCTGGCGTGTCGAACTGCGCTGGCAACTGTGCGGTAAATTGGCCACCGTTCATGGCGGAAGAAGGCGCCACGGGCAGTGGCAAGTTCAGTGTCATAACGCGTGGTGATGGTGCTCGGCAATGGGCTTATGACGGTATGCCGCTGTACTATTGGGTTGGCGACACGCAGCCCGGAGATACCAACGGCCAAGGTGTTAATGATGTCTGGTTTGTGGTCGAAGTTGAGGCTAAATCTACCGAGTCTCGCACTACGTCGAGCGGCAGTTACGGCTACTGAGCCGAGAAAGCGTTGCTTGGTGACCGCCGTGTCATCTAGTCTAGAAGGATCATAACGTGCGGGACAAAACGGTGGCGATAAGGAACAAGACCGCAGGTGTAGGTACACAACCAAGCAGCCATGCGCCGGAATTGGCGCTGTTGCTGTATCGTATGAAGCAGCGTGATCACGCGGCACTGAAGCGGCTGTATGAACTGACGAGTGCACGCTTGATGGCGGTGATCATGCGCATCCTTAACGACGAGGGTGAAAGTGCCGATGTGCTACAGGATCTCTACTTGAAACTGTGGCAGCGCCCCGAAAAATATGTACCCAGTGGCTCGGCATGGGGATGGTTGTGTGTGGTGGCGCGTCATGCAGCGTTAGATCAGCTCAAACATCGCCAGCGGCGACGCGAAGATGCTTTGGTTGATGTTGAGCAGGTGCTGCAAGCGTTAGCAGGCCCTGCGGAAGCATTTTCCTTGCCGGAAGTCGGGGTAGATCGTTGCATGGCGCGTTTAGCGGAAGAGCCACGTCGTGCCATCGTCTTGTCCTATGTGCACGGCTACAGTCATCAAGAATTGGTTGCCGTGATGCAACGCCCGTTGGGCACGATCAAATCTTGGGTGCGCAGAGGATTACAGGAGCTGAAACAATGTCTGCAGTCCTGAGGTATCGCCACCCTAAGGTGTGTCAGCATCTGGCCAGCCAGTATGTGGCGGGGCACTTGAGCCCTGGGGTGCGGCGGCGCATGGAGATGTTACTGCCCCAGCACCCCCCATTGGCCGATGCCGTAGCAGAATGGTCGGACGAGTTGTGGCAGGTGCAGGCGAGTTTGCCGACCCAGGAGCCTCCTAAGCGGGTATGGCGTGATATCAAGCGCACCTTACTGGCCGGGGCGCCACAAAAACACCGCACGTTCATCGATCGTGTACGCAACGGCTGGCAAGATGTAACGGCGTTGCGCTGGTGGGCGGCAGGCAGTTCCATAGCGGCACTGGTGTTGGTGTCTGTGCTCCTATGGCAGCCCGATACACCACCCGTGCGCACAGCGTCGTACATGGCACCCTTGAGCCAAGGCGATACCATTACGCTGGTGGTGTATGGCTATCAAGGAGAGACGCCGGGCACCTCAGCGCTGCGTTTACAATGGGCCGAAACCGAGGTGCCACGACCCGAAGGTGCGCTGCACCTGTGGGCTGAGTTGAAAGGCAGTGCCGAGTTGGTGTATTTGGGTGAACTGGTGGCTGGTCAGTCTTGGAGAGCGCTGAGCAGAACGGAGTGGCAGGCCTTAGCGGGTAGCAGTCGCCTGTTGATCAACGACCAAGCGGTGCAGTTGGACATGGCTAATGTGTTGATGGAAGGCCCCTGCGTGCAGCTTAGGGCATACCCAAGCGGCCAACCAAGCTGAGTACCAGTTTTTGGCGGCTGTAGTCTCCGACATCGCTGTTAAGTTGGTCATGTTGTAACGAGGTGTCGAGCGCCCATCGAGGGCTGAGGTTGTAACGGGCGCCTAGAACGGCGCTGAATGCCAAGGCGTCTGTACGGTAAACCCACCAGGTGGACCCGAGGTCATCGCTCAAGCCGTCGTCAATCATGATGTTGTAGCCGTAGACACCGGATGGCTGATAGCTACGGGTACTGGCGAACTGGCCTTGTTGGACACCTCCGCGTAAGAACACACCGCTGAAGCCGTGTGGACGGGCCAGACGCCGATCAAAGTTAATCTGGCCGTCCAGCCCATAGCGGCGCTGGCGAAAGATACGCTCGTCAGCAAAGCTTTGGCTGGCTTGCAAGCCAAGTGCGTAGTTCAGTCGGTCAGTCAGGCGCTGATGACGACTGACCCGCAGCCTGGCTTGTACGTGGTTGCGTTGCTCATTCGCCACCAATACGGGGGTGGCGGACACGGCTAACTGATACCAGGGGGCGGTGTAACCTAGGCGCGGTTGGAAGTAACCAGTGGCTGCGGTGTCTAATGCGATCTCACTGAGGCTGCTGGTGGTGTCGAACCAGCGCGCATCGACGGCACCGAGTACCGACCATGCGAGGCGCGGGCTGAGTTCAAAGAACTGACTGTGGTACAGGCTGCCCTCGGCGGTCCACACTGGAACCTGATCGCCGGGCTTGCGACTGAGCATAGGGTTGTTATCGAGGCCAGCGCTGACCTGGGCATCCAACGCCATGGCTGAGCCCGCACAGAGTATAAAGATGAGCGCGCCAATGAATGCATGGGCGTCGAATGTGCGAGCGGTGCATCGTTTCACAGTGTCATCTCCTGTGGCTTAGCCGGGGTTTCGGCCATGGGTGGAACCAAATCCCGCCAGTCCAGTCCAACCTTATTACCGGAATATCGTCAGTATAGTGGCTTTTTTCGTGCTGAATGCCGAGCGACTGCTAAACTTTCTTCCATCGTAGGAGTATGCCTTATGGACAATCGTCGTCAGTTTTTGCGCCGCTCGTTGCAGGTCAGTCTGTTTACTCTGGTTGCCTCTTCCGGGGTCGGCAGTTTGCTGGGCGCGCGGGCACAAGCACAACTGTTGGGTCAATTGCCCGGCGAGTTGCCACCGGGGCGCTCCATCTATGAACTGCAAGGCGAGGTGTGGATCGACGGCGTGCGGGCCAACCTCAACAGTCAGGTGACGGCCGACAGTCACCTGCGCACGGGCAGCAACAGCTTGATCATCTTTGTGGTCGGCCGAGATGCCTATATTCTGCGTGAGCAATCAGAGCTGCAATTGCGCAGCGAAGGTGCACTGGCCACTGGTTTGCGCCTGCTTACGGGTAAGGTGCTGAGCGTGTTTGGGCAACGCAGCGACGAGTCGCTGACGTTGTCGACCTCCACCGCCACGATCGGTATTCGGGGTACTGGCGTATATGCGGAAAGTCACGCCGATTACAGCTATCTATGCACCTGCTACGGAACAACAGAGTTATCCGCTAATGCCAGGCCGAGCGAGCGCGAACGGATTCAGGCCACCTATCACGATGCCCGCATCGTGCTTGCGAAGCCAGAAAATGGGCGCTTGATCCTGCCCGGCCCCTTCATCAATCATACCGACGAAGAACTGAGCCTCATTGAAGCATTAGTCGGTCGGAAAACACCTTTCAACGCCATGCGTCAAGACTATCAGGGGCCGCAGCGGAGGTACTGATGCTACGTCGCCTCAAGTATCTGGGCAGCGCACTGATCATTCTGCTCTTTCTGGCGCACGCCACCCAGCGTTTGCCATCGCAGTTTATCTTAGCGTTGGAACAGGTGGCCGAAGACCTTCGGCTGCGCGCCTTTTTGCCCCACACCGTAGACCCTCGCGTGGTCATTGTAGACATTGATGAGGCCTCGCTGGCGGCTTACGGGCAGTGGCCATGGTCGCGCACGGTGCTGGCAGACTTGGTGAACAGCCTGTTCGACGACTACGACATTCAAGCGGTAGGGTTCGACTTGGTGTTGGCGGAACCGGAGCAGCAACAGGTGCTGGATCGACTGCGTGATTTGGTGGCGCGCGGTGAAATTGAAGCCGAAACCGCACAGCGGTTAGAAGACGACTTGGATGGCGACCGAGCGTTAGCTGAAGCCATGTCCGGGCGCGCGGTTGTTGCTGGCTTTGTGTTTAATCAACAGCAGCCTGTGATGCTTGGGCCACTTCCTGATCCGGCATTGGCGTTGGCCAGCACCAACGCACCACGGCTGGCGGTGCCGCAACCACAAGGCTACAGCGCGAATATCCCCGTCATTACACAAGCGGCGGCGAGCACCGGATTCTTCGATAACCCCGCCGTCGACGGTGACGGTATTTTTCGTCGTGCCAGTGTGGTGCAACAGCAGGGTGATGGGCTCTATGTCGCGCTGTCTTTGCGCCTGTTGCAATTGGCGCTGGGTGACCTGCCTTTGGCCATTCGTACCGCGCAGCGCGGCGACGACCTGCTGCTGACGCAGTTGCAGTTGGGCAGTTTCTTGATCCCACTCGGTGAACAAGGCTCCGTGCGCGTGCCCTATCTGGGGCCGGAAGGCAGCTTTCCCTATGTGTCTGTGAAGGATGTGATCGAAGGACGTATTGCACCTGAGGTATTGCAGGGCAGAATGGTGTTGGTGGGTACTACCGCGCCGGGCTTGAAAGACATTCGCGCGACCCCGGTTGATAACTTGATGCCAGGCGTGGAAGTACACGCCAATATCATTGCCGGGATTCTCGACCAGCGCATACCGGTGGCACCCGACTGGGCGCTGGCTGCTGAATTGTTGCAACTGTTGTTGATCGGTATTTTGGTCTTGCTGGCGTTGCAACGGCTTGAACCCGTGTACAGTATCTTTGTTGCTATCAGCCTGATGGCGATCTGCTTAGGCGCCAATCTACTGCTGTGGCAACAAGGGCTTTTGTTGCCCATTACCGCCACCTTGTTGTTGATTATCGTGTTGTTTGTGTTCAATACCAGTTGGAGCTTGCTGGTGGAAAACCGTTCGCGGAAGAAGCTGACGCGCACCTTCGGCCAGTACGTACCACCGGAATTGGTGGCGGAACTGGCCGACCGGCCGGAGACCGCCAGTTTGGCCGGCGAAGCGCGTGAAATGACTGTGCTATTTTCCGACGTTGTCGGCTTCACCAGTCTGTCCGAATCGCTCGCTCCGGAACAGCTGAGCCAATTGATGAACCGATTGCTGACGCCACTGACGGAGGAAATACATGCTCATCGTGGCACCATCGACAAATACATGGGTGATGCGGTGATGGCGTTTTGGGGTGCGCCCTTGCCGGAGCCGCAACACGCCAATCAGGCCGTCGCCACTGCGCTGGCCATGTGTCAGCGCGTTTCTGAACTGTCACACGAACTGGCCGCTGAAGGTCTGCCGCCGTTGCATCTGGGCATTGGCATCAGCACCGGCACCATGGCCGTCGGCAACATGGGTTCAACCTTTCGTATGGCGTATACCGTAATGGGTGACGCAGTGAACCTGGGCGCGCGCCTAGAAGCACTGACCCGGAGATACGGCCTCGACATATTGGTCAGCGAGGCCACGCAGGCACAAGCCAGTGACTTCGTGTTTCAAGAGATTGACCAGACCACCGTGAAAGGCAAAGCAGAGCCGGTTCGGGTGTACCGCCCATTGGGGCGCCACGGCGCCATAGATGAACAGACGCTGGCGTTCGCTACGCGCTACACCGACGCCGTTGTGCGGGGGCGGGAAGGAGCCTCAGCATTAGCGCGTACGGCCTTATTGGCGCTGCGTGATGACGATCCACATAATGCGCCGCTGTATACCGCCATGGCCGAACATTTTGTTTAACGCACTTTAGAATACTTAGCCTGAAGTCGGATTGACCATTGGGTCAACTGCTCGTTAGACTGGGTTTCCTAATCTGTTCCCCTCCCCTTTTACAGCGAGTACCTGCATGCGCGGCTTGGTCTTGGCGTTCAGCGCCTATTTCGTTTGGGGTTCGTTCCCTCTGTTCTTCAGCTTGCTGAATCATGTCGCACCGATGGAAGTATTGGTGCAGCGCATCGTTTGGGCTTTTCTTGCCACCTTGGTGGTCATTGTGCTGATGCGACGTCGCGCGAGCTATGTCGCGCTGTTGCAAAATCGCCGTGCTATGGCCTGGTTGCTGCTGTCGGGTGTGCTGATTGGCCTGAATTGGTTGGTATTCATTTGGGCGGTGAGTGTGGGTCGGGTGCTGGAAACCAGTTTAGGGTACTTTTTAACGCCCTTGGTCAGTTTGATGCTTGGCCGCATTTTGTTGAAAGAAACAATGAATCGCTTTCAGGCCGTGGCGGGTGCATTGGCCGCCGTTGCCGTGTTGTTTGAATTGGTGGCTTTGGGGCACTTGCCTTGGGTGTCATTGTTGCTGGCGGGCAGTTTTGGATTTTACGGACTGGTGCGCAAACAACAACCGGTCGATAGCTTACAAGGTTTGAACGTCGAAGCTTTGGTGTTGTTGCCTGTGGCGGCGATCTGGCTGCTGTGGCAAGTGAGCACCGGCGGAGTTATTCAGTTCGGCAGCGACTTGCGTACGACCTTGTTGCTGGTGGCGTCGGGTGCGGTGACCGCTGTGCCTTTACTGTTGTTTGCGGCTGCGGCGAGGCGCTTGGACCTAACGGTGGTGGGTTTCATTATGTATGTGAACCCGACAATGCAATTCTTGACCGCCGTGTTCATCTTTAACGAACCCTATCCGCCGCTGCGCCTCGTGACCTTCGCCATCATCTGGGTCGCCATGGTGGTGTTTATGCTCGGGTTGTGGCGCAGCGCACAACAACGGCGACAGGCCGCTCGTTTAGTCTGACCTCTTAATCGTTGACTGCGCTGGCCTGCAGGCCACCGGCCGGTATGCGGTCTTTGCCCCAACTGCGATACAGGTAGCCCTTCACCTGTTCCAGCTCTTCCTCGGTAACCAAGGCGGGTTCGCCGCTTTCCAAGTGATCGAAGTGAAAAATGTAGAGGCGGGAGGCGAACTGCACAAAGGGTAGGGATGCCTCGCCATAGCGCTCACCCTTGTCCGCCGTGCTGACCACCACGTCATCGCCCCAGTCTTGCCCGCTGTCGTTGTTGGGGTTATAGAAGTAGAGCCGCATCACATCATCCGGGTCTAAAGCGACGCGCAATAAGGTGATAGCGTGCCAGCCAATAAAGCGTGCGGCGCTGTCTGTTACGGCAATGCCCGCAGGCTGTGGGTGAATGATGGGCTGATTGCCGTTGTAGAACGGGTGATAGGAGGCGTAGAAGTGGCGTAAAAAGTCATCGATCTCCATCAGCGAGCCGGTGCTCACATCCACATTGATGCGAAACCCGCGGCCGGACCACCAACCGTGAAACTCCGGGTTTACCCAGCGGTGCGGATCGCCTTCACGGCCGATGCAGCGTCGCCCCATTTCGGCGTAAATGCGATCCAAATGGGGCACCACCAGCAAGGACACCGCATCGAGGTCTATGGGTAGGCTTTGCGCCACGCCGGACACGCTGTCGCCAGAGGAAATCGGCTGCCCTTCAAAGTGCATAACCACTTCGTCGTCACGCGCCGCCCACACCACCATCTGCAACAAATAATCCGGGTCATTATAGGCCCACATCGATAAGGCTCGGGCTGACTGGCAGGTCGGGTTATTGCCCTGTCCCACGCCCAGCGGCTGCCCCAGCATACAGAGCACGCCTTCCAGCAGGCGAGAGCGTGGCGAAACGGCCTCACCAAACGCCAATGCCAAGCGTTCGCGCGACCACGGCGACAGTATTAGCGCTAATTGCCGCCATAAGGCTGGGGCCAGCGATGGGTGGTAGAGAATGCCGCGCTCCAGCATCAAGGCCAGTCCATAGATCGCTTGCGGCGTCAGCGGGTGCACGGCCTCGGCAATCAGGGCTTTCACCAGCGGGCGATAACACAGCCAGCAGTCACGCCCGGTAGCGGATAAACCCAGTGCCTCGGGCAGCAGGAAGTCGTCATTGTCGTTCAGGTGACGCAAGAAGACCGCATGATAGGCCGACACGAGCCCTGTGTCGTGCATAGCGCGGGCGAAACCAGTGGCCTCACTTTGCAAGGCGCTGTCGTCCATCCGCTCAAGGCGCTGTTGATAAACCTCCAGCCCTGGGTCTTCCCGGCACGCGCGCGTTGGACCAAACAGGCTGCTGACCAAGCGATCAGCGCCTTGCCCGCTGGCGCCCAAGTCAATGTCGGGGTCGGCTTGGCAAATCGCAATCTGCGTCACCATCTGTTTAACCGCATCGACCTGGATGGGGCGTTGCTGCAAGATACGCCAAATCTCACCGATCAGCTGATCAATCACATGCTCAAAGCCAATGCGTGCGGCGATGTGCTGCAGTAGGTTTCTCGGAACTTGCGCCAAGCGTCCTTGTGTCTCCCGTTCCGCTTCGCTCGGCGGGGTAAACAACATGGACAGGTTGGTTGCCAGAACTTGCGTGAGAAATTGGTGCGCTTGTTCAGCTGTCAGCTGCTCGTGTACGTATTCGCCTTTGCTAACCGCTAAAAAACGCAATTCACTGAGTGACTCGATCACCACCGTTTCCGCCGCTGGGCTTTGCAGCGAAAAGCGCGTTAATGCTGGCAGAAGCAGCTGCGGGGTGGCCCAGTCCGAGCCTAGGAAGATACCGGCGCGCTCGATGGAGGGCATGCGTTCTTCCAGTGTGGCACAGCCGGCGTCCTGCATTAGAACGCGGCGCGCCGTATCAAAGACACGACCGATCTTATTCACCTTAGCGAACTCGGGTGCCGCAGCCAACAAGGCTACTGCGTCATCCAACTGCTTAAGCAAGCCTTCTAGCCGGTTAGCCTGAGACGTTGGTTCAGATTTCTCATTGGTCACGCACTGACTCCCGCACAAATCAGAGGTGAAGCGGACGCTACAGCCACGCCTCAGCCCGGTTCACGCTAAATGTAAAAATCCAGATCTTCCTGGTGCTTAAGCAAGCGCTTCATTTCATCCGGATCTTCACCGGCGAAATATATTAACCCCCAATGGGTGCCAAACGCGGTGCGCTTGGTGACAATTTCTTCCATGGGTGTTGTCAGTTCGTGTGATTCAAAATACGGGTGGTCTTCCGTTTCTTCTGGTATTTCCAGCTTGCTGACCACTCGTCGGCGCGGATACACACCGAAACATCCGGCGTGCTGTTTAGCATCCGCTAATTCATCCGGAAAATAAGCCGCGACTTCTTCTGGCGTCGATTTGGGGTCAAACACCAGCATGGTCGCTTGGTAGGCATTGAAGCCCTTGTAAACCCTTTCCAGCAATTCAAACACCTTAAAGCCGGGCGGACGATACGCTACTTCACCAAAATACATGGTGCCGTCGCTGGTCACAAAGTATTCCGGGTGAATCATGCCGAATTCGATGTCGAAGGTTTTGATCAGTTTCTCGATCTCGCCGGTAATTTGCGCGCGATATTTCTCCAACTCGGGTGATGCCGGTACAAACACCGAGTAACCCAAGGTGACGTATTCAGAAATGTTCAGAAACTGAATTTTGCCGTCGTGAATCCAGGCTTCTACCGCGAACTCCCATCCATCGAGATGCGACTCCATGAGCGAGGGAAACTCATCATCTGGAATACCATCGACGTCATCCGGCGTGCGGATCACCCGGTGCCCCAAGCAACCGGCTTTGTCGAAAGCCTTGAAGTGAATCGGATCGTTCGGATCACCGTCCAGTTTTAGCAAGGTTTGATTAACCCGCTTCAGAAAGCGAATCACGTCTTCGCGATCGTGCGCTTCCTCAAAAATACCCACGCGTATACCACCCAACTGAGCGCGGCGCTTCATCAGCGACTTATCACGCATTAACATGCTTTGGCCCAGCAGCCTTGGGTTATTCAACAGCACCGCGTTGATGGCACCGGCCCATTCGACCGTCTCTTCGAACAATGGAATAGCGACATTGACGCCCATTTCTTTCAGCGTTTCGGCAATTTCCATCGATCGGTCATTCAAACGCTCAAAGTTCCAAGGAACGTATGGAATGTCGTGTTTTTCGCAGTAGTCTAGCGCCCAGTCTGGCGCGACAACGACGTAGCGACGGTCAAAATTTTCAGCCGCTTCAATGGCATTTAAACTCCAACCTAATAGCGCGATGTAACCCTTGTTTGGATCGTTCTTCATAAGAGAGTCCTCTTGTGTAGAGTGACGGATCCAACCTCTCGATTGCACCAGCAGAGACCCCACCATACGCTAACGGTGGAGGTCCGTACACTTAGGTGCCGGGTTTATACGGGGGGTTGACGGGACAACGGCCTTGACCGCTTACTGAGACTGACCCAGGCGGGGTCAGAATTACGGCTTGGTTTATTTTTCTTAACGCAAAAAAAAGCGCACCCCGATGAGATGCGCTAAGTACCAACTACCACAATGAAGCCGGTCACATGAAAAGGTTTGGTGTTAAATCCGGTTTTCTGTTTTGAGGTCGAAGAACACCGCTTTGTCCATGTTCATCAAGAACGTCATGGTGTCGCCCGGCGGCACAGCCTCCGTAGGGTGTACACGGCAGTTCACCTCTTGGCCGTTCATGTTCACCAATACCAGGGTGTCGGCACCGGTCGGCTCGACCACATCGACCTTACCGTCAAACTTTACCATGTTGGGTTGGTCTTCTGCGTAGGGGACAACGTGCGTAATCTGTTCCGGGCGTATACCCAGGATTACGCGGTCACCCACACGCGAGCGAACGGTTTGCTCTTGCTTGGGGATCGGCAGATGGTGCAGGGTGCCGGAGACTTCCAACGCTACACAGACTTCATTTTCAAATTCCACGATGTCGACTTCAATGAAGTTCATAGCCGGTGAACCCATAAAGCCTGCGACAAAAAGGTTCGCCGGGTCGTCGTACACTTCTTGCGGCGTGCCGAACTGCTGCACGTGACCGTCTTTCATCACGGCTATGCGGTTAGCCAGCGTCATGGCTTCGATCTGGTCGTGCGTCACGTACACAATGGTGGTGCCTAAGCGCTGGTGTAGCTTCTTGATTTCGGTACGCATTTCAACGCGCAATTTGGCGTCGAGGTTGGACAGTGGTTCGTCGAACAGGTAGATCTTTGGATGCCGGGCTAACGCACGGCCCATGGCTACACGCTGGCGCTGACCACCGGACAATTGGCCGGGCTTACGCTTCAGCAGGTGCTCGATCTGCAGCAGGGCAGCGACGCGCTGTACTTCCTTTTCAATCTCTTCTTTCGGCAACTTGCGAATTTCCAAGCCAAAAGCGATGTTCTTGTACACGTTCATATTGGGGTAGAGCGCGTAGGACTGAAACACCATGGCGATGTCGCGGTCTTTCGGCATCACGTTGGTGATGTCGTCGTTGTCGATGCAGATCTGGCCGGAGGTGACTTCCTCCAAACCGGCGATGCAGTTCATCAAGGTGGACTTACCACACCCCGATGGGCCAACCAAGATGATGAATTCGCCATCTTCGATGTCCATACTGATGCCCTTCAGAATATCAGTACTGCCGAAGGACTTTTTTACGTTATCAATAATTAAACTAGCCATCTGTGTTTCCTCTGTGCCAACCGGTCTACCGCCGCTTGGGTATGAATTCGTTTGTCAGGGAGCCCATTAACCTTTAACAGAGCCCGCTGTTAATCCGCGTACAAAATACTTACCGGCGATGACATAAACCGCCAGTGTCGGCAGGGCAGCGATGATGGCCCCGGCCATGTCCACGTTGTAGCGGCGCTCACCGGTGGAGCTGTTCACCAAGTTATTCAGACCAACCGTCACCGGTTGTGATGACGGGTCAGAGAACGACACGCCAAACAAAAAGTCGTTCCAGATCTGCGTGAACTGCCAGATCACACTGACTACCAATATAGGGGTCGACAACGGCAAGATGATGCGCCAGAAGATACGCCAGAAACCGGCGCCGTCCAGCTGCGCGGCTTTGATCAGCTCACCGGGAATGGTGACGTAGTAGTTACGGAAAAACAGCGTCGTGAACGCAATGCCGTACACCACGTGGGTGAAGATCAGCCCGACAATGGAGCCGCTGATGCCTAGCTTGCCCAATACCATGGCTTGCGGTAGCAAGATGGCTTGGAACGGCAGGAAGCAGCCAAACAACATCATGCCGAAGAACAGGTTGGCGCCTTTGAATTTCCAGAAACTCAGTACATAGCCGTTCAACGCGCCGATCACGGTGGAAATGGTGACCGCCGGAATAACCATGATGATGGAGTTGATGAAGTAGGGTTTCAGCCCGCGCTCTGAGCGTGCGCCGATCTGCGCTTCGCTCCACGCCAAGCGCCACGCTTCAGCGGTCCAGGTTTCTGGCCAGGCGATCAATTGACCGAGACGGATCTCATCCATGGAACGGAATGAAGTGGTGATCATCAGCATCAACGGCAGCAGGTAGTACAGGGCCATGATCGCCAATATGGCGTACAGAATGCTGCGGCCGGTGATTTCGGCGTAACGTTTATTGGTCATTTTAGTCATCTTTCTTCACCCGCAACTCGGAATACAAGAAGGGCACCAGTATGGCGACGATACCCAGCAACATGATCATGGCCGATGCCGCACCGATGCCCATTTGTCCGCGGTTGAACGAGAACTGGAACATGAAGATGGCGGGCAGGTCAGAACTGATACCTGGGCCACCGCCGGTCAGCGCCAAGGCAAGGTCAAACGACTTGATGGCGATGTGGGCCAGCATAATAAAGGCGCTGAAAAATACCGGGCGCAGGCTTGGAATGATGATGCGCGTATAAATCGTGATGGGCGACGCACCGTCGATTTGCGCGGCCTTGATGATGCTGTCATCGACGCCACGCAGGCCAGCCAGGAACAAGGCCATAACAAAGCCGGATGACTGCCACACGGCGGCAATGACCACGGTGTAGATGGAAAAATCGGGGTTTACAATCCAGTCGAAGCGGAAACTTTCCCAGCCGAGACTGATCATAAATTGCTCCAAGCCCACTTGGGGGTTGAGCATCCACTTCCACACGGTACCGGTCACAATGAACGAGAGCGCCATGGGGTACAGATAGATGGTGCGCAGAGCGCCTTCGGCGCGAATACGCTGGTCGAGCAAGATGGCCATCAGCAGGCCGATGATCAAGCAGATAGCGATGAACAGGAAGGCGTAAACCCCAAGGTTTTTCAGGGCTACCATCCAGCGTTCATTGGCAAACAGGCGGACGTAGTTGTCCCACCCGACGAAATCGTAACGCGGCAAGATCCGCGAATTAGTGAACGACAGAACCGCTGTCCAGATAACAAAGCCATAGACAAAGATCAGCGTGATCAGCAAGGTCGGCGAAACGACGAGCTTGGGTATCCAGCTGGCGAGTCGGTCTCCCAGACTGACGTGTCGCGTGCGACGCGTGGTGCCGCTCGTTGACTTGGAAGAGAGTGATTGGGTCATGGATAGATCCTGTGGTCGTAAAAAAGCCTGATCCATTGAACGAGTGGTGCCGAGAGGCGTCCGTTGCAGTATAGGTCAGGCTTTTGGGTCGTGCTGAGGCTCATCTGGCCGCAGCCGAATGAGCCTCGACAGTGTTAGCCGTTACTGAGCCGCGCGGACTGCGTTGGCCAGTTGACGTACGCCGTCTTGCGCACTCATGTTGCTGTTGAAGTACGTAGTCACCACGTCAAAGATCGCACCGCTCACTGCTGAGGTGGTGGACATGCCGTGCGCCATTGAAGGCACCAAGCCAGAACCAGACTGTGAAGTCTCCTGGAAGGTGTTCATTGCACTGACTGCGCACTCATCGAAAGGCGCCATATTCTGGTCCAGACGAACGGGAATAGAGCCTTTGTTCAGGTTGAAGGTTTCTTGGAACTCCGGTGACAACACCAAGCGTGCCATCGTTTGCTGAGCTTCTACGTTCGCTGTATTACGCTGCGAGAACATCGCCAGCGAGTCAATGTTGAAGGTGAAGGTACCGTCTGTGCCTGGGAAAGGAACACACAGGTAGTCACTGCCTGGGCTCATGTTAGCCGCTGAGAATTCACCTTTTGCCCAGTCACCCATGAACTGCATACCGGCTTCACCACGAATAACCATTGCGGTAGCGATGTTCCAATCACGGCCTGGTGAGCCAGCGTCGATGTAGTTACGCACTTTGCGGAACTCTTCAAAGGTTTTCAGCATGTCAGGGCCTGTCAGCGCTGCTTGGTCGTGTTCAACGAAGGCACGCTCGAAGAATTCAGGGCCGCCAACGCTCAACGCAATGGACTCGAACGTAGTCGCGTCCTGCCAAGCCTGACCGCCGTGTGCGATGGGCGTGATGCCTGCCGCTTTCAGCTTCTCAGCGGTTTCCCACAGTTCCGCCATGGTGGTCGGTACAGAGGCACCGGCGCGCTGCAAGGCTGAAGGGTTAACCCACATCCAGTTTACGCGGTGTACGTTAACCGGTACGGCAACATATGAACCTTCGTGCTTCATCACGTCCGATACGACGGGTGGCAGTACGTTGTCCCAGCCTTCGGCACGGGCTACGTTGTCCAGTGTTGCGAGGAAACCAAGGTCACCCCATTCCTGAATTTCCAGACCTTTGATCTGAGCTGACGCCGGTGGGTTGCCGGAAACGGCACGGGCGCGCAATACAGTCATGGCGTTTTCACCACCACCACCGGCTACCGCGAAGTCTTTCCACGTATGGCCTTCGCTTTCGACCATTTCTTTCAGCACGCTGATGGCGCGCGCTTCACCGCCGGAAGTCCACCAGTGCAGCACTTCTACTTCACCAGCAACAGCGCTGGTGGCCATAGAGCCTGCGAGGGCGGCGGCAATGACAGTCTTTTTAGCGTGTTTCAATGAGATACGGGTCATGAGAGTCGATCCTCTGCTTTTTTGTTGTTATCAATAGGCACGTCATTACGTGACGAGCTAACTCTAGTTCGGGGTGGGTATGAATACACGTAAGATAGCGCAACCTAATGTAACGCCGCGCTTCGTGCGGTAAGTGGGTGGCGAAGACTCGGCTCGGACACCTGCACCCAGCGGGCTGCGCGGTGCCAGACTAATTGTAACAAGGCTGTTACAAAACCTATTCGCGCGGCAGAAATATACGCACTTCCAAGCCCGCACCCATGCGATTCCGCAGGTGAATGTCGCCACCGTGACTGTGTACGATGTTGCGCGCAATGGTCATGCCCAAGCCCGTACCGCCAGTGTGTCGGCTGCGTGAGCCTTCGAGGCGCACGAAGGGGTCAAAAATGTGTTCCAGTTCCTGTTCAGGCACACCGGGGCCGTCGTCCAAAATGATGATGGTGACCGCTTCTTCGGTTTCCTGCACCTCCACCCAGGCTTCAGTGCCATAGAACACCGCATTATGGATCAGGTTCGACAGGCAGCGCTTCAGCGCCATAGGTTTGGCATACAGCACGGCGGGCGACCGCACGGTCAGATGCACCTGACGGCGTAGCACAGCCACTTCTTCTTGTATGGCTTCCAGCATTGGCTGGAGCTGTACCAGACCAGTTGGCTCGTTTAAATCGGTGCTTTGCGCCAATTCCAGCGCGCCTTGCACCAGTTGTTCCAGCTCGTTCAGGTCTTTATTGAGCTTTTCCCGCACTTCTTCATCGTCCAGCAGCTCGGCGCGCAGGCGCAAACGTGTAATGGGCGTTTTAAGGTCGTGCGATATGGCAGAAAACAGCAGGTCGCGGTCGTTGATAAAGGTCAGGATGCGGCGCTGCATGATGTTAAAGGCACGCGCCGTTTCGCGGACTTCGTAGGTGCCCACCTCGGGCACTGACACCTGGTGAATATCTCGCCCCAGCGACATGGCCGCGCGCGACAGGGTACGCAAGGGCCGAGTCAGCCAACGCACAATGAACCAGCTGCTGACCATCAGCAGTACCAGCAGGATCATGGTAAACGCCAGCTGTTCCGGGGTGTAGGGGGCGACCCCTTCGACCACGTAGGGGTCGGGCAGCATTAAACTGGCTAGGTACAGCCAGTCGCCATCTTCCATGCGCATCTGGGCCACCAAAACGGGGGCGGGCGGGTTCATCACTAGATTATTCTGCACCCAGCGCGAAGGTAACTCAGAAAACAGCACACCGGTGTTAAACACACGCAGCTTGTCCGGATAGGCAAAGTCGACATCAATGATGCCAACGCGCTGCCCGACGCGGTCACGAAACGCCCGATGGTAGGCGTCGATCAACTGGCGCTTGAGGGGATTGTCGCGCACCGTTTCGTAGTTCACGAACTCCTTGTTCACGCTGAGGAAGAATCGACTGCCGCCCAGATTGCGCTGTTGGTCAACAATGATGTGCTGGAATTCTTTCGGCAGGCTTTCGAAGTACATGACTGTTTGCGCCATCGACACCGCAAGGTCCTGTACACTGGCCAGCGCATCCGCTTCTTTACCGCTTTCGATGTACTGAATCCAAATGGTGGTAGCTAGGAAAAACGACCCGCCCACCGCTAACACAATGACAGACAGCAGGCGGCTGAACAGCGAAGAAAATATCCGAACCCAGATGCTGCTAATACGCCCGAGCAGGTTCATGTCAGAGATGCTCGACGCCGGTGGTCAGCAGATAGCCTTGCCCGCGCACCGTTTTGATCAGTTGCGGCGACTTGCCATTGTCATCCAGTTTGTGACGCAGTCGGCTGATCTGTACATCAATGCTGCGATCATAAGGACTCAGTTCTCGCCCTTTTAGGCGCTGGAACAGGTCTTCACGACTGAGAATTTCGCCCGGGTTGTTGATGAACAATTGCAGCAGGTCAAAGTCGGCACCGTTGAGTGGGATCACATCACCTCGCGCATGAATCAATTGACGATGCTGCGTGTCCAGAGTCCACGGGCCGAATTGGATTTTCTGCGCTACGGCGTGTTCGCGAGTGTGGCCGCGATCCTCCACACGGCGCAATACGGCTTTAATGCGGGCCAGCAGCTCGCGCGGATTGAACGGCTTGCTCATGTAGTCATCAGCGCCCAGTTCCAAGCCGATGATGCGGTCGGTCTCGTCGTTACCGGCGGTCAACATGATGATGGGAATGGCGGAAGTCGTGCGCACTTTTTTACACAGGGAAAAGCCGTCTTCACCCGGCATCATGATGTCGAGCACGATGAGGTCGATGGCCTGCTTATCCAAGCGCGCCATCATCTGTTGCCCATTGTGTGCGGTGCTGACACGGAATTGATTGCGCGTCAGATAGGTGTCGAGCAATTCGGTGATCTCATGGTCGTCGTCGACCACCAGCACATGGGTGTATTCGCTTGCATTATCCATGGGCACTGATTTTATTATTGGAATAACGACTAGACTATATTACAAGGGTTTCAGCGCAAACCATTATAAAGTAACAATGATGTTACAAAACAACAGCCACCGCATGCACAAACTCGGAGAATCCTCCTGCTCATGAACGAAAGCTCTGCAAGCTCAGATGAGCAACCCGTTGCAAATCCAGACTTCACGCGCTTGGATGCAGCGACCGTGCACGCGGCCCGTGAACGGTTCGCCGCCATTCAGCAGGGCCGTATGGAACGCGTGCGCCAGGTCTTGCAACCGCAACAGCAAACCTGCTTGTCGATGTTGCCCTTGCTGTTGCATCTCAACAGCAGTCTATTGCCGGGGTTCATCAGCATGGACGTGCCGGCCGGTGTGCTGGGCTATACCCCCAGTGAAAACACCTTGAAGGTGACAGAGCAGTTTGCCCGACAGTTCCGGTTCAGCTCGAGCATGGTGGATCGGGAGCGAGAAATTGTCAGCGTATTTCTGATGGGCAGCCCCGGCAGCGTGGCACACAATGTTCGCAGTGATCTGGATATCTGGATATGTCATCGCCCGGCGATGAACCCAGAACGATTGGCACGCTTGGTGGAAAAAACCCAGGTGTTGGAGCGTTGGGCCAAAGGCTTTAATTTGGAAGTGCATTTTTTCTTGATGGATGCAGCGCGTTTCAGTGGGGGGGAGCGGGAAACTCTCACCGGTGAATATTGTGGCAGTACGCAGCACTATTTATTGCTGGATGAATTTTACCGCACGGGCGTGCATCTGGCCGGTGCTATTCCGGTGTGGTGGTTTGTGCCGCCGGAATTGGAAAATGACTACGACAACACCGTCCGGCGTCTGTTCGACAACGCCTTATTGCGCCGCGACGAAGTGGTGGATTTCGGCAAAATAGACCGGATGCCACAAGAAGAGTACGTTGGAGCCGCCATGTGGCAGCTGTACAAAGGCATAGATTCACCGTGGAAGTCGCTGCTCAAATTGCTGCTGTTGGAAGCCTACGCGCACGAACCCAAGCAAAACCCCAGCATGCTGTGCCACAACTTCAAACAACTGATTTACGACAATCAGCTGGATCTCAACGACCTTGATCCCTACGTGATGATGTACCGGCGCATTGAGCGGTTGTTGTGCCAAAAAGAGCAGAAACAGCGCCTCGAATTGTTGCGCAAATGCCTCTATTTAAAATCCGGTGTTGCCCTCAGCAAGCCCTTGAACAAGGGGCGGGCGAACTGGCGGCGGGCGCTGATGGAAAAACTCACCTTGGAATGGGCGTGGTCTGGGTCGGATTTAGCCGTCCTAGACGATCGCGATAGCTGGGGTATTCAGCGGGCGTTGGAGGCACGCAATGAGATCATGCGCGAATTCACGCAGAGTTACCGCAACCTGACGCGCTTTGCCCAACAGCACGGCGGTCAATCCATCATGAGTCGCGGTGACATGCGGGTGCTGGGGCGTAAGTTGCACACCACCTTTGAGCGCAAACCGGGCAAGATCGACATTCTGAACGAGCAGATCGCGCCAAATTTAAGTCAGGAAAAAGTCACTTTGCACCAATTACCGTCGCGCGAACGCGGCACCTATTTATGGGCTGCCTACGTCGACCTGCTGATGACCGACCTCAAAAAATACCCGCCGCCACTGAAGCACGCACGTGGTTTCATGGAGGTACTGTTGTGGAGTCATTTGAATGGCTTGCTGACCGGCCACCTGCATGTGCCGGTTTACACACAGCGCAGCAACCTCAGTGATTTTGAAGTGAAGGAATTGATGTCCAGCCTGAAGCAGTGGCTGCCTTTTCCGTTGCCTGCACCGCCAGCGACGACCTTTCAAGAACCGTCGCGCACGCAAAAAGTCATGGTGTATGTGAACGTCGGCGTCGACCCCATGGCCAAGCTGTCGAAGCGTGGCTTGCAAAAAATCTCCAGTCGTATCGACTCCTTAGACTACAGTGCCTTGGGTGAAAATCTGGTGCGCACGCTGGATGTGGTCACCGTCAGCACCTGGCATGAGGTCGTGTGCACACGTTACGACAGTGCCGATTCGTTGATTCAGTTCCTCCAAGCGTTCTTCAGTCAGCTGTATCGTCAGTCGGATACCTTGCCGGAAATTGACGTGCAAAGCTTTTGCGCCAGCCGCGCCGCGGCCACCATGAAGCGGGTAAAAGAGCTGCTGCAGGACATGATCCGGGTGTTCTTTCAAAGTGAAAACAGCGAGCACACCCGCTATTTGATCCGCATTGAACAGACCTTTTACCTGTGTCAATTTCACCAAGGGCGTTTTTACGCACAGCCCGCACCGACGGTGCGTCATCTGTACCCCTTATTGGCACAAGAACAAACCGAGTTCAGCCCATTGGTGTTGGATGCTAACGCCATGTTGCGCCACAGTGGGCTGAAGCTGATTTTGGAATCGGCGAAACCGGGCCAAATCGTCGTTTGCTATCAGTCTGAGAAGTCACACCTGTCGTATTGGATTCTGGACGAAAACGCGACGCTGTTTCAGGCCAGAGTGGTCAATAACGGCGTCAGTAATCTGTTGAATCATTTGTACCGTTTCTTGCGCAGCGTCGAATTGCAGCAAATGGCGCAAGATGAAGCCGAGTCCATACTGGATCTGGATTTATTGGCACGGCGCCGCATCAACTTTTATGAAGTGCGGTTGTCACGCAATAATAAACCGGCACACCTGAGCCACTGGCCCGGTGGAGAAGACGATGAACTGGACGCAAACCCATTACAGGTGTTGGTGCAATTGGACAACGGCGGCAAGCCGTTTTATACCCTCTATGTCGACGACGAAGAATTCAGCTCGCTGACTTTGGGCAAGGAGCTTTTTGCGCGCGTCGCTGACCGTATCATGAGCTTTCGCCAAGACGATCAACGCTACCCCTGTTTCATCACCGACTTACAGCTGTCGGATGACATCAAGTCGCGTTTGCCGGGAGGGCGTGCCCAAACTTACCACTATCTGCTGTATAAACAGCGGATCGAGACGCAAATCAATCGCTACATTCAACAGCCCGACGCGAGCGCAGATCGAGAGCAAACCGGTGCTGCGCCCGAGCAATAAAATCCCTATACTATGCCCTTGAATTTTTCGAGAGCCATTTCCATGCGCGGATTGCTCATTGTGCTGCTCAGCCTGGTGCTGTTGTCAGCCTGTGGTTATAAGACAGACCTGACGCTCCCCGAGCCGACGCCGCCGTCTTCTACCAGCTAAATGCCTATAACGAACCACCGATCCACGGAGACGAGCGACCATATATGAGTACCTTTGTTTATCGTCAGGGCGTTTTGCACGCCGAAGCCTGTGCTGTGCCTGATTTGGTACGTCAATTCGGATCGCCATTGTATGTGTATTCCAAACAGGCCTTGCTGAGCCAGTTCCAACGCTATCAAGACGCCTTGGACGATCATGACGGCCTGATCTGTTTTGCCGTTAAAGCGAATTCCAATCTGGGCGTCCTCAAAGTACTGGCTGATGCGGGGGCGGGCTTTGATATCGTCTCCGTCGGTGAGCTGGAGCGTGTATTGCGCGCTGGTGGCCGCCCTGACCGCGTGGTATTCAGCGGTGTGGGTAAGCAGCGCGACGAAATTGCGCGTGCGTTGGCCGTTGGTATTCATTGCTTCAACGTCGAATCCTACCCTGAGCTGGAACTGATCAACACTGTAGCCATGGAGCTCAAGGTACAGGCACCCGTCTCGTTGCGGGTAAACCCCAACGTTGACGCGGGTACGCATCCCTATATCTCGACCGGGCTGAAAGCCAACAAATTCGGTGTGCCGGTGGAGGATGCAGAAGCCTTCTACCGTCGCGCCAACGATTTACAACACATCGAAGTGGTGGGTGTGGACTGCCACATCGGCTCACAGCTCACCGACACCGCCCCTTTAGCCGAAGCGTTGGACAGCTTGTTGGAGCTGGTCGACCGTTTGGCCGCCAGCGGCATCAAACTGAGCCACGTGGACATGGGTGGTGGTTTGGGCGTCAGTTACAAAGACGACGAACAAGCGCCGGACATTGAAGCCTACATCGAATACATCAAAAGCCGGCTGGCACCGCGCGGGCTCAGCCTGGTGTTAGAGCCAGGGCGTTCGATAGTGGCCGATGCCGGTATCTTCGTGACTCAGGTACAGCTGCTGAAAGAAGGCGAGGAAAAGAACTTTGCCGTGGTCGATGGCGCCATGAATGATCTGCTGCGCCCCGCTTTGTACGGAGCTTGGCAGCGCGTACAGCCGGTGACGATGACAGAAGGCCGTGACGTACGTACCTGGGATATCGTCGGGCCAATCTGTGAAACAGGCGACTTTTTAGCCAAAGACCGCGACCTAGCACTGCAGACCGGCGATTTACTGGCTATTATGCAGGCAGGCGCTTATGGCTTTGTGATGGCTTCGAATTACAACACGCGGCCACGTGCGGCGGAAATCATGGTGGATGGCGCGGCAGTGGCTTTGGTGCGTCGCCGTGAGACCTTGGATGATCTATTAGCGCTGGAACAGGGGGCGCTCTGATGCGCATACACTTCACCAAAATGCACGGCTTAGGCAATGACTTCATGGTCATCGACGCCGTGCGGCAGGACGTCAACATTACACCAGCGATGGTGCAAGCGTGGGGCGACCGTCTATTTGGTGTGGGGTTTGACCAACTGTTGATTGTTGAACCGCCAACGCGGCCGGAAGTGGCCTTTAAATACCGCATTTTCAATGCAGATGGTGATGAAGTTGAACAGTGTGGCAACGGCGCGCGGTGTTTCGCTGCCTATGTGACGCGCGAAGGCCTGAGCAGCAGCTCGTCCATCAAGGTGGAAACGGCTGGTGGCATCATTGAGCTGCAACTGCTCGACGACGGCTTGGTGCGTGTAGATATGGGGGTGCCGCGCCTGCAACCTGATCAAGTTCCGTTCAAGGCGGAAGCCTTTGCGCCGATATACACCTTACCGCTGGAAGATTCTGCTGGCTCATCCGTGAAGTTGAGCGCCGTATCCATGGGTAATCCGCATGCGGTGCTGATGGTAGAGGACGTCGACAGCGGACTGGTACCCACGTTGGGGCCGGTATTAGAATGCCACCCGGCGTTTCCGGCGCGGGTGAATGTAGGTTTTATGCAGATCATCAATCGCCAGACCGCACGCTTACGGGTTTACGAGCGTGGTGTCGGCGAGACCATGGCCTGTGGTTCCGGTGCCTGTGCCGCCATGGTTGCCGCGCGGTTGCAAAACAAACTGGACGCCACAGCCACCTTGCAGTTGAATGGCGGTGAGCTCGAACTGAGTTGGGAAGGCGAAGGAAAGCCAGTCTTTATGACCGGCCCTGCCACCTTCGTGTTCGATGGCACCATTGAGTGGGAGGAAGGACAGGATGGTTAAAACACAGATTTCGCCGGATGAAGTAGAAGCCTTTTTGGGTGAAAACCCCGGCTTCTTCGAAGGGCGCGAAGGCCTGTTGAAGACCATGCGCCTGAATCACCACAGCGGCCAAGCCATCTCGTTGTTGGAAAAACAAAACGACCTGCTGCGTAAAGAACTGAACAGCCACCGCGACCGCTTGCATCACCTGATCGCCATTGCGCGCGACAACGACCATTTGTTCCTGCGCCTGCGTGCCCTGGTACTGGCGCTGGTTGAAGCCAGCAGCTGGAACGGTATGCTCACCGCCTTGCGTACCGGTCTGACGGCCAATTTCCAAGTGGACTATGTGCGTGTTGTCGCGTTGGAAAGTTGGTTGCTGTCGGGCGCCTCAGAAATGATGCCCGCCAATCGTGCCAGCATGAGAGGGCTCATGCCCGTGCTGGTGGACGAACGTAAATCGTGGTGCGGCCAGCCTGAACCCGAAGCAGCCTTGATGCTGTTTGGCCAAGACATCGCACCCGATGTGGGCTCCGTTGCCTTGTCGCCGCTGCTCTACGACGGCCGCGTAGTGGGCGTACTGGCACTGGGTACGCACGATGCAGACTACTTCCGCTCCAGCATGGACACCCTCTTTCTCACCTATGTCGCCGAAGTGGTTAGCCGCTTGGCGGTTCATTGGTTAACGCCGCCGGAGTAGAACAGACTGCCGTTTTTACTGCTCTACCCAGCGGTAGGGCGGGTATTTATACCCGCAGGCTTTCCAAACTCGACGAACTGTTGCTAGGGGCCACTCACTATCTGCCTTACCCAGCAAAGGTGAACGCCAAATTTGTTGTGTAAAGTAAAGACGATGTTATATTTTGCCACCCGCCCGTTGACGACTGTCCAATTTGCATACTTTTGAGCTTTTGGAAATTCTCAAAAATGCTTTAGGGTAAGGGTTAAAAAGGAAGCCATTCGCTGCGGCTTGTAACACTGCGAATAAAGCTAATAAGGACAAAGAATGAATAGCGTTCTCCCATTAAATTTTTATCGCGTTCAATTCGCTTATTTATTGTTCTCATCCGTAACAGCTTCGTTCTCTCTCTATTTGGTTTGGCACTACAGCTCAAATGACCTGTCTACTTCACGATTGGGGTTGGTACTTGGTCTTGCATCTCTCGCTGGCTTCGCCCAATTCGTTTTCCTGTCTTTTCAAAGCATACATTCAAGGGAGCGAAAATTAAGCTTACGGCTATCGGTCTGCGCGATATTGGCGGTATTACTACCATTGGCTCTCGGTGGAAATGTGCCCATAGCACTCTTGGCGGGTGCAATAATACTGTCAATTTGTGGCGCATTTGTCGCAACAGCCAGTGTCGCCATCATTCCGCAGACATCGCCCAAGGAGCATGCAGTAACCGCTTTCTCCCATAAAACGGCCATGTTCTCGTTCGAGCCGTTGCTGGGTCCAATGCTTGCTGGTGCGGTCTTGACCTATTTCGGTGGCACCGGCTATTTGATGGGAGCAATTGCTTTCCTTGTGGTGATCCTAGTACTTTTCTCTCAAAGTGATTTTCATACGCAGTCGGTCGAGCCAACCCAAATGAAAGCTGGGTTAAATGGGATCAAGCTATTGTGGGGTGTGCGGACTGAACTTTGGATTGCAACGATATCAGCAATATTCAACTTTGCTTTCACTCCATTCCTTATCCTTATAATGCCACTCGTGATTTTGGATAACTTAGGACTTGGGCCTCTGCATGTAGGGCTCATGCAGGGTGCTTTTGCAGCTGGGCTTTTCTTGGGCAGCTCATATCTGGTGAGGGTTGCCAACTTACTGTTCGGGTCAAGATACTCCATAGTTGTTGGTGGTGTTGCTATGTCCTTGGCTATTATGTCATTCGCGGTTGTTGAGAACTTTATTTACCTGCTTGGCGTGCAAGCGTTGGCAGGTATGGGACTGGCACTCTTCAATGTTAACGCCACAAAAATACGCAGTTTGGCCACGCCGATTCAGTATCGCTCAATGTTGGAGTCATCCTTCATGCTTGCATGCATGTCCACTATTCCAGTGGGAATGTGGGTGTTTGGTACGTTAGCGGCCTACGGGACCCTCAATGTCGCATTACTTTTTTGCGGTGGATGCTTACTCATCGCATCAGTGATGGTTCTTGCTGTCCCCTATTTGTCTTCACTAGCAAAAATGAAAGGTGAGGTTTTGGACGGTGCGTATGCCCGCTATTATCCCCAACTGTTTTCACTTAAATAGCTGTGCAAAGTCAAAGCCTTGCCCAAGAAGAGTTGGCAAAGTATGGGAGGACGAAAATTGATAGAAAGCGGCGTGAAGGGGGCGGCTATTCGGTCGCATAGTCTTTTATATCCTCTCCAATTGGTGCCATAAGGGCACCTTGAGGGAGTAACGCGACCACTACAGGGCGTCACGTGAAATACTACCGAGCTTCCCTAGGTACTTACTTGAATCGGTACAGCACGTCGCCCTAGAACTTGGTGCACATACGCCAACCCAAGCAGCGTTAAACCCAAGCCCATAAATGACGCGACGCGCCACAAGCCTGTCAGGTCACTCATATCGACAATAAAGATCTTGGCAATCACAAGCAGCAGCAAACCCATTCCGCCACGATACCAATCTCGTTTCTGCCGCCAACTGCCGAGCAGCATGGCCAACACGGCCAGTACGAGCCAGGCTAGAGAGTAGCTGTACAGTTCGCCGCTCGACATACGGTTGCCCCACCACAGTTGGCCGTGCCACAGATGACGGACTTCCAAGGTAACAAACCACCACAGCGCACCAGCCGCAACAAAGCCTAGCGTGCGGCGCAGTTCAGTTACGCCCCAACGGGTGGCGAGCGCAAACAGCAACACTGGCAAGCCGTAGCTGAGCAACAACAGGTTGGCGATCGGTGTGCTGCCCACGACATCGGCGCGCTGCCACAACGGGTTTTGCACCACCGCTAACCACAGGTACTGAACGACGGAGGCGCTTAATAATACAGTAGCAGCCAAACCCAACAGCGCCGCACTGGTATCGGCGCGGCGGGCGCGCACTGCGTACACGATACCCAGGGCAGCGAGCACGCTGGTGTACAGGCTGGCTTCGGTAAAGGTGTACCGCCATGCGAAGACTTCGCCTTCGTACAGGGCATAGCGCACACAGACGGCAATAAACAAGACCAGCAGGTGCAACATGGCGCCCTCTAGCCAGCGTTGCGTGTCTTTCAGTCCGGTCGCTAACCAGCGCGCCAAGGCAACTAAGGCCAGTGTGCCGCCGTAAGTCCAAAATACCCAAGTATCGCCCGCTAAACGACTACTGGTGGCATAGTCCGGTAACCAAGGGTTGAGGGTCAGGCGCACGATGATCAATGTCATCACGGCGCGCAGCAACCAACGCAGTATCGGCAGCTCAAAGCGCTGCATCAGCCAAACGATGGTCGCTACTTGCACGGCCAGTGCTAGAGTCAGGCTGGCGTGTGACAGCGCCATGACCGCGGCCAAAGAATAGGCGGCATGGGCCGCAATAAACCACCACACCACTTGTGCGTCTACTACCGTTTGCCAGCGACGGCGGGCACGGTCGGCATAGAACGCGCCCAGTCCAATGCACACGGCAGCCCAATACCATGCGTCGAAGCTCACATCGCCAAGCATCCACGCAGTAGCCAGTGCCATTAATGGCGTGAGCGTGGCGAGCGATAAGCTTAAGGCGGGATAACGGTTTTGGCGGTAGGTGCGCATCGAAAACCAAAGTACTAAAACAGAGACTAAAGCCAGCATTACAAATAAGGTTGGTGAGTCAGTGCTGGTAGTTATAGTCAGAGGCCACAGCGAGCCCCAATACAGGTGGGTCCCAAGTACATTTAAGAATAATAGAATGACCGCAGCCCAAGGTATCAGCTTAAGAGATTCATCAAGATGTCTTGAAGAACAGACTACGCCGAGCATGAATAGCCAATGAATTATGTAAAGCTCTTGTCCAATGTCTGCTATCAGCGCTGTCACGAAGAGTAATGCAAGTAATCCCAATGCAGTATCGCGCTGCCTTGGAGTGGAGAATTGAAAGAAGGATAAAAGGCTGCTGCACAGCGGGTCGTCTTGGTACTCGGGTATTTGTTTCCACCGACCATAAGGTAGTGTGACTAACAATGCACCCAAGCCGAACAAGTAGATTGGCAAAAATGCAGAAACGTCAGGCTGGTCAAGTAAGAGCCAACACCAGCTTAGAGCGCCACCAAGGATGATATAGAACAGCCAACTGCGATAAACGCGACTTAGTAGCCAAAACCCAGAGCCCGCAATGATCAAGCAGTAGCCTAATAGTATTCGTACGTCGCCGCTTTCATCTCCCAACAAAGCAGGTACAGCATAAGCACCCACTATCCCGATGATGGCCAACAGCGGGCCATGTTGTAGGCTCAACGCCATGGTGCCTAAAGAAACCAGTGCGAGTAGCACAAACACTAAGGTATTAGGCCACAATTCATAAAGGTGTACGGAAGCCAGCAGCGTGGCGTAAAGAATGACGCTGGCTCCGGCGGCCAAGCCAGCGAGCGATTCATAACGCAATCGAGCTCTTCGGCGCAGTACTTCGGCCGCGCCGTGCAGCAAGAAGCCGGTGATCAAGCCCAGTGACAGTCGCGCCTGTGGGCCTAAATAGTCTTGCTCGATGGAGTAGGCGGCCAAGAACACGCCAGCCAGCCCCACGCAAATGGCACCCAGCCACACCATCCAGTGGTCTTTCAGGTGAGTCCACCAGACCAACGTTTGTGCTGCGCGCGGCGGGGCGAATACGAGGGGTTCAGGTGTGGATGTTGTATTACTGGAATCCGCCGTGTCACTAGGAAGATCCAAGTCTAAGATCAGATCGTCTTGTTGGATGGCCTCGGTGGCAAGCGGTTGGGCTGCAGGCTCTTGAGCGGGGGCTGATGGCGTCGTAATGGCTGGCGCGCTTTCGGACGATGCGAGCTGCGCTTCTAATGCGCTGATTTGACCGCGCAACCGACGTACGGCAAAGAAATTGACCCAGCCGAGCAAGCTGCCCGACAGCAGCACAAACACGATAGCAAGCAGTAAGAGTATTTCGCCGTCCATCATTCCATTCCTTGTGTTGCTTTGCGCCCGTTACCTTGGTGCGCTTACCTGATCTAAACGCCAATAGAGGGTGGTTTGATCAGCGCTGACAGCTTACGCAATACACCGTACTCCGTCCAGCCATGCGGATCTCGCGCAGCGGTTCCGCACAGGTAACGCACGGCTCACCCTTGCGTCCATAGACCTTCAATTCAATACGAAAATAGCCCGCTTGCCCCGTCGCGCTGACGTAGTCACGCAGTGTAGTACCGCCCTGATCAATCGCTCGTGCTAACACCGTCTTGATGTGAGCGGTTAAACTTTCACAACGAGCCAAGCTGATGCGGTCACAGGCGCGGGTCGGGTGAATGCCGGCTTCAAACAGCGCTTCATTGGCGTAGATATTTCCTACGCCTACCACCAACGACGCATCCATTAAGGCGGTTTTGATCGGGCCGCGACGTTTACGCAGTTGGGAGTACAGATACTCGCTCGTGAAGTCGTCACTGAGTGGTTCCGGGCCGAGCTTGGTGATCAGTGGATGCGTGGTCCAGTCGGGTGTGTAGAGAATCGCGCCAAAACGTCGCGGGTCGCGGTAGCGAATGAGCGTACCGTCTTCCATGATCCAGTCACAATGATCGTGTTTTTCCAGCGCTGCGCCGGTGGGCACAATACGAAACTGCCCACTCATGCCTAAATGCGCCAGTATCTGCCCCTGATCCAAGTGCAGGACCAAATACTTACTGCGCCGGGTGACGCGGTACACCGTCTGCCCGGCGACCAGATTGGGCCACTGCGGTTCGATGGGCCAACGCAGCCGAGGTTCACGCACCAGCCATTGCGACAATCGCTTGCCTTCGATGTGGGGAGCTATGCCGCGGCGGGTTGTTTCGACTTCTGGCAGTTCAGGCATTGAATCGGATATCCTTAAAAACCTCTTTTTCTCAATTTGGCGGAGTTAAAAAAACTCTCATGTCGAGTTTTTTGCCTAGCCAAATTTTCGCCTCTGAGGTTTTTATTGCAGTTGGTCGGTTACAGGAACGGAAGTATAAAGCGAACGCGCACAAAAAACCCGGCGAACTGACGTTGGCCGGGTTTTGTAGGAGCTAAAAACCAATTACTTGATTTTGGCTTCTTTGAACATTACGTGCTTACGAACCACTGGATCATACTTTTTCATTTCCAGTTTATCGGGTGTAGTACGCTTGTTCTTGTCAGTGGTATAGAAATACCCAGTACCCGCAGAGGATACCATCCGAATTTTATCGCGTGGCATCTTAGGCCTCCTTAAACTTTCTCACCGCGCTTGCGCAGATCGACCAGCACCGACTCGATGCCTTTTTTATCAATGATACGCATACCTTTTGCAGATACACGCAGTTTTACAAAGCGGTTCTCACCTTCAACCCAAAAACGGTGGGTGTGCAGGTTAGGCAGAAAACGACGTTTCGTTCTGCGCTTTGAGTGAGACACGTTGTTACCTGTTACAGGACGTTTACCTGTAACCTGACAAACTCTGGACATCTTGTATCGCCTCCGACTATGGGCTCGCCTGATTCATGCTCGGACCGCCCCAGCATGGAACGGCACGTAATCCACTTAAGGGCACATTTAAAACTACTGCGCTCGCATTGGCGGCGTTAAAATTCTCCTCAAAATGCTCATTTACAATAGTAAACTGCGCGTTCTCGTCGAATTTTGCCTTGCCCGTGCTTCGCTCGTGACGTTTTAAGATGCCCCTTATGGACATACCTAATTTTGGTCGCGCGCGTTCGCTACCTTCGCAGAAGCACCCTGTGGCAATGCGCAGGGCGCGGGACCCGTTAAAAAAGAGCACGCTTTATACCAGACGGCTGTACTGATTTCAAGCAGTTATGTGGTTTATGAGCGAATGAACCACAGTGAATGGTTGAGGTCTGGGGCTGGTTGAGCGTTTGAGGCAGGCTCTAGGGGAAAGGGAACGTGGGAGGCAGGATGCCGACCCCGTAGCGCCCCATGGATGGGTTCAAGCGGTCCCGTCCCCTAGAGCCTGCCTCAAACGCCCAGCCATCACTTGGGGCGGCCCGCTGAGCGCTTTTTTAACACCGCGAGATTGAGCAAAAGTGGTTTATTACCTCAAAGCCAGCCGCGCTCGGCGAATGACACCGTCTCCCCACACCCCACGACAATATGATCGAGCAAGCGGATGTCGACCAAATCCAAGGCTTTTTGCAGGCGCTCAGTGATCATGCGGTCGCTGTGACTGGGTTCGGCCACGCCACTGGGGTGGTTGTGAGAGATGATTAATGCCGCCGCATTGTGCGCCAAGGCCGCTTTCACCACTTCACGCGGGTGCACCGGTGCGCTGTCGATGGTGCCCTCAAATAAGGGTTCAAAGGCCAGCAGGCGGTGTTGGTTGTCAAGAAATAGGGCGGCAAAGCACTCGCGGGGTCGGTGTTGCAACTGGGCCTGTAGGTAGGACTTCACGTGTTCGGGTTGGGTGAACACGGGAGCTTCGTTTAAGCCTTGCTGCAAATATCGGCGCGCCATTTCCAGCACTGCACTCAGTTGGGCGAACTTCGCATCACCCAATCCGGGACTGGCGCAGAACGCCGTGCGGCTCAATTGCAGAATGCTTCCGAGGGAACCATGTTGATGGATCAAAGTCCTAGCAAGGTCGACGGCACTCAAGCCGGGCAGGCCGGTGCGCAGGAAGATGGCCAGGAGTTCAGCGTCAGACAGGGCGGCAGCGCCAACCGAAAGTAATTTTTCCCGTGGGCGGTCGCCCTCGGGCCAGCTTTTTATAGACATTTCGCGTATCCTTATCGAAATAGTATCCTTCTGCCCGTATTGTTGAATTCGGGTGCGCGCAGTGCAAGAGGAAACAGCATGAAATTGCACGGAAAACACATTTTGCTGGGTGTCAGTGGTGGCATTGCAGCTTATAAGAGTGCTGAACTGGCGCGCGGGCTGATCAAGGCCGGTGCCGAGGTGCAGGTGATCCTGACCGCGGGTGCAGAAGCCTTTATTACGCCGCTGACGTTTCAGGCGCTGACCGGTCGTGCCGTGCGCACCGAATTGCTCGATGAAACGGCTGAGCAAGGCATGGGGCATATTGAATTGGCGCGCTGGGCGGATTTGATTCTGCTCGCGCCCGCTACGGCGAACCTCTTGGCGCGTTTGAATGCCGGGATGGCAGATGATTTGTTAACCACCGTTGTCTTGGCCAGCAAGGCGCCCTTGGCCATTGCACCGGCCATGAATCAGCAGATGTGGGCCAATGTAGCGACCCAACGTAACATAAAGGCACTGACCGACTTGTATCAGCCACTGTGGTTGGGCCCGGACTCTGGAGAACAGGCCTGTGGCGATGTGGGTGCGGGGCGCATGATGGAGCCCGATGCCATCGTGGCTCAGCTCGAACAGCAGGCTACGGCTTCCGGCGCATGGCAGGGAAAGAAGGTGGTAATAACCGCCGGGCCGACACGGGAAGCCGTTGACCCGGTGCGTTACCTGACCAATCACAGCTCTGGCAAGATGGGCTATGCCTTGGCCGCGGAAGCTGCACGCCAAGGCGCTGAGGTGGTGTTGATCAGCGGCCCCGTTAATTTGCCTACGCCTGCCGGCGTAAGGCGTATCGACGTTATTTCGGCGCGTGATATGGCGGCGGCGGCCGAAGAATATGCGCCTGCGACCGATCTCTTTATTGGCGCAGCGGCGGTGGCCGATTATCATGTGGTCAATACGTCCAACCAAAAGCACAAGAAGCAGGCGTCTGATCAGGCTTGGACACTGCAGTTGGCAGAGAATCCAGATATTATTCAGGGCGTGGCGCAGCATAAGCGTCGTCCAACGACCGTAGTGGGCTTTGCCGCTGAAACCACAGACGTTGAGCAGTATGCGCGTGATAAACTGGCGCGCAAAAATCTAGACTGGATTGTCGCCAATGACGTCAGTCGTACCGACATCGGCTTCAACAGTGATGACAATCAGGTGGTGGTGTTCGGGCGCAATGGGCTGCGCTCGGATCTGCCACAGCAAAGCAAGACACAACTCGCCAGTGCACTGCTGGCTTTGTTTACTAAGGATTGAACGATGAGTTTGCACTCGGTACAGATAAAGATCGTAGACCCTCGCTTAGGCGATAGCATTCCGCTGCCTACCTACGCTACCGAAGGTTCCGCTGGGCTCGACCTGAGAGCCTGTCTTGAGCGACCGCTGACCCTGGAGCCGGGCCAGACCGAGCTGATTCCCACGGGTTTGGCCATGTATGTGGCGAATCCACAATACGCCGCGATGATTTTGCCGCGGTCCGGTTTAGGTCATAAGCACGGAATTGTGTTGGGTAATTTGGTGGGATTGATCGACTCCGACTATCAAGGGCAATTGATGGTGTCTTGTTGGAATCGTGGTCAGGAGCCCTTTACCATCGAAGTGGGTGAACGCATCGCGCAGTTGGTTATCGTGCCGGTGTTACAGCCCGATTTTGACATCGTATCGGAATTCACCTTAAGCCAGCGCGGTGCTGGTGGTTTTGGTCACACCGGTAAACACTAATTCTCCCGATCAGGAACACAGGAAGAACATGCCTCTCACCCGAAAAGACGCCCTGAACTTCGCTGGTGTACTCAGTGAAGCGCTGCCGTACATCCAGAAATTTGCCGGTAAAGTACTGGTTGTGAAGTACGGCGGCAATGCCATGGTCGACGAGAACCTGCAAGCCAGTTTTGCGCGCGACATGGTGCTGCTGAAAACCGTGGGCATTCACCCCGTTGTGGTGCACGGCGGCGGGCCGCAAATTGGCGACCTTTTAAAGCGCTTGAACATTGAGTCGGAATTTGTGGATGGCATGCGCGTAACCACCGGCGAAACCATGGATGTCGTCGAGATGGTGCTGGGCGGGCTGGTGAACAAGCAGATCGTCAATTTGATCAACCAGAACGGCGGTCGTGCCGTCGGTGTGACCGGAAAGGACGGGCAAACCATTCGCGCCACGCGCCTCAAAGTACGCAAGATGTCGCCCGACCTCGAAACGTCGGAAATCATCGACATAGGGCATGTGGGCGAAGTGGCGCACATTGATCCGAGTCTGATCAATTTGATGCTGAACAGTGACATGATTCCCGTCGTCGCCCCGATCGGTGTCGGCGCCGACGGCACCAGCTACAACATCAACGCCGACCTTGTGGCGGGCAAATTGGCGGAAACCATGGGCGCAGAGAAACTGATTCTGCTGACCAATATTTCCGGCGTGCAGGACAAAGAAGGCAATGTGCTGACGGGATTGTCGACCGAGGCCGTCAACGCCCTGATCGCCGATGGCACCATTTATGGCGGTATGCTGCCGAAAATTCGTTGTGCGCTGGAAGCCGTGAACGGCGGCGTGCACAGTGCACACATCATTGACGGTCGGGTAGCGCACGCTACATTGCTGGAAGTGTTCTCAAACGAGGGTGTTGGTACCCTCATCACCAACGACGAGAGTACGTTAGACTGATGACGACCAAAGGCCTTTCACGCAAGGAACAGATACTGCAGGCGCTGGCGGAGATGCTGGAGCAGGGTGCGGGCAACAAGATCACCACCGCCAAGTTGGCGGAACGAGTCGGGGTGTCCGAGGCGGCGTTGTATCGCCACTTTCCCAGCAAGGCAAAGATGTTTGAGGGACTGATTGAGTTCATTGAAGAGACTATCTTCACTCGCATCAATCGAATTTTGGCTGAAGAGCCGCGTGCCGTGGCGCGTTGTTACGCGGTATTGAGCCTGTTGTTGGCTTTCGCCGAGCGTAACCCCGGTATGAGCCGGATTATGGTGGGCGATGCGTTAGCGGGCGAAGTGGACCGTCTGCGCCAACGCGTGGCGCAGTTTTTTGACCGCGTTGAATTGCAGCTTAAGCAAATCATTCGTGAGTCCGGCTTGGCCGAAGAGTTGTACACGCCCATCGAACCAGCGCTGGTAGCGAATTTGTTGTTGGCCGTGGTGGAAGGGCGCATTGCGCAGTTTGTGCGCAGCCAGTTTGAGAAGCCGCCCACGGCGGGTTGGGATGATCAGTGGCCGGTATTGTCGGGCGCTATTTTTGGTGTCGTACCCCAGACAGATGAGGTGTAAGTAATGGTTAAGGTATTTGTCGACGGGCAAGAAGGCACAACGGGTCTGCAGATTAAAGAGCGTCTGGATAGACACCCCGACGTACAATTGCTGGAAATTGATCCCAATGAGCGTAAGAACACGGCTGCTCGTCAGGCGTTATTGAACGAAGCCGATGTGGCGTTTTTGTGTTTGCCGGATGCTGCTGCGAAAGAATCAGCGGCGTTAGTAACCAATCCGGATACTCGTCTGATTGACGCCAGCACGGCGCACCGCACCGACCCTGATTGGGTATACGGCTTGCCAGAAATCAGCCCGGAGCAACGTCAGCGCATCGCCCAAAGCACGCGTGTGTCTAACCCCGGCTGTCACGCCACCGGCTTTAATTTGCTGGTGGCACCGTTGGTAGCACGCGGTTTGTTGCACCCATCGTCGCCCTTAAGTTGTCAGTCGCTGACTGGGTACAGTGGTGGCGGTAAAGCCTTGATAGCCACCTACGAAGACGCCGACGAGGCAACGCGTGCGCGCTTGCTGGGCCCGTCGCACTATGGCTTGTCATTGAACCATAAGCACCTGCCTGAGATGCAGAACGTCTGTGGCTTGGCGTTACCGCCGGTGTTTACGCCCGTCGTTGGGCCGTTCTACAAGGGCATGGTGGTGACGGTGCCTTTGCACGCTGCCCAGTTGATGATGGAGCAGCGTGATGCCGCCAGCGTACGCGACGCCCTGGCCGAGCACTACGCTGACAGCCACTTCGTTGAAGTGATGCCTTATGACGCCGCAGGCGGCGTTGATGGCGGATTCCTGAATCCGCAGGCGGCGAACGATACCAACCGGAATGAGATCTTTGTGTTCGGCAGCGATCAGCGTATTTTGCTGGTGTCGCGTTTGGACAATCTCGGCAAGGGGGCGTCTGGTGCGGCGGTGCAGAATATGAACATTATGTTGGGGTTGTCGGAAGATACCTCACTGTAGGGCGGAGCATCCTCCGTTTAGGTCCTTAGTAGGCTCTAGGGTGTATGCCTCCGGCGCTCCACGGCAGGCCGGGAGTCGCGCCTTGAGGCATACTCCCTGCGCCTACCCTTGCTTGACGGATTTCGCTTCACTCGACCGGCGTTTCAACCACTGCACCAGCTTGTTGGCGACCAACGGGAATACGCCGATCAAGGCGAAGGACAGCAAGAGCGTTGGCGATGCAATGCCGCTGAGCGAATCGATTTGCGCCAACTGCGTACCCGCATTCACGTACACCGCTGTGCCAGCAAGCATCCCCACCTGACTCACCCAGTAGAATGTCCAGACCCGCAAGCCGGTCAGACCCATCAGCAAATTAATCACAAAAAACGGAAACAGCGGCACCAGGCGCAGGGTGAACAGATAAAAGGCCCCATCGCGATGAATGCCATTGTTAATGGCGTCCAGTTGGCGCGGAAAGCGCTGCTGTAAGCTGTCTTGAAACAAGAAGCGCGCCACCAGAAACGCCAAGGTAGCCCCGATGGTGCTGGCGAACGACACGGCAACTAAGCCCGTCGCCAGGCCGAACACCGCCCCGCCCGCTAGGGTCATGATGGCCGCGCCGGGTAACGACAATGCCGCCATCACGATGTAGATCAGCATATAGAGCGCTATCGTCAGGGCGCGGTTCGCTTCATAGAACGCATTCAGTTGGTCTTGTTGGGCTTTCAAATAGGCTAGATTGAAGTACTGGCCGAGATCAAACAGAAAATAGGCACCGATGGCACAAGCGATCACGGCAAAGAGGACGAGCTTTTTCATGGAAGGTTCCTAATAAGTTGCTTCCTCTAAGAGTGCAGACAAAGAGAAAAGTTCCCATCCTCGGTAGACGTTATCCATAACTTCGGCCAGAGGGCTGGCCTCCTACGGGTGGTTCTTGTAGGAGGCCAGCCCTCTGGCCGAATCGGCTCTAAATACCGTATTTATCCCGATAAGCCTGCACCGCCGCTAAATGCTCGGCCATGCCCGTTTGCTCTTGCAAGAACGCCAGCAAGTCGTTGAGCGTCACAATGGATACGACGGGTACGCCGTAATCGGTTTCTATTTCCTGAATGGCGGAACGCTCGCCTTTACCACGTTCTTGGCGGTCCAACGCCACCAGTACACCACTGAGGCGGGCTTCCGGATAAGCGGCGATGATGTCCATCACTTCACGAATCGCTGTGCCGGCGGTAATCACGTCGTCGATGATGACGGTATTGCCCTGCAGCGGTGCGCCAACCAAGCTGCCACCTTCTCCGTGGTCTTTCTTCTCTTTGCGGTTAAACACATACGGCGTATTCACATGATGATTGCGATACAGCGCAATGCTGGTGGCGCTCGCCAGTGGGATGCCTTTGTAAGCCGGGCCAAACAATAAATCGTATTTCAGGCCGCTGTTTTGCAGCGCAGCAGCGTAGAAATCGCCCAGTCGGCTAAGGTCTTCGCCGGTTTGAAACAAGCCCGCATTGAAGAAGTAGGGGCTCGTACGGCCGGATTTCAAGGTAAATTCGCCAAAACGCAGTACGCCACGTTGGAGAGCAAATTCGATAAAGTCGCGTTGGTAGGTTTGCATTGCTGATGGGTCCGTATTAACTTGCTGAGAGAGGCAGCAGACTGTATGAATCCGTGTTTATGTTCTGCCTCTGAAGAGTAAGGTTTGGGTTTACTGAACACAGACAGTATAAACGCTTGTGACAATGGGTGGCGAGCAGCTTACAATACACCATAACAGCGCTGCTTTCAGTGTACACGCCTCTAACAAGAAATGGGTTCCTTAGGTAATTGCATGAAAATTGTCAGTATCAACGTCAATGGATTGGTGAACGCAGCTGATCGCGGTTTCGTGCATTGGCTAGAGCACTCTGATGTTGACGTAGTGTGTGTACAAGACATTCGAATCCGCGAACGCGACATCCCTGATCATTTGATGGAAGTGCCGGGTTATCACGCGTTCTTTTTTGATGCCGACGATCCAGCACAAGGTGGGGTTGGCATCTATGCCAAAGAAATGCCCAAAGCGGTGATTCGTGGGTTAGGCTTCCCGCAGTGCGATATGGAAGGCCGCTTTTTGCAGGCTGATTTTGAGAAGTTCAGTATCTGCTCGGTGCTCTTTCCGCGTGTGACCGCGGACGATGAGGATGAGCAAGAGCTGAAATTTCAGTTCATGGAAAGCTTCTTGAACCATTTGAAGAAAACCCGTCGCAAGCGCCGTGAGTTTATCTTTGCGGGCACCTTCCATATTGCCCACCGTACTATTGATTTGGGCAACTGGCAGGATTATCAACGGTCGTCTGGCTTCCTGCCGGAAGAGCGCGCTTGGATGGATCAGGTATTTGGTCCCTTGGGCTATGTTGATGCCTTCCGTTTGGTCAACCGTCGTGAGAAACAGCATACTTGGTGGCCGTATGACGAAGCGCAGCGCAATGGTTTGCGCTTGGATTATCAGATCATCACACCGAATCTGGCTGACTACGTCTTCGAGACCCGTATCATAACTGAGCCACGGGTATCGCCACATTGCCTGTTGGAAGTCGATTACGATCTCGACTGATCAGTGTCTGTAGGCCGTGTGTTGAAATATTGTGTATTTCGCACACAATGGCTGGCATGGGGGGGTAAAACTCTCCATAATTGCGCCCCCAATTATTGCCGCGCCATAAAAAAGCGCAGCGCAGATACACCCTGAGGTCCGGAGGGCACGTGAAGAATGGAAAAATTGCGACTGCATGGTTTCAATAACCTAACCAAGTCACTCAGCTTCAATATCTATGATATTGCTTATGCTAAGACAGAACGTCATCGTCAGGAATACATTGAATACATCGATGAACTGTATAATGCAGATCGCCTGACGGCTATTCTTGAGCAGGTGACCGAGATCATCGGTGCCAATGTTTTGAACATCGCCCGTCAGGACTACGAACCTGAGGGTGCGAGTGTCACCATTCTGATCGCCGAACACCCCGTAGATCCCACACCGGAAGAGATGACGGCGACGCCTGGCCCATTGCCGGAGTCCGTCGTGGGTCACCTGGACAAGAGTCACATTACAGTACACACGTACCCAGAAAGTGACCCGGACAGTGGCATCAGCACCTTCCGCGCCGATATCGATGTATCGACTTGCGGTTTGATTTCACCGCTCAAGGCGCTGAACTTTCTGATTCACTCGTTTGATTCTGACATCGTGATCATGGATTACCGCGTGCGTGGTTTTACCCGCATGGAAGACGGTAAGAAGATCTACATCGACCATGAAATTAATTCGATTCAGAATTACATGGATGCGGACACCAAAGAAAAGTTCGAGATGATCGACGTGAACGTCTATCAGGAAAACATCTTTCATACGAAAATGATGATGAAAAATTTCGACATTGAACAATATTTATTCGGTGCCGGGTCGAACGAATTTGAAGAAGACGAGTTGGCTGAGATTCAGCGTCGCTTACACAAAGAAATGCAGGAGATTTTCTACTCCCGCAATCTCAGTGACGGTCCACGCTGACCCTGGTACAGGGAGCATTAAAGAAGCCCGCAGCAGCGGGCTTCTTTTTGTCTGGCTAGTTGAGTTGCCACGCGGTGGTTGTGCCGGGTGCGTTGATCAGTACCCAGTCTTCCACGGCAGGATGCAGAAAGCCGGAGCTGACATAGGCGTGGTGTAAAATGCCCTCGCGCTTGAGGCGCAAAAACGAGACAGGCCAAGTGTCAGAATGTATCACATTATGCCGCTATGTTCGGTCATGCATGGGCCATGGCATAGGTCTTTTTGTTGAAGAGCGATTAGACCCTAGGCATTTTGCTGAAAGAATCGCAGCATTAATAATCAGGACTCTGGAGAAAGAACCATCATGGACAACCTTAACCATCTGTTGTTAGCGAATCAGACGTGGGCGGCCAGCAAATTGGAGGGTGATCCTGAATACTTTTCTCGCTTGGCGGCACAGCAAAAGCCCGAGATTTTATGGATTGGCTGTTCAGACAGCCGTGTGCCGGCAAACGAAATCGTCAATTTGCCTCCCGGTGAAATCTTCGTGCAACGTAATATCGCCAACCAGGTCATGCATACGGACATTAACTGTCTAAGCGTGGTTCAGTACGCCATCGATATCCTACAGGTGAAGCATGTCATCGTCGCTGGACACTACGGTTGTGGTGGCGTACAGGCGGCGTTGACGAACGAGGAGTACGGCATCGTAGATAACTGGCTACGCTCGATCAAGGACCTGTATGCGCGGCATGAACCCGACTTAAAAGGGTTGCCCGAACAGAAGCTTTTGGATCGCATGTGCGAACTGAACGTCGCAGAACAGGTAAACAATCTCGCCAAAACGAAAGCCGTGCAACGGGCATGGGCGCGAGAGCAGGAATTGCATCTGCACGGCTGGATATACGCAATTCAGGACGGCATCTTACAGGACTTAGATGTCACCCAAAGTGGTGCAGCGGCTTTGCCAGCGATCTATCATATGAACACTCCGGACAATCCGATGAAAACTGGCGGCTGAGTAAAGTTCTGCACGTGACGCCTAAACAACTATAATGAGCTAAAGCAGTAAGCAGCAAGGTCATCTCGCATGTTACGCTTCGTTGTTAGTTTGGTCGTGATGTTGCCGTTGGTAGTGCTGGCCGAGACGCTGATCGTATATCCAGCGCCAGAGTCACCACAGGATCGTCGCTTTGACGACTTGCAAGAGTTGTTGCGTGTTGCGTTGGAGCGCACTGTTGACGACTTTGGCCCGTTTCGCATGGAGCCCATGTCAGACAGTATGTCCTCTACGCGCTACGCTCGGGAACTCGAGCAAGGTCGGTTTCCCAATGTCATCTGGACGTCTACCTCCGTTGAGCGTGAACAAGCATTGTTGCCAGTGCGTATTCCTTTGCGGCGTGGGCTATTGAGTTATCGCATCGCGCTGATCAATGAAGCCGAACAGCCACGTTTCAGCACCATTCGCTCGCTGTCTGACTTACAAGAGCTAACCTTTGTGCAGGGCATTGGCTGGGGGGATGTGGAGGTTTATCGAGCCAACGGTATTCGTGTGGAAACCTCACAATATGAAAGCCAATTCCGCATGGTGCACGCTCGGCGAGTAGATATGTTTCCGCGTGGTGTCGGTGAAGTGTTTGCGGAGTTAGAGGACCGTGTTAAAGATCTGCCGGGCTTGGCAGTTGAGCGCGATTTGCTGCTGTATTATCCATGGCCCTATTACTTGTTTGTCGCGCGCGGCAATGATGCCTTAGCGCATCGGTTGGAAACTGGGCTGCGCCGTATGATTACTGACGGCTCGTTTGAAGAAATATTTCAGCGCTACCACGGGGCCGATATCGCTCGGGCGCGCCTCAATGAACGTCACATTATCCGTCTGCGTAATCCGCTACTGCCCCCTGAGACGCCACTGGAAGACCCAACGCTTTGGTTTTATCCTGACGGCTTTAAATATGAAAAGGACTAACCATGAACTACTGGTTGATGAAAAGCGAGCCAGACGCGTTCAGCATCGATGACTTACGGAGTCGCGGAGCCGATGGTGAGCCTTGGGACGGCGTGCGTAATTATCAGGCGCGTAATTTCATGTGGCATGATATGTCTGTAGGTGACCGTGTGTTGTTCTACCACAGCAGCTGTAAGGACGTCGGTGTAGCCGGTATCGCAGAGATTATCTCAGAGGCTGTACCAGACGAATCGCAATTTAACCCTGAGAGCCCGTATTACGATCCAAAGGCAACAGCGGACAAGCCTCGATGGTACTTGCGGCAGGTGCGTTTTGTGGAGAAATTCCCGACCATCATCCCATTGGCTTTGCTTAAAAAACAGAGCGCGCTGGTAGATATGGCCTTGTTGAAGCGTGGTCGACTGTCCGTGTCTCCCGTTACTGAAAGCGAGTGGCATGCCGTTCTGTCATTGAGCTAATAGGATCATTACTGCTGCAGTGGCAAGCGTAGCAAAGAATTACTTAAGCCGAGTTTGATTGGGTCGGCAGGGCCTTCTACGTTGACCGCGTCGTTTGTCAGGTCGATATCACGAGGCGGAAATTGGGTGTCGTCGGGTATGTTGTAGACCAGCCGCACATGCGATGGTTTGTTATCATCGTTATGCCGCATGACCAGCCCGACGTGATCATTGTCCAGTTTCACCGCGCTACCCAGTGGGTAGAGCCCCTGGGTACGAATCAGGCGCTTCACGATGTCGCTATCCAGTTCTTTGGGCATGTTCAGCATCGCTTTGAATGCCAAAACGGGATGGTAATAGACATCGCGGCCGACGCGATTACTCAGCATGTCGAACACATCAACCACCGCGGCCAGTTTACCCAAAGGGTGTATTTCATCCGACGTCAGTCGGTCAGGAATACCTGAACCGTCTAGGCGCTCGTAGTTTTGCGTAGCGATAATAATAGCTTCGCGCGGCACTTGGGGTAGGGTTGTAAGCACACTCCGTACCTGATGTGCATTTTTTTGCAGTTGCGCTGATCGATCAGGTGGTAGCTTGATACGAGTATCCTGTACACCGTCCGGCAGCATGGCGCGGGCGAGATCATGTGTCAAACCTGCGAAGATCAGGCGCTTCAGCAGTTCGGTATCGTCTTTTTCCTGGCCACGGATGACTTGATCAGCCAGAGTTAGGCCCACACTGACTGAGTGTTCGAACAAGTAGTCTTGAGCACTGCGCACGCGTGTCAGAAGCATCAGCTGTTGACGGTCTTTGCTCCATACTTCGGCTAAGTCTTGGGCGGCTTCCATGGCCTGATCAATGGGTAACTCTTGCTCGCCACGCAACTTAGCGACGAGCGCACGCACGGCAGAAACACCGGCTTGGTGCGCTGTACGATAGTCCCTGTCCGCGGCAGTGCGTGCGCGCAGTGCGCGCGCTTTGTCTTTCTGTGATTTTTGCTTCGGCGGTGGCGGCGGCGGTGCTTCAGGATCTCCCCCTGCTGCCAGTTTGCTGTCTAGCGCCGCCTTTTCGGATGCAGTGTCTGGTGGGAGAAAGCGTGCTGGAATGCCTGAAACAAGGCCACCATTTTTGACAAAGTTAATGTGGTCGCGCTGTAAGTCGCTGACAACATTTGCCACATCGTCATCTTCATGTGGTGTCAAATCCTTGAATTGGCACCCGCAGTGCGTCTGCTTGCGGGCTTCATCATAGAAGACGTGGCGCATGATCAAATTCAAGCTGATTTCAGTATTATTGGGGAACAGCATCCGTACCGGCTTTTGCTCAGTTTTTTCCGTAAGTACATCAACGTAATACCCGTCGATTTCGATTTTGCAGCCTTCAGCAGATAGGTCGCGTAACTTGCCGCGAATAAGATTGCCGTTGTCGTCCAACAACCGAACAAATATATTGAGCGCCACACGTACTGTAGCACGGTACGATTGGCGCCGCTGGTAGTAGTGAATTTCATTAGGGAATGGGACTAGGTAGACTAAATTACCATCTTGGTCTTTCTGAGCGCTGGCTTTCACGTTGCGCCCACGCAGGCGGCACCCGTCATAGTAGGACTCAAAATTAAAAGCCCGTCCTTCTTGCATCAGGGCATTGTGATTAGCGGGAAGTACCTCGTCTATTAAGAAATTCTTTTTTTCACCATCGACACTGATCACGTAGCTGGTCAGCGTGCGGGACATGCCAGAGAATGAAATAGTGACCGGTGACAACTTTTGCTGGACGTGCCTCAGCAATCGAGCGATTTCGCTCGATGACTTGATAAACTGGCCTTCGGTGCCCTGTGTGTCCACCCGCTTACCTCTTGAGTCCTTGCCAAAAACTGGCTGAATGTGATCGCGTATTTGATTTATTCGTGATCTGCGTCCTGTGGGCCTCACAAGACGGAATAGCACTGTTCAATGGCTGAAAGTCTAACGTAAGTTGTCCCTGCTGTTGAGTGCTTTTATCGCCAATCTCATAGCTGCCTGAACCTACTCTAAACAGTATAGCCCCTGAGTGGCAATGCAGTAGGGCAAGGAAACGGTGCTTGGAGAGCCATTATCAGGTAAATTCGCCTGACTTCTTGGCTTTTTACAATAGGACGCCATGGCCGCCAGTACCTATACCCTAACCGCTCAACCACGCATAGAATCTTTAGATGTCTTACGCGGTGTTGCCGTTTTGGGTATCTTTTTTCTCAACATCTACGCGTTCGCTGTGCCCGAAATGTGGTTCTATTACCCGGCCAGCGTCGAGCACTGGTCGATATGGGATCAGTGGGTGATGTGGTTTACCCTTACTTTTGGTGCTGAAAAGTTCCTCACCATGCTGAGTGTCTTGTTCGGTGGCAGTGTTGCCTTGTTTGCCAGCCGAAGTATCGCTTATGCTGAACTCACGCAACAGCATCGACGGCGTATGGCCGTGTTGGCCACATTGGGTTTGTTGCACGCTTATGGTTTGTGGTTTGGTGACATCCTCTTTCACTACGCGCTCTGTGGGTTCATCATTTGGTGGCTACGTGATCTGCACATACGGACGCAGGCGATTCTGGCCGCTGTATTGTTGAGTGTGCCACCCTTGTTGTCGCTATTAGTGGTGCAGTCGGTGCCCCATTGGACACCTGAACAGCGGGTTGATTTTTTGCTTCTGGTGCAGGCGAACCCAGCGCAAGTGCAGCAGGAAATTGCGGCCTATACCAGTGGATGGCTGCAGCAATGGCCGCAACGCAGTGGTCAGGCTTGGGAGTCCCATACCGAGGTCCTCCTTGGTTACACCCTTTGGCGAACCCTCGGCTTGATGCTAATAGGCGGTATGTTGGTGCGCTTGGGATGGCTAAACGCTGCGGCTGTGGGTCGCTACCGAGCTGTCTGTTTAGGGGCGCTGCTGGCCGGGACACTGTTGAGCGGATATGGTGCGGCAACCAGTATCTGGTACGCATCGAACACCGTCACTGAGCACTTGCTCCAACCGTTGTTGAACTATTTCGGTAGCCTATTGATGGCGATTGGCTATATGTGGCTGGTGGTCATTTGGGGCAGCCGCACTCCACATCAAAACTTAACGCGGCGCGTCAATAGCGTAGGGCGTCTAGCCTTGAGTGTTTACCTGCTGCAAACCCTGGTGGCCACGACGCTGTTTTATGGGCATGGTTTTGCCCAGTTCGGACAGTGGCCACCGGTCGCTTTAGTGGCCATGGTGATTGTGTTCACAGGGTTGACGTTACTGGGCGCAGCTTGGTGGCTTAACCGCTTTAATCAAGGGCCGATGGAGTGGTTATGGCGGCGCTGTTCTTATCGAGCAGCGTACCGCACAGCCAAGTGAACTCCCTAGCCGGTCGCTTCAGCCATAAGCTTTGCGCGAACGTTTTGCAGTACCTTGCCGTATTGGTTTTGCCCGCGTTGATCGCGTCCGATACCCCAGAAATAATCGTATTGTGAAGTCTCTACGATATTTTGGTCACCGGTTGCCAATAAGGCCGCAGCGAAGTCAGCATGCGTGCGCGCTTGGGTGTAGATCGCTCGCGTCAGCATGATGGTGCGTACGGATTTCCAATCTGCACGCGGACGCTTCAGCCAGCCCCGACCCAGTTTACGTGCCTGTTCGACATCGTTGGCTCGGCGTATGTGATCAAAGCGCGCTCGATCTGGGTATTTCATGGCTTGATAGTAGTGTTCCGCAGTAGGCCACTCAAAGTCGTCGAGCGTGAATGGGCGAGGGATGCTGCAACCGAGTGGGTCGGAAGGGTCTAAACGATTAACCGTTATGGCGCTCTCGTCGGTGTCAGAGGCAAACAAAGCCATCACAGAACTCTCTTATACAAATAGATAAAGAATGCTGCCAGTTTAGCCATTACACGACGATTGAACCAGCTCTACCGATAGTGCCCACCTGTGCGCAAGGTGTTCAAGCTTTGCTAGTGGCTAGGTCAGGCTCTTTCGCAGCAGTTATATCAGAAGAGCCACTTGCTCTTAGTAGCACTATATATTAGAATGTACTAATTGATATTTAGGAGGGCGAATCATGACACCACAACAGACAGTTCAAGCCACTGAATCACGCCCTATAGACCGTGATGGGCGTCGCTTTCAGGTTGAGCCAGACCGTACCAGCGCCACACGTCGAGTCCGCTACGTTGAGACGTGCCTGCCGACCAATGGCGACTGCAAAGTATGCCAGATTACCGGATAGCCTAGCGTAATGAACAAAAAAGGGAGCTCTCGGCTCCCTTTTGCATGTATGGCGATCATCAATCCAGTTACTGCGTTAACCCCAGCCGCGCACAAATCGACTGACTGGCCGCTGTTTGGTTCATGGAGTAAAAGTGCAACGCTGGAGCGCCACCGGCGATGAGGGTCTCGCACATCTTACTTACAGCGTCTAAACCAAAGGCTTTGATGCTGGCGCTGTCATCTCCATAGGCTTCCAGCTGCTTACGCATCCAGCGCGGAATCTCGGCACCACAGGCATCGCTGAAGCGCGCTAAATTGCTGTAGTTGGTGATCGGCATGATGCCGGGGATAATCGGAATGTCACAACCGGTGGCACGTACGCGGTCCACAAAGTGGAAGTAGGCATCAGCGTTATAGAAGTACTGGGTGATCGCTGAGCTGGCACCGGCATTGGCCTTGGCGACGAAGTGCTTGATGTCGTTGTCGAGGTTGCCCGCTTGCGGATGCATTTCAGGATACGCCGCCACTTCTAAGTGAAAGGCATCGCCGTATTCTTTGCGGATGAATGCTACTAAATCAATGGCGTGACTGAAATCGCCGCCGGTGCTGCCACCCATGCCCGATGGAAGATCGCCACGCAGGGCGACGATGCGGTTGATGCCGTGCGCCTGATAGCGGTTCAGTAATCCCTTCAGCAGTGCTGTGGTAGAGCCTATGCAGCTCAGGTGGGGAGCTGTGCTGATGCCTTTGGCGTTCAGTTCCAATACGGTGTTGATGGTGCGCTCTTGTGTGGAGCCGCCCGCACCGTAGGTGACAGAAAAGAATTCAGGCTTGAGCGCACTGAGTTCGCTGTGCACTTGATGCAGTTTCACCGCGCCTTCTTCCGTTTTCGGCGGGAAAAACTCAAAGCTTATTGGTATTGTCGTTGTCATTATGTCTCTCTGCTTCTGCTTCAACGGTTACCGGACCTGAATGAGGATGGGGGTTCCAGACACGCTGTAAATACGTCCATATAAGCTCTCTGCCGCCGTCCTGGCGGCAGAAGGTCTGTCACCCCTAGCCATGCAAGCCCGACACCTCGCCTGCAACACACCAGAACCCAACGAAGTCACGGGGCAGGAGTGGTGAGGCAGGTGCCCTGAAGCGAACGCTTGAACACAGGATGTGTTCAGCGAGCCCCCAGGGATGGGTTCACGGCGATTCGCGCAAGGGCACCTGTCTTAACGCTCCGGGAACTCCCTTGCAAACGTTACTGCAGGTGATTGCGGATCAATATTTATAGTCGTCCGGCTTGAACGGGCCTTCCACGGCGACGCCAATGTAATCCGCTTGCGTCTGCGTCAACTGCGTAATCACGCCACCGAAGCCACGAACCATTTCGGCCGCTACTTCTTCGTCCAACTTCTTCGGCAAAACCTTAACGTAGATGTTGCTAGGCTTATCCGCTGCTGGCAGGTCGGCGAATTTCTTCTCGTACAGATACATCTGCGCCAACACTTGGTTCGCAAACGAACCATCCATAATGCGGCTTGGGTGGCCGGTTGCGTTACCCAAGTTGACCAAACGCCCTTCCGCCAACAGAATCAAGAAATCGCCTTTATCGGTACCGCGATAGATTTTGTGCACCTGTGGCTTGATCTCGTCCCACTGCCAGTTCTTACGCATGAATACGGTGTCAATTTCATTGTCGAAATGACCGATGTTACACACCACCGCGCCTTTCTTCAGGGCTGCCAGCATGTATTGATCACACACATTGGTGTTACCTGTTGTGGTCACCAAAATGTCAGTGGTGCCTAGCAGCTCGGTATTTATGCCATCGGCTGACTGCGTATTGATACCGTTTTTGTACGGCGATACCACTTCAAAGCCATCCATGCACGCCTGCATGGCGCAGATTGGATCGACTTCAGTGATCTTCACGATCATGCCTTCTTGGCGCAGTGACGCCGCCGAACCCTTACCCACATCTCCGTAACCGATGACCAGGGCTTTTTTACCAGCCAACAAGTGGTCGGTGGCACGCTTGATCGCATCGTTCAGCGAATGACGGCAACCGTACTTGTTGTCGTTTTTTGACTTAGTAACAGCGTCATTAACGTTGATGGCGGGGACTTTCAAAGCACCCTTCTTCATCATGTCCAACAGGCGGTGTACACCGGTGGTGGTTTCTTCCGAAATACCGTGGATGCTGTCGAGCATCTGAGGGTATTTGTTGTGTACCATTTCGGTCAGGTCGCCGCCGTCGTCCAGTATGATGTTGGCATTCCACACGTCAGAACCGTCTTTTTCGGCCAGAATCGTTTGTTCGATACACCACAAGAACTCTTCTTCTGTTTCGCCTTTCCACGCGAACACAGGAATGCCTGCAGCAGCAATGGCGGCCGCGGCGTGATCTTGAGTAGAGAAAATGTTGCACGACGACCAGCGCACTTCGGCACCCAAGTCGACCAGCGTTTCGATCAATACAGCGGTCTGAATCGTCATGTGGATGCAGCCCATGATGCGCGCGCCTTTGAGCGGTTGCTCAGCGTGGTATTTGCGGCGCAAGGCCATCAATGCAGGCATTTCCGTTTCGGCGATGTCGATCTCAGCGCGGCCGTATTTGGCCAGGGAGATGTCAGCGACTTTGTAATCAGTGAAGGTGTCGAGATTCGTTGCGGTGGTCATAGTAAACCCTCTTAAATGAGCGGGCGCTTCTAGGAAACGCCGAGGTCAGGGTGTCGTCGCCGAAGCGTGACACCCTGGTGTGGTAGTGATTACAAACCGGCGGCGGCTTTCAGAGCAGCGGCTTTGTCTGTTTTTTCCCACGTGAAGTTTGGCAATTCACGACCAAAGTGGCCGTAGGCTGCGGTGGGACGGTAAATCGGACGACGCAGATCCAGCATTTCGATGATGCCACCGGGACGCAGATCGAAGTGCTCACGCACCAAGCGCTCGATCACGGCTTCTTCTACCTTGTGTGTACCAAAGGTTTCGATAGAAATAGACGTCGGTTCGGCAACCCCAATGGCGTATGACACCTGGATTTCACACTTGTCGGCCAAGCCCGCAGCGACGATGTTCTTCGCTACATAGCGTCCAGCGTAGGCCGCTGAACGGTCGACTTTTGATGGGTCTTTACCCGAGAACGCACCGCCACCGTGACGCGCCATGCCGCCGTAGGTGTCGACGATGATCTTACGGCCAGTTAAGCCGCAGTCGCCCACTGGTCCACCGATGATGAACTGACCCGTTGGGTTGATGTGGTACAGGGTGTCGCTGTGCAACCATTCGGCTGGTAGCACCGGCTTGATCAGCTCTTCCATGATGGCTTCACGCAGATCCGACTGCTTGATGTCCGGGTTGTGCTGCGTTGACAACACAACGGCATCCACCGCGACTGGTTGGCCGTTTTCATAGCGCAGCGTGACCTGACTTTTAGCGTCCGGACGCAACCAGCTCAGCTTGCCGGATTTGCGCAGCTCGGCTTGCTTCTCTACCAAGCGGTGTGAGTAGAAAATCGGCGCGGGCATCAGTACGTCGGTTTCGTTGGTGGCGTAGCCGAACATCAAGCCTTGGTCGCCGGCACCCAGCTCTTTGGCCTCGGCTTCGTCAACGCCCATGGCGATGTCAGAAGACTGCTTACCAATGGCGTTCAGGACGGCACAGCTGGCACCATCGAAGCCGACATCAGAGCTGTTGTAGCCAATATCAAGTACGACGTCACGGACGATCTCTTCTAGGTCGACGTAGGTGTTGGTGCGCACTTCCCCGGCAATGATCACCATACCGGTTTTCACCATGGTTTCGACGGCAACGCGCGAGTGAGCGTCATCTTTCAGGATGGCGTCCAGTACGGCATCACTGATTTGATCCGCCATCTTGTCGGGATGACCTTCGGAAACCGATTCAGAGGTGAACAGGTATTGTTTCATAGTTTACGGGCCCTTTATGGGAGTCCGGTTCAGCCGGACCATGGTGAACGAAAAAAGTAAGCCAGTGTTAGGGCTTGTGCCACAGTAAACACTGTACTTGGAAACCATTGCGCAACGCCGTCACACTGCGTTGTGCTAATGTCAGGCCTGCCTGTGCAGCCCAGTCGATCAAGTCTTCAGCGGCGAACCCTAGCCATTGGTCTCCGCAGTTAGTGCGTGCCCATTGTTGTTCGTGGCGACATAAGTCTGTGACCAACAAGCCGCCGCCCTGTGCCAACACATGCCCTGCGCGGGCGAGCTCCGCCGCTGGGTCAGGTATATGGTGTAGTACCATATTGTAGACCACTAATTGTGGAGCCTCCTTGTACGTTGCAAACCAGTGGGCAAGATCACCCAAATGAAAGCGTATCTTGTCGTTGGCTGCGTTTTTGCGCGCCACATCCAGCAGTTCGGCCGAAATATCGATGGCATCGACGCGGGCAAAACGCTGACTCAATTCAAGCAAAAACTCACCCAAACCGGGGCCGACTTCTAAGGCATGCTCGGCGGGTAAATGTGCCTGCTCGATCAGCGCCAAGGCTTGCTGAGCGTATTGCGGATACTCGGCGATCAAATCTTGCTGCTGTTTAAAATCGTCCACATGGCGGGCAAAAAAGGCTTCCGCATGATGACGACGCTCTTCGCTGATCTCTCGTTGCCGCTGTTCTACGTCGGACGGCAGCGGCCACTGATCAACGGTTTGAAACAAGCTGCTTACCCAGCCTTCGGTGGCGGGAAAGCGCTGATAAAAAATAGAGTTTCCTTCACGCCGTGCCGTCAACAAACCCGCTTGAGTCAGTATTTTCAAGTGGTGGCTTAAGCGTGACTGCTGCACATCCAGCAATTGACTGAGTTCCAGCACCCCATACGACTGCTGCCACAACACGCGCAGAATCAAAAGGCGTAGCGGGTCAGCGCTGGCTTTTAAGTGCAAAGCCCACTCTTCATAAGGGTTGGATACCGTCATGGTTGGCAAGTCTAATGATCGAGCAGGCTGAGTCAATAACTATATCAAAATATTTTGATATAGTTATTGGGGCTGCTTGCCACAAGGTACATCTTTTGAGGTTTAAGTGTATTTATTGAATGTTTGAGCAAAATTTCCTTGTTCAATATATTGCTCACTTGCGTGATAAGTCTTAGAATTTGTGCATTATATTAAACACTCGGTTGCGACCGAGAACGCCTCAAGCAGCAGAACAATCAATAGGACACGAGCATGACTAAGACCAACGCCACTTTGATGCAGCGCCGCCAAAATGCCGTTCCACGCGGGGTGGGACAAATTCATCCGATCTTTGCTGATCGCGCCGAAAACGCCACGGTGTGGGACGTTGAGGGGCGGGAGTACATTGATTTCGCTGGTGGCATAGCGGTGTTGAACACCGGCCATGTGCATCCGAAGATCAAAGCGGCGGTCAGTGCCCAGTTGGATCGTTTCTCACATACTTGTTTCCAAGTCTTGGCCTACGAGCCCTACGTGGAACTGTGCGAAAAAATCAACGCTCGCGTGCCTGGAAATTTTGATAAGAAGACCTTGCTGGTCACCACAGGTTCGGAAGCCTTAGAAAATGCGGTCAAGATCGCGCGTGCAGCGACGGGGCGCGCCGGGGTGATTGCTTTTACCGGTGGTTACCACGGTCGCACTATGATGACGCTCTCTATGACGGGAAAGGTGGCGCCCTATTCCGCGGGTATGGGTCTCATGCCTGGCGGTGTTTATCGCGCACAATACCCTTGTGCCTTGCATGGGGTGAGCAGCGCGGATGCCATGGCCAGCATTCACCGCATTTTCAAAAACGATGCGGAAGCCAAAGACATTGCAGCCATTGTGATTGAACCGGTTCAGGGTGAAGGTGGGTTCTACGTAGCACCGCAGGATTTCATGCAGCAGTTGCGTGCCCTGTGCGACGAGCACGGTATTTTGCTGGTCGCGGATGAAGTGCAAACAGGTGCCGGTCGTACCGGTACCTTCTTCGCCATGGAACAGATGGGTGTAGCGCCGGATTTGACGACCTTTGCGAAATCCATTGCCGGTGGCTTCCCCGTCGCAGGGGTGTGTGGCAAAGCTGAGGTGATGGACGCCATTGCGCCCGGTGGTTTGGGTGGCACCTATGCCGGTAGCCCACTGGCCTGTGCGGCGGCGATTGCGGCTATGGACGTGTTTGAGGAAGAGCAATTGCTCAGCCGGTCATTGGCGCTCGGTGAACAGATGGTGGCAGGTTTCAAAACGATGGCACAGAAGCACAAGGTCATTGGTGATGTACGAGGCCTCGGTGCGATGGTCGCCGTCGAGCTGTTTGAAGAGGGTGATCACAGTAAGCCTGCAGCGGCGTTGACCGGGCAGATTGTCGCAAAAGCCCGCGAGAAAGGACTGATCCTGCTGTCTTGTGGCGTGTACGGCAATGTGTTGCGTATCCTGATGCCCTTAACCATCCCTGATGCGCAGTTCCAGCGCGGTATGGACATCATTGCTGAATGCTTTGCGGAATTGGCCTAGAAGCGGGTTGCTTGCGTGGTGCCGACACCACGCAAGCATGATGTAAATCAATGTCACTGGCCGCCATAGGCGGTTAAGATAGTGGCCTATATCGCTATTCTTTAGGTCGCTATGTTCCGTCGAGCGCCATTCATTCGCCAGTTCGTCTTGCTGCTGACACTTGTTGGCTGGCTGGCCTTGCCTGTGCATGCCAGCTTGATGGCGGTGAGTGGCATACACAGCGGGGGAGAAGTAGCGACTGAGCAATCGGTTCACCATCACCAGCCTGCTGATCATTCGATGCATCAATCCCAGTGGGCGTCACCCTCCATGGCGCATCACCATATGGATAGGGCTGAATGCGAACAGCTCTGTGCGCTGCAGTTATTGACGGTTGTTCAAACGGCCAGCTTGGCGCCAGCTCCTGCACTGGCGGTGATGTCCCTGCCATTGATCCCCAGCCTGTTTGAGGCTGAACCTGAGTTCCCCCCTCCGCGTTAAGTCACTGGATTAGACCTCGTTACATCAATTATTGATCACAGTGATTATGGTTAGGCGTGTCCGATGCTTTTCAGTCACGCCTGCCGAGGAGAATACGACTATGCGTACACATACTTTTCTAAGCGTCTCATTGGTAGGGATGTTGCTTTTTACCGTCTCCGGATGCACCAAGCACGATATGCAACACGGTGAACATGCTGACGGTCAGATGCGTTCCTCGATGCCAATGATGCAGCATGGCCACCAAGGTCAACATCATGGAGGTCAGCACGGCGAACGCCATGCTATGCACCACAACCACCAGATGGGGCAAGGCATGGGGATGCCGATGAAGGATCCTTTTGCGACCAGTATGGCGGCTATGATGCGTGATATGCACGGCATGGAGTTGAGCGGTGATGTCGATTATGACTTTGTTGCAGGTATGATTCCGCATCATCAAGGCGCGATTGATATGGCTAAGGTGCAGTTAGAGCTGGGCCAAGATGCTACCCTGCACGCGTTGAGCCGCGACATCATTGCCGCACAGGAGGAAGAAATAGCCTTTATGCGTGATTGGTTAGTGGCCTATGGCGAGCCTCGCCCGGGAGACAATCGAGACGCCATTCGCACCGCCTATGACCGCATTAATCAGGCCATGATGCGTGATATGCATACGCCGCCTACGGGTAATGTTGATCGTGACTTTGTGTGCGGGATGATTCCGCATCACCAAGCGGCGGTCGATATGGCCGAGGTTATCCTGGCGCACAGCACACGTGCCGAATTGCGCCGCATGGCCGAGGACGTGATACGCGAACAGCGCCGCGAGATTGCCGAAATGGAGGCCTGGTTGGTGCAGAACTAAAGGGCGCGCGACAAGGAGCCCTTAGGAAAGCCTGAGGGCTCCTTGGTATTGTCTAAACGCTACAGAGATGAGAGAAGAGATGAAAGATTTAAAAATGCGGCGCATGCTGCTGCAACTGGCACTGATTCCCGTGGCTCTCGTGCTGGGCATCACAGTAGCCTACTGGTGGAATCACGCCGATGAGGAGACGGCTACCTTCGAACAGGCGGTGCCTTCATTGTCGTATGAACATACCAACCATTTGCACGGTATAGGCCTAGACGCCGAGACTCAACGGCTGATACTGGCCACACATTATGGTTTGTTTGGCCTGGAAAATGGTCAGCTGTATCAATTGGGAGCGAGGCGTGATGACTTTATGGGCATGTCGGTTGACCCCAACAATCCCAAGCGACTATTCGTCAGCGGGCACCCGCCGCGTGGTGGCAATCTAGGGGTACTGTATTCCGACGACGGTGGCGTGTCGTTCACGCAGGTGTTATCCGGTGTAGACAATGAAATCGTGGACTTCCACGCCATGACGATCAGTCCGGTGGATACCCAACGAGTGTACGGCTTTTACGCTGGGCAACTGTATCAAACGGTGGATGCTGGCAACGCTTGGCATCTACCGGCGATGGAGGGGTTGCCCGGTCAAGGCTTTTGCTGGGGCGCGCCCTGCCTAGCGGCGGATGGCCATGATGCGGATGTGATTTATGCTGGAACGGTGGATGGGGCTCTGGTGTCACACGATGGTGGCGAGCAGTGGCGTTTACTGTCGGATCGTACCGGAGCGGTCGCTGCTATCGGTAGTGACCTGCATGTAGATCAGCGTTTGATAGCGCACACCGCGGAATATGGTGTAGCCGTGTCGTCGGACGGCGGTGCCAGTTGGGCGGCGATCAATGATGGTTTGAGCTTCGCGCAAAACGACTTAGTGTTTGCGTTCGTGTTTGATCCGTTGCGCCCTGATGTGGCCTACCTGGCCACCACCGGAAATCAAGTGTATCGCACGGATGATGTCAGTGCGGGGCGATGGGAAAGGCTGTTGTAGCACCTTCTCCCATCGACGGTAGCGGTATGCCCTTAGCGCGTTACCGCTAATCCGTCGGCCAGCGCGCGCCGATAGGCGACCACAGCAGGCACTAAGCCCAACACCAACGCCAGGGCCAATACGCCCGCGCCGTAGTAGAGGGTTTGCAATTGCCACACTTGCGTCGAAATAAACAAGCCGAATTCGCTGACCAGCATTGGCTGTGCTGCCGTTACGGCCAACCACAGCAATAGGCTGCCGAACAATAAACCCAGCAAGGTGACTAAAAACACCTCCAACTCAATGAGCAAAAACAGCAGCCACGGCGAAGCACCAAGCGCCCGTAGTATTGCCATTTCGCGCTGTCGTTCGCGCATCGACGCGAGCAAGGTGGTGGTCATGCCAATCAAGGTAGCAATGAGCACCAGCAAGGCGATCAGCAGTAGGACGTTTTCTACCATGCCAATCATCTGCCACAGTTCTGACAAGGCGACGCCGGGCAGCACCGCTTGTAATGGTTCACCCCGATAGTTGTTGACCGCACGTTGCAGGGCAAAGGTTTGTGCTGGTGAGCGTACGCCAACAAAGAACGCTGTGAGCTGGTTAGGTTGCAGACGCTCGGGATCCATCGCCAAGACTTCTTCGGGCGAGGGCGTGCGTCCGGGCACGCCACGCTCCCAGCCGATGTGAATGGCCTCCCACGCCTCAAGGCTGATGTGAACTGACTGGTCAACCGGCGTACCGGTCGGTGCGAGTATGCCGGTGATGGTGAACGGCATGTCGCCGTGATTCACAAAACTGACCGCACCGCCACCATGATTGATGACGATCTGTTCGCCCAACTCGTAATCCAGCGCGCGGGCTACCTCAGCGCCGACGACGGCATCAAAAAGACCATCGAAGCGGTCTCCTGCAGCAAATTGCAGATGATTGGTGCGCCCATAGCGGAAGTATTCAAAGTAGTCGTTGTTGGTGCCGATGACTCGATAACCACGATGGGTGTCACCCAGAGTAATCGGGATGGTCCAAGCCACGGCCGACTGCCGGGCGACATCTTGATAGCTTTGCCAGGTGATGTTGTTGGTGGGGTTGCCGATGCGGAACACACTGTAGAGCAGCAAATTGGTGGAGCCTGAGCGCGCGCCGATGATCAAGTCGGTACCGGAAATTGTCTGGCTGAAGCTGTTACGCGCTTCTTTGCGTACGTGGTCGATGCCGAGCAGCAGTGCCACGCTGATGGCCAGTGACACCAAGGTCAGTATGACCGTGCCACGGCGATTCCACAGGCTCTTACGGGCTAGGGTCAGTTTCATACCGTCGTCTCCTCGGCGCGTTGGGCTTGCAGGTCGCGCAGGTCAATGTGGCGACTGAAATGATGCTGCAAGGCGCGGTCGTGGCTAACAAAGATGACCGTGCTGTGTTGTGTGTCAGCGGCTTGCATCATCAGTTGCATGAATTCATCGCGGTGGTCGGAGTCCAACGCGGAGCTGGGTTCGTCGGCAATCAGCAATTGCGGGCCGTTGATCAAGGCGCGGGCCACGGCAACACGTTGTTGTTGTCCGACGCTGAGGCTGTGCGCGGGCCGTTGCCAAAGGCCTTCTTGCAGGCCTAGCGCCACAAACATGTTATGAATGCGGTCAATCATGTCGGCTCCGGTTTGGCCTGCTAGATGACAAGCCAAGCGCACGTTATCTGTCACGGACAAATACGGAATTAAATTGAATTGCTGGAACACAATGCCAATGTGTTGTGCCCGAAAACGGTCGCGCTTGCGCCCGGACAATTGGTGCATCGGTTGCCCGAGAACGTGCAATTCACCTTGGCTGGGCTGAGTGACGCCCGCCAGCAGATTTAACAGGGTGGTTTTACCCGAGCCCGAGGGGCCAAACAGAAAGACACGTTCACCACGGGCGATATTGAGTTCTGGAATATCAAGCACGATGGGTTGATGCTTAGACCAGCGAAATTGCAACTGGTGGGCTTGGATGGCGGTTTCGGTGTTGATGCTCATACCTGACCAAATTAGAGAGATTAAAAAAGGGGCGCAGTGTCCGAGTGTACCGGATTGGCCCCTGTTTGTGGCGTTCTGTTGAACGCCGTGTCAGTGCTTAGCGGAACAGGACGGACTTGCTGCCTGCAGTGGCGCGCGCAGCACCTTGTTGACCGTTCACAATCCACTGTACATCAATGGCTTCAAAGCCAGGGAAGTGATCGAAAACCGGCACATAAACACCGATAACGCGGCTCGGTTGGTCGCAATGGAAGATGTATTCCACTTCGAAGTCCGAATGCGCATGATCGTGGTCGTGCCCGTGATCGTCATGCCCGTGATCGTCGTGTCCGTGATCGTCGTGTCCGTGATCGTCGTGTCCGTGATCGTCGTGTCCGTGATCGTCGTGACCGTGTCCGTGTCCGTGACCATTCTTCGTGCCGTGGCGATTGTAACCCATGGCCGCTAACTGGTCGGATTCTACGTGCATATCTTCTAATTCACAGGCTCCGGCGCGAGTCAATTGAACCACGTTACTCGCGTCTTTCAACAGTTCTAAAGCGCGCTCCAGTTCGGCCCGCTGGGCGTCGGTATTGGGCGTGTGCTCGAAGCTCACCACGTTGATGGATGGGCTGTCCAGCTCAACCACGAAGTCTTCACCGTCTTGGGCGATGGTCAGCGTCGCCACGCCGTGCACGTGTGTGCCCAACTGGCGATGGCCGTCATCATGGCCGTGGTCGTCATGCCCATGATCATGTGCATGACCATGGTCGTGGTCGTGTGAATGACCGTGGTCGTGACTAATGGCTACGGTGCTCAAGGCTAAGCCTGTGCCCAGAGTGATGGCCCATGCCAGTGGTTTGAGATGTGCAATCATGGTGTTTCCTCTTATTTAGATAGTGTGAATTAAAATGTATTAACACAGGTCTAGAGTCAGCAATAACCTGGGGTCATCGCTGGTGCAGGGTGGTGAGCGATGGACTAATCCACGGCCTTCATTGCCGGGCCATGCCTCGCCTTTCATCAGCGCAAAGGCGCCCAACGGTAGATGCTGAATGTGCTGATCTGCATCGGTAGGGATCAGTAACGGGCCACTCTGCTGTTCCCGCGCTGGAATGTGTTCGTTTGCCAACCATTCCGTTGCGGGGCCGGCGTAGGTGCAAATACCGCGCACCAAGACACGATCGACGTGGAAGCGCGGACACATAGCTTTATCCAGCCCGGTAAGTCGCAAGCCGATGGTGTCCTGGTCGAATAATACTTGGAACATGTCCAAACTCAGGGCGATGTCGTCCAGCAGTGGTGTCCAGGTCGAATCAGTGCCTAAGCATTGGTGCAAGCGCTGATGTAACTCTGTGACCGTGCCACTTTCTTGAATGCGTATTGAAGGACGCTCAGTCAGCAAGGCCTTAACGCCTGCCTTCAGTGGCTCGCTCAACTGGCGTTGCCAAACAGCCAGGTTGACGGATGGACTGAAAATCTCAGTCCATGCACGCTGGTCGGTGGCAGTGTGATGGCGAGTGGAAGCGAGCTGGGATGTGTCGGCGAGCATGCTTACTCCCACTCAGGAAAGGGGTCGGGCAAGTCGCGCCACGCGTCCGCACCGGCCTGCATTTCCTCATCGGTGAGCAAGCAGGCATCTAACGCTGTCGTTGCGTCGGCTTGTGATAAGCCTTGACCAATAAACACCAGCTCTTGACGCATATCGCCAAAGGGTTCTACCCACTTCTCGCGAATAAACGCTTGTGCTTCGTCGTCCTGCGGCCAGTTTTCTTCCGGAATGGCTTTCCAGAACATGCCAGCAAAACCGTGGTGGGCGATGCCGCCGGCTTGGCTCCAATTACCGGCGTAGCGCGGGCGTGAGGCGAGCCAGAAATATCCTTTGGAGCGAATGAGCTTGCCGGTTTCCCAAGGCTGGTGCAGAAAATTAAAGAAGCGCTCAGGGTGAAAAGGACGGCGCGCCTGATAAGTGAAACTGCTGATGCCGTATTCTTCCGTTTCCGGAATGTGCTCACCGCGCATTTCTTTCAGCCAGCCGGGCGCTTGCTGCGCTTTGGCGAAATCAAACCGCGCCGTATTGAGCACGCGATGCAAGGGCACTTGACCTTTTTCAATGGGCAGAATGTCGGCATCGGGATTAAGACTTTTCAGCACACCGATGACTTCATTAAGCAATTCGGGTGCGGCGAGGTCGGTTTTGCTCACCAAAATAACATCGGCAAATTCGATTTGATCGACCAGTAAATCGGCCACATTGCGTTCATCGTCTTCGCCCAGAGTTTCACCGGCTTCCTGCAGGCTTTTGGCGGCCCGGAATTCGGGTAAAAAGTTGATGGCGTCGACCACCGTTACAAGGGTGTCTAAACGTGCGTGATCCGACAGACTCGTGCCGTCTTCATCGGCAAAGGTGAAGGTTTCAGCAATGGGCAGTGGTTCGGAGATGCCCGTCGACTCAATGATCAGATAGTCGAATTTGCCCGCTTCGGCCAAGGCTTTGACTTCGATTAGCAGGTCTTCACGCAGGGTGCAGCAGATGCAACCGTTACTCATTTCGACCAACTTTTCCTCGGCGCGGTTCAGGCTGACGTCGTTTTGAACTTGTGCGGCATCGATATTGATTTCGCTCATGTCGTTGACGATAACGGCAACCCGCAGGCCTTCCCGATTGTTCAGGATATGGCTTAACACCGTGGTTTTACCGGCACCTAAAAAGCCGGACAATACGGTTACCGGGAGTTGGCGGGCTGCTGCTGTGTCTGTGGTTGCGGTGTGGGCACTGGCCGTCATGCTGGCACTTCCAAGTTGAGTTCGAGTCTAGGTGTTATGTTATAACATAACATTATGGCCAGTTCAAAATCCTTCTCATTTAACCGCATTTGCCGGAGTGACTTTCCACCCTGTTTCCACCGGGTATTGATGCCATGGAGTTAATATTGGCAAAGACGTAGCGTTGAAAAATGCGTAAAATTCTCGCTCGACTTTGTTGCGGTCTTAGTGCGCTTGCACAGTGGCGAGCTGGAGACTGGTAAAAAGACACATATCGCGTCGAGGTAATTATGATAAGAAAGATTGGGGTTTTGACCAGTGGTGGCGATGCGCCAGGTATGAATGCTGCCATACGGGCAGTGCAGCGTTCAGGGATGCATCATGGCATAGAAGTGTATGGTGTACGGCACGGCTACCAAGGTTTGTACGAGGGCGACATCAAGTTGTTGGAGCGTCACGACGTGGCCAACATGTTGAATCGCGGCGGTACTTTCTTGGGCTCAGCCCGCTTCCCACAATTCAAAGAAGAGAGTTATCGACTCAAGGCCATTGAGAACTTAAAGGCCTTGGATATCGAAGCACTGGTGGTCATTGGTGGTGACGGCTCTTATATGGGGGCGAAGGCGCTGACGGAAATGGGCTTTCCATGCATTGGCTTGCCGGGCACCATCGACAACGACATTCCAGGCACCGACTACACGGTTGGCTACCTGACGGCGCTGAATACGGTGCTGGAAGCCATTGACCGTCTGCGTGATACGTCGTCGTCCCACAACCGCATCTCAATCGTCGAAATCATGGGCCGTCATTGCGGGGACCTGACCTTGTCTGCGGCGGTGGCCGGTGGTGCGGAATACGTTATCATTCCGGAAAAGCCGTTTGATGAAGAGTCGCTGATTAAGACCTTGGGCAACCCGGATCAACGCCGGAAAAGTCACGCCATCGTGTGCATTACAGAAAACATCACCGATACCGAAGACTTGGCGCGCCGCATTGAAGAGCGCACCGGACAAGAAGCGAGGGCGACCATTTTGGGTCACATACAGCGCGGTGGCGGCCCACGCGGGTTCGACCGCGTGCTGGCCAGTCAAATGGGGGTGTTTGCCGTTGAGCTGTTGATGCAGGGCCACGGTGGTCGCTGTGTGGGTATCCAGAACAATAAACTGGTACACCACGACATCATAGACGCCATCACCAATATGACGCGTCCGTTCAATCAAGAGTTGTTTAATACCTTCAAAAAGTTGGTGTAATGCTCATCTAACGGAACCATCTAAAAACCTCAGATTGAGAGAAGAGGTTTTTAGGTGTTTCTTATTGGCGTTGCCCCTGCCTTATCCTGTCGCGCCGTCCCTCAATAACCGTCACATGTTCATTCCATTGCGCTTGCGTTATGACGCCACGTTGTATCAGAAGATCACCGTACGCCTGGTCGTTACCGGGCCAACAGCTTATGTCTTCCACTTCTTCAGCAAAAGCGTCCTCGTACGCCAGTTTACGCATGTACTGCCAGGACGCCTGATAGTCCCCCTGCGCCAAATAAAGTTCACACAAAGCGACTGAGACGACGGGGTTGTCGGGCTGTGTGCTCATCAATTGCTGGTACACCGTCAGTGCATCGGTGACACTGATTGGCGTTACTTCTTGGCGTGTCCAGCGACCTTCGCCATGAATCGCCAGCGCGCGCACCTCCTGTATTGCCGTCAGATAGCCATCTTGTGCCAGCGCCAGTAGCTGAGCACGGCGTTGCTGGGGGCTGGCTGTGCCATCAGGTAGGCTGCTGATCCATTGCGCTAAGGGGTGGCGCGACCGCCTTAAGCTAGCTAATTGGGCCTGTGTGGTTTGGTCATCGCCACGCATCTGGCCATGCAATTGTAAGATACCCAGCAACTGCAAATAGGGGTTGCCACTCAGGCCGGTGAGTATTTCATCGAGATTGCTTGAAATGTCCGGGTTGTTTCTGAACCAACGCGTTTGACTGATGATGAGGGTTTGGGCCGCCGGATCGCCCGCAAGAGCACGTTCATACGCGCGCCGCACCTGATCAGGGTCCGGTTGCCAGCTGGTTTGCCAATTGGCAAACAACCAGTGCAGCCAATTGCCGCTACGATGACTGCGGCGCGTTTGATTCAGATAAGGCTCTTCAACGAAACCAAACTCCAATAGGGTGGCGTCCAAGGGCAGCCAGTCGCGAAAGGCGAGGGCGAGGTAACGCGCAAACTCGTTGCCGTCATTGGCCAGAGGTGCGAGTTGTTGCCAGAAAACAGAGAAATCCATGGTCTCTGTGACTTGTAGCAGGGCAGTGATGGCGTCACGGTCGAGGGGATCAGAAATATCGAAATAGGGGTCCAACCAGTCTCCAAGCGCGGCGGTGGCAGGCGCCTCTTGAACGTCGGGCGCCGCATCGAAGGGCTCGTGTTGCTGAATGAGAGGCTCACGCGCAGTGGATGGTATAGGGGTGGCCGGTGTGCTCGGTGTGGTAATACCCTCCGTACGGGGTGGTGGTGCAATGGTCGCCTCGGGCGAGGGCGGAGTCGTTACCGTGAGCCAGATGGCTATGATCAGCGCGACAGCCGTTAACGACGACACGGCAAAGAGGAGACGGAATTTCACGAAGGTTACGGTCTCTGAATTCGGTTGATTACGGCCGTTTAGCACAGCACATACAGGCACAATTTAGCACGACGAGGCTTTAGGTGCCTTATGCTGCTTTGCCTTTAGAGTAGAAATTGCCAGCCGGATGCGCTAGGGCTGACTAATAAACATACAGTTTCTGCTACAAAAGCGGCGTAAGGTCACAAAAAGTACGTGAATGCATGTAAATACGGCTTTTTTTGATGCATCTGAAAAATTCGCTCATTAGTATAGGTTGAGTAAGGAGTGCGTTTTTTTGTAAAAGCTTTCGAGTATGAACGTTGTCTGTTTGTTTCTTTACTTGAGAAGAATGTGATCCATTGACCGATTGGGCCGATATACGTCAATATATCGTCAATCGGTGACGATGATAATAATGACAATGCGGAGAGTGTCCATGGCTGCTTTTAACCGCTATCAAAGCCAGTTTGCCCTACAATCTGAATCAACCTTGGCGGGCTGGCTCAATATGGCCGCCAATAAGCCCGAACTGCCTACGGGCTATCATTTCTTGCCTGCAGATGCAGTGGCGGCGCCAGCTAGACGTGCGATGCGTCCGGATTTGCTGCCGTTGTGTGAGCGTTCAGACAGTAAGTACCTCTGCGCGCAACTGTCGGCCATCGGTCGTGTCATTCAGTTCGGCGAATGGTGTGAGCAGACCGGCTGGTCGCCATGGTCGCCACACTGGGAATGTGTACTCATTACCCTTTGGGCGCAAGAGGCCCTGGCCACCTCAGATTTCGACCCCTCTTCTTTTTCTTGGATGTCGCGTTACTGGCGCAATGTGCAAGAGCAGGTGCCCGGTTTGCCGACTTGGGATGTGTTTTCTGCCTTGCGTGGACCGCATCCTTTGATGATTTTGCTGGAGCGTGGTGTGGCAGCCTATCCGGCCATTATTGCGCTGTCAGAGTTCGCCGATCGCTTGGTAGACGTGCCCGAGCAGTTATCCAGCCTGCTGGTGCGTGAGCGATGCCGCCTGTGGCGCTGCGTAGACCCCAGTGAAAATGCATTGCAGTTGGTGGTTAAGGCCGTTTATGCGGTGCAGGCCATGCGTCGTGGTGATTTTGATTGCCGCCGCCCCGTGTCCGCCTATGCGCTGGACCTCAGTGGTATTTTGCAGATGCATTGGAGCTGTGTGCCCGAGCCTTTGCGCACGGATCATCTCATCAAAGCAGCGCGTGATGGTCGGTTGCCCGTGATGTCTCAGGCCTGGTTAGCAGAAGCGACTGAGCGCCGTGCCAGTCAGCAATTCGAAGACGCTTGCCGTGCCATGAGTCAGGCGTGGTCGGTCGATGCCCGACAGATCACTGAGCTGCACCTTAACCGGTGGTTAGAAGACACCACAGTATTGGAGAGCGCGTGCTGGTCATCACTGCTGTATTGGCATCAGTTTCTCGACACCCCAGCCCAAGTTAAAGAGCAGGATGCTTTGGCCTTACGAGGCTTGAATTACGGGCTATAAACGCCTAAACGGGTGGTCTTTTTGCAGGGTGCGAGAACACAGGTTCTCGCACCCTGTTTCGTTTAGGCTGGCTGTTCGCCTTCATTGAACTGCAAAGCGGCCAGACGCTGATACAGCGGGCTGCTGCTGAGTAAGGCGTCGTGCGTGCCCTCCGCGACTATTTTCCCCTCATTCAAAACCACTATCCGGTCGGAGTTACGCACCGTGGCAAGGCGATGAGCGATCACCAGTGTTGTGCGCTCACGAGTCAGATTGTCTAAGGCCAGCTGGACTTGGAACTCGCTTTCCGCATCAAGTGCTGAGGTGGCTTCATCCAGCAGCAACAGGTCGGGGTTGTTCAAGATGGCGCGGGCGATGACGATGCGTTGCTTTTGGCCGCCGCTGAGGCGCACGCCGTTTTCGCCCAGAAAACTGCTGTAGCCTTCTGGCAAACGGGTAATAAATTCATCAGCAAAGGCCGCCTTTGCGGCCGCGATGACGTCTTCATCGCTTGCCTCCGGACGCCCATAGCGAATGTTGTACCAGACGTCGTTGGAAAACAGCGTAGGCTGTTGCGGCACCCAAGCGATGCGGGTGCGCAGCTCGGAGAGGTTGAGTGAGCGAATATCGGTGTTCAACAACTTGATATGTCCACTCTGGGGGTCATAAAAACGCAATACCAGTTCGAACAGCGTCGATTTACCGGCACCACTGGGGCCAACGAGCGCAATGGTCTCGCCGCGCCGTACCCGAAGGTTGAGTCCCGATAAGGCAGGGCTGTCGGGACGGCTGGGGTAGCAGAACGAAACCTCATTGAAGGCGACGTAATCTGTAGCATCCGATTCCGGTGCTGCCGGTGTGCTAGGGTCTTTGATCAGGCTGTCGGCGTTCATGAGTTCAGTCAGTCGCTCCGTGGCGCCGGCAGCGCGTTGCAGCTCGCCCATCACTTCGGATACAGTCGCTACGCCACTGGCGACGATGATGGCGTAAAACACAAAAGCGGCCAGCTCACCGCCGGACAATTGCCCTGTGATCACATCGTAGCCGCCCATCCACACCATGACGCCAATAGCCGTGAATGCCAGCAGTATCACCGTTGCCAACAAGAGGGCGCGTTGCAGAATGCGTTTACGGGCTACGCTGAAAGCACGTTCTACTTCACGGCTAAAAGCTTGCTGCTCGAAGGGTTGTCGACCGTAACTTTGAACTGTCTTGATTTGTTGAATGATTTCGCCAGCGTAAGTACCGACGTCGGCGACGGTATCCTGGCTGGCTCGACTCAGTTTGCGCACACGGCGACCCAGTATCAAGATGGGTAGCAGCACCAGCGGAACTGCGCCGAATACCACCAAAGAGAGCTTAAAGTTGGTGATCAGCAGCATAACCAGGCCGCCAATCAACATGACTAAGCTGCGTAGGGCAAAACTGAGGCTGGAGCCGATGATGGATTGCAGCAACGTCGTGTCCGTGGTCAGACGTGACATGATCTCGCCGGAGCGATTTTCCTCAAAGTAGCTGGGATGCAGTGTCAGGATCCGATCAAACACCGCTTGGCGGATGTCCGCCGTGACCCGCTCACCGAGCCAACTGACCCAATAGAAGCGGGCAAAGGTGGCGATCGCCATGACCACAATGATGCCAAGCATCAAGAGCAGCGTTTGATTCAGTTGGGTGAGTGAGCCGCTGATAAAGCCATCATCAATTAACAGAAGTACGCCTTGGCCGAGACTCAGCGTCAAGCCTGACGTCAGCAGCAAGGCTATAATCGCGGCGCTTGCAACGTGCTTGTAAGGTGTAATGAAGGGCCAAAGCGCAGCAAGGGTGCGCAAGCCGGGGCGGGCAGCGGCGAGGTCAGACATAAGCAGCTTCCTGTAACGTAAGCGCGCGGATTAGATGTTTTGTTGGATTGCGTCGCGAGGCCGTTCAGTTGGCGTGGCATCAATAGGGAGATGCAGCGTGATCTGTAGGCCACCGTCGGGCCAGTTCTCTGCCCGGACCATGCCATTGTGCGCTTCAACGGCTTGGCGCGTAATGGACAGCCCAAGGCCTGATCCACCTTTCTTGGTGTTGCTGGCGCGGAAAAACGGGTCGAACAAATGCTGTAGATCGTTGTCGGGCACGCCAGGACCGTGATCGAGCACTGACAGGCGTATGACGCCACGATCTTCTTGGGTACTGATCAGTACTTCGGAATGCTCTTCGGTATAGTTAATGGCGTTGCGAATGACATTTTCAATGGCCGAACTTAAAAGAAGGTGGTCGCCAGTGATTTTTGACTGATGGTTGATCTGCAAGCGCACTGATCGATCCCGAGCTTTGGCTTCAAAGCTGGCGTCGTCCACGATGCTGCGCAGTATCCGAGCCAGATCGAGTTTCTGTGGATCCATGTGCTGTAGGCGGTTTTCCAAGCGTGACAGCTGGAGTAATTGCGCGATCAGGTCTTCAAGGCGTTGTCCCTCACGCTCTATGCGATCCAATTGCGGCGCCAATTCTTCATTGCCGCTTTTCTGGCGTGCGATACCCAAGGCAATTTGTAGCCGTGTTAGCGGTGAACGTAACTCATGACTGATGTTAGACAAGAGTTTTTGTTGGGCTTCAATCAGCTTTTGAATGCGATCCGCCATGTGATCGAAGTCTTGGCCCAGTTGCCCGATGTCATCGGCGCGCCGTGATACCTGGTTTGGCACGCGCGCTTCCAGGTGGCCGCCGGCCAGCAATCGGCTGGTGGTGCGCAGCAGCTTCAGTGGGCGCGAGAAGGAGCTGGCGAGCAAGAGGCTGAGCATGCCGCTGACCAATAATGCCAATAGCGTCCATGTAATGCGTTCGTTGATCAGGCTCATCATGGTGTTGGGCGCACGCTCGACGGGCGCTTTGATCAGTAGGCGGTACGTCTCACCACGATAGGTGAGCGGGACAGAGCCGATCCACTTCACGCCTTCCCAAATACCGGCGATGGGCTCGTTGGCTTCCACAATAGAGCCCACCAAATAAAGCTCTATTTGGTCCGGGCGTGGCTGGCCAATAAGGCGAAAGTTCGGGTCCACGAGGTAGAGATCCAAGCCGTATTGCACGCCGGTATAGCGCACCGCTTGCAGCGGAGTCATACCGCGACTGAGGTAGCTTTCGATCTCGCTGCGCTGGCGCAACAATAATTGCTCTTCATCGCGCGTCAGTGGGCTCAGTTCGTAGGGTCGTGCCCACTGCTGTAGCACCAAAAAAGAAACTGCAGAAATAACGATGAGGGTGAGCCAGAACCATAGAAAAATCCGCCCGGTCAAAGACGCGAGCGGATTCAGCGATTTGAGCCACTGCAAAGGAGAGTGCATTACGGCACGAGCCCTCAGTCAGCGATGAACTGGTAGCCAACACCACGTAGGGTTTTGATTGGCCTGCAGTCATCGGCGAGCAGCAGCATCTTCTTGCGTACATTGCTGACGTGCATATCGATAGAGCGGTCATACGGCTCCAACGGACGCCCGAGCACCGTCTGATACAACTCGTTCTTGGTCACTACCTGACCCGCGCGCTCCATTAGCGTTTGCAAAACCTTAAACTCGGTTTGCGTCAGCTCTAGGTCGCGCTTGTCGATCATGGCCTTGTACACACGAGTATCAAGGGTCACTCGGCCCAGCGACAGTACGGGTTGCACTGCTGGGCCCGGCTTAGAGTGGTCCATTTCGACACGGCGTAGCAAGGCCCGAATGCGGGCCAGTAATTCGCGGTGGCTGTAAGGTTTCGGAAGATAGTCGTCAGCACCCAGTTCGAGGCCCAACACCTTGTCGAGTTCGTCACCCTTGGCCGTCAGCATGAGTACCGGCACCGTGTTATGGGTGCGCATGGTTTTCAATACATCCAGTCCAGACATTCCCGGCATCATGACGTCGAGGAGTATCAGGTCGTAACGGTTCTCGGCCAGTTTTTGCAGGCCTTCTTCACCAGAGTGTGCTAGCTCAAGGGAGAACCCTTCGCTCGCCAGGAACTCAACCAACAGTTCCCCTAACTCCGTATCATCGTCTATAAGCAAAAGTTTGTCTGTTTTCATGAGCGCGAGTCTTGATCATGCGGTGAGTGGCGGCAACGCAGTTTACATACGTTTTACCGATGTAAAGGCCGAAAGTGCGATACCTACAGGCGAGGCGTAGTGGTGATTTCCGAGCAGGCCATTACAATGTGCTCAGAGGTTAAGTATACACATGTCAGAGAAAGATGAAGAAGCGTTGTTTTGGGCAGAGATGGCAGGGGTGCGTCCTTTGCAGCGTGAACCAAAGGTGCAACTGAAAAATACGCGGCAGTTAAATGCCGAGCAGGCCAGTGTCCGTCGTCAGGCCGCATTGACCGAAGCCGCACAGGATGACAACCCGCTTGGCACCACGCACATTGACTGGGTGGCTCCTACCGACGTATTGACGTATCGCGTCGATGGCATTGCGCACGGTGTTTTTCGGCGCCTTAAACAGGGCGGCTACACCATGGACGCGCGGCTCGATTTGCATCGCTATACCGTTGAGCAGGCGCGTGTTGCGGTATTTAAGTTTATTCAGGACTGTCGGCGTTTTGACGTACGGGCCGCACTCATCCTGCACGGAAAGGGCGAGCGTGGCGATCAAAAGGCTGTTGTGAAATCACATGTGAATCACTGGTTGCGGTCTATTCCCGAGGTGCTAGCGTTCCATTCGGCGCAGCCAAATCAAGGCGGTGCCGGAGCGCTTTACGTGCTGATCAAGAAAAGCGAGGCGCGCAAGCAAGAAAACCGCGAGCGCTATCGTCGAGGCGACTGAGGGTGTCTTTATTCTGTGGTCGTCACCCCTCTGTTTTTGCTAAGTGTTCATAAGCCAAAGCAACATGGCGTGAGTAGAGATCGAGCAATTCCTTATCCAAGGTCGATAGGGTACGTCCAGTGGCGACATAGAGAATGTTCTCGTTGCCGGAAATAGAGCGGTAGTAGCCGGTTACAGAATGCTCCGTGAAGATCGTTTGCTTAGCGGTCAGCGCATCCTGCATGGCTTTGAGAATTTCCGGATTAAGCACGCCGGACAACTGCTGGTTGACCAAATGCTGATGCTCACCGCTGGCGGCCAGCACATGAAAGTCCGGCTCGCCGTTGTCAACGGCGCCATCCATCGGCGTACGTTGAATGAGCTGGCAGAATATGGCGTCCTTGTTCAGACGCAGTAAGATCATGACTTGTTCGAGGATGATGCTCGCGAAGGTAGCGAGTTGCGTTGCTTCAAATATCTCACTGGTGGTGCTGATCAGGCGTTGCAGACCACGTCTGTGTTCGTCGATCTGGCAGAGATCCCGGTAGGACCGAATCAGTGAAATGCACATGGTGCGCAACTTTTGCGTGGTCAGTTCGGTTTTTTCTTTGTAGTCATTGATGTCGTAACGTTCGACAACGTCTGCCTCAGGCGCTTGGCCTGGCTGTCCGGTGCGCAGTACAATCCGCGTAAAATGATTGCCCTTTTCTTCGCGAATGTAGCGGGCCAGTTGCAGGCCACTGTCTTCTTCTTCCATGACCACATCGAGAATCGCTACGGCCAGATTGGGCTCTTCTAATAATATCTTGTGGGCCTCGGGCACGGTACGTGCACTGAGAATGTTCAGTGGGCGGCCCTCGATACGGAAGCGACTCAACACCAAGCGAGTAACTTGATGGATGTCTTCTTCATCGTCGACGATCAGTATATTCCAGGGTGTTTCTAGCTCTGTGGCGGATTCAAGCTGTTCGTCATTGAACATCAACAGATCATTATCGCTCATGGGTAGGCTACCGTTGGCAGTTATCAAAAGTCCTTAACCAAAGATTAGCTTAGATTGTGGGTATTTCGAGTGTGGAGGAGAAATAAACCGGATGGAAAGCACGACGATTTGGAAAATTATCGTAACGGATTGGCATAGCAATGAAGCTTGTTCGCAAGATTACACGAGAATTCACAGCAATGGGATAGAGCAGAAGAGAATAATGGTGCCTAGGAGAGGACTTGAACCTCCACGACCGTAAGGCCACTAGCACCTGAAGCTAGCGTGTCTACCAATTCCACCACCTAGGCACTTCAGATTAGCTTGAAGGCAGGCCCTCAAACGTGCGCGTACTTTAGCCGGATGAATTTTAGCTGTCAACTGCTTTTCTGCATACAAAACAAAGATTTATGGTCGTGTTGGGTTTCTGCTGGTGTGGTCGCGGCTAGAGTGTTAGCAACTCCTAATCGACATGTGAACAACTTTCTACAAATTTGTCCGGTTTCGCCTATTGACAACTTCGTCAATCTTCTCTATCTCAGTCATTATGCGCCTTCTGGCGGTCTGGTCAGGTTTCAGGCTAATCCACAGTTTCTGTGGATAACTCTGTGGGAAAGTATTGTAGAACAGGCGCTAAGGCCGACATCATAAGGACTTAAGCAGATTAGCCATTTTTTGCTCAATTAGAACAATTCGGCCAGAGGGTTAACCTACGAATGCAGGACGCTAACTCTCTGGCCGAAACAAACCGACCTACCGGTTCATTCGATGGTCGATCAGTTCATCCACCACGCCCGGGTCTGCCAGAGTGGAGGTATCGCCAAGTTGATCGTATTCGTTGGAAGCAATCTTGCGCAGAATGCGCCGCATGATCTTTCCAGAGCGCGTCTTGGGCAGCCCCGGCGTCCATTGAATCAGATCGGGCGAGGCGATTGGCCCAATTTCTTTGCGTACCCAGCTGACGATCTCCTTGGTCAGTTCGTCGGTTGGTTCAATGCCCGTCATGGGTGTTAAGTACACGTAGATGCCTTGGCCTTTTAGATCATGCGGGTAACCCACCACGGCTGCTTCGGCTACGGCAGCGTGGGCGACCAGCGCGCTTTCTATCTCTGCTGTACCCAAGCGATGGCCTGAGACGTTCAGCACGTCGTCGACCCGTCCGGTAATCCAGTAGTCACCGTCTTCATCACGCCGGGCACCGTCGCCGGTAAAATAGTAACCGGGATAGGCACTGAAATAGGTTTCGAAGAAACGTTGGTGGTCACCATAGACTGTGCGCATCTGGCCAGGCCAAGAATCTTTAATCACTAGGTTACCCGATACAGCGCCTTCCAGCTCTTTACCCTCGGCATCAACCAAGGCTGGTTGAATGCCAAAAAATGGCTTTGTTGCACTGCCGGGTTTCATGCTGGTGGCGCCCGGCAGCGGAGTGATCATGTGTCCACCGGTTTCGGTTTGCCACCAAGTATCGACTATCTGGCAGCGTCCTTTCCCGAACTTGTGATAGTACCAATCCCAAGCTTCGGGGTTGATGGGTTCACCCACACTGCCCAGCGTACGGAGGCTTTCGCGGCTCGATGAACCAATGGCTTCCTCGCCCTTGCCCATCAGGGCACGAATCGCGGTGGGCGCGGTATAGAGGATGTTCACCTTGTGCTTGTCGACGACCTCTCCCATACGACCAGCGGTTGGATAGTTCGGTACTCCTTCAAACATTAAGGTGGTTGCACCATTGGCGAGCGGCCCGTATACGATGTAGCTGTGCCCGGTCACCCAGCCGACATCAGCGGCACACCAGTAGATGTCACCTTCGTGGTAATCGAAAACGGTTTCGTGGGTCAGTGAGGCGTAGACCAAGTACCCGCCGGTGGTGTGCAAGACACCTTTAGGCGCGCCGGTTGAGCCAGAGGTGTACAGGATGAACAACGGGTCTTCCGCGTTCATTACGGCGGGTTCGCAGGCGGTTGGTTGTTTCGCGGTCACCTCGTGGTACCAGAGGTCACGTTCACCGTGCCAAGCGACGTTGCCGCCGGTGCGCTTAACCACCAATACATGCTCAACGATTTCCGTGCCGGGGGTTTTAAGGGCGGCGTCGACATTAGCTTTTAATGGAACCGGCTTGCTACCACGTAGACCTTCATCGGCGGTGATAACGATTTTTGAGTCGCAATTGACGATGCGACTGGCAAGGGCGTCGGGAGAGAAGCCACCAAAGACAATGGAATGCACGGCACCGACCCGAGCACAGGCCAGCATGGCGTAGGCTGCTTCTGGGATCATCGGCATATACAGAGTGACACGATCACCTTTTTCCACGCCCAAGTCACGCAGGGCATTCGCCAACCGGGCAACATGGTCGTGCAGTTCTTGATAGGTAATATGCAGATCTTCGTTCGGATTGTCGCCTTCCCAGATAATGGCGGTTTGCTGGGCGCGTTGCGGGAGGTGACGGTCAATACAGTTGTAGGCAACGTTCAGTTGGCCATCGTGATACCAGCGGATATGCAGGTCTTCCTTGGCGAAGCTAACGTCTTTCACCTGGGTGTAGGGCGTGTACCAGGTTAGGCGTTTGCCCTGTTCGCCCCAGAAAGCGGCATTGTCGTTTACCGACTGCTGGTAGAGTGTTTGATAGGTCTCTGCATTAACCCGTGCACGTGCTGCCACGGCAGCCGGTACCGGATAAGTCGGATTATCCATGTCTCTCCCCCTGTTCTTGTTGTTGGCCCGCCAAATCAGCGGGCTGCGTGTAAGGATATTAGGGGTAGTATAAAGGTATTAAATTGGTATTTAAATAGCCTTACTTTTTGTCCCCTTGTTCCTCCTCATCATTCATCGCATCGTGCATTTCGCGCAATGCTACTTTGGTCTGATCGTGTATTTGCGCGGGCTCTAGACCTAATAAGTGCCCTAGCACATCGTCGATATCTTCTGCGGCGAAGATGCTGAACTGGCCCTCGTCAACGGCTTGTACAACCTCCGCACTGAGCATCAAGTGGCGTACATTGTCGGCCGGGATGATGACACCTTGATCACCCGTGAGGCCGCGGCACTGGCAGACCTTAAAGAAGCCTTCAATCTTTTCGTTGATGCCGCCGACTGCCTGCACTTCACCATGTTGGTTCATTGAGCCGGTGACTGCAACCGACTGCTTGACAGGTAGGCGCGATACCGCTGAAACGAGTGCCACCAATTCGGCGCAGGTGGCCGAGTCACCATCCACATGGCCGTACGATTGCTCCATGGCGATATGGGCGTTGAGGGTGAGTGGAAATGCGCGGCCATACTGCTGGGCGAGATAGCCGTTCAGGATCATCACACCCTTGGAGTGCACGGCCTGCCCTAGTTCGGCCTCACGCTCGATGTCCATAATGCCTTGCGAGCCGAGCGATGCGGTGGCGGTGATGCGCGCCGGTGAGCCAAAGACTGACTCGCCGATTTCCATCACGGTCAGGCCGTTGACGCAACCAATGCGCTCACCCGAGGTGGCAATCTTTATGGTACCTTCTTCGATTTCCAGAATCATTTGGTCACTGATACGACCACTGCGGTATTCGGCGGCTTGCAGCGCCTGGTCGACATGACGACGCTCGATGATGCTGTCACCTGCGGCATCGCGCAGATAATCGGCTTCTGCAACCATCTTGAACAAGTGAATGATCTGCGCGGAAATGCGCTGCTGGTGCTCGCCTTGACGCAGTGAGAATTCAATCAGCCGGGACACAGCGTCGCGGTGCAGCGGTTGATACTGCTTCTCTTCTGTGTAGTGCTTAATGCGCAGAATCAGTTGCTCAACCGATTGATTGTCACGCGGGATGTAGCTGTCAAAATCGACCAGAATGCGGAACAATTCGTTGAACTCGGGATCGAGAGCGAGCAGTTGATAGTAGATATCACGCGAGCCAATCAGAATGATTTTCACCTGCATAGGCACCACTTCTGGACTCAGCGTGACGGCGTGCATCAGACTGGGGTCGATGAAGGGAGATTCCATCTTGATCTGGCGCGTTTTCAACGCCAGTTTCAGGGCGTCCCACGCAAAGGGCTCCATCAACAGCTTTTCAGCGTCCAGAATCAGATAACCGCCGTTAGCCTTGTGCAGGCTTCCCGGCTGAATCAGCTGAAAATTGGTGATCGACATGCCTTGCTGGGTGGCGTATTCGATGCGGCCAAACAGATTTTGGTAGGTAGGCAGTAATTCATATTCCACCGGTACGCCATTGCTGGGGTCATTTTGCACCAACAGGTTCGGCAGTAACTGGGTGTGCAGCATCTGTTTGCGGTCGGTATCGGTGACGCGCTCGAGCGGGTGTTCGTCGAGGAAAATGTCGCCAATCAGCTTGGGTAGCTGTTTTTTGAGCTGGCGCAGGTAACGCAATACCGACAGATCGCCGTCGTACTTGTATTCCAATTCACGCAACAAGGGCTTGACGGCCTGATTGATGGTTTCATCATCCAAGTTGCGTTGTTTTTCACTGGTCTCGCGACGCCACTGTGGCAACTCCAGCAGAGATTCATTGAGGATCTCTTCCAGATCCTGGATGCGACGCTGAAACTCCGCCCGTACGGCTTCGGGTAGCTGGGCAAACTCGGTTTCGTCCAGTACCTTGCCTTCGACGATAGGGGCGAGAATGATGCTGCCCTGATCAGACAATAAGGCGACTTCCAGCTGCGAGGCCTGCTTATCAACCAGCATAATGGCTTGGTCGTATTTTTGGTTAAACTCCCGATCTATGCCGGCGCGCCGACGTTGGTAGCTGGGGTTTTCAAAAGCGTCAGGAAAGGTACTCAGCAGTTCATCCACAAAGGCTTCCATATCTTCTTTGAAGACTTTGCCTTTGCCCGCTGGCAGTTGTAGCACCAGTGGGTCACGTGCCCGTTCAAAATTGTTGATATAGCAGAGGTCGTTGGGTGGGGTGCGGTGCGCGGCAACTTCCCGTACATAGCTCGACACCAGTGATTGGCGACCCGTGCCGGTTTCACCCATGACGTACAAATTGTAGCCACTGGCTTGCATATTAATGCCGAATTCCAGGGCTTCTTTGGCCCGTGGTTGGCCCAGAAAACCCGATGCACCCTCTAAATCAGCAGTGGTTTCAAAATCGAGGTAGCTGAGGTCCACCCGGGCACACAATTGGTTGCTGGCGATCTTCTTTGTCATCGAGGGATGTTCCCAAAAATAGGTTGCTGACGGCGACTAAACTGCCACCGCGCCTTTAATATGAGGATGGGCTTCATAACCCACCAATTCAAAATCATCGAGCTGGTAGTCGAACAGGCTGGCCGGTTTGCGCTTGATCAGCATCTTCGGCAAAGCGAACGGTGTGCGTGTGAGCTGTAGATCCGTCTGTTCTTGATGGTTGCTGTAAATGTGCACATCGCCACCGGACCAGACAAAATCACCCACGTCCAGATCGGCTTGCTGGGCCATCATCTGCGTCAACAGGGCATAACTGGCGATGTTAAATGGCAGGCCGAGAAACACATCGCAGCTGCGTTGATACAGTTGGCAGCTCAGCTTGCCGTCCGCGACATAAAACTGAAACAGCGAATGGCAGGGGGGCAGTGCCATCTGGTTCACATCCGCTGGGTTGTAGGCCACCACCAGCATGCGGCGGGAATCCGGATTGTTCTTGATCTGCGCCATGACCTGTGAGATCTGGTCAATGGTTTCGCCCGAGGGCGTCTGCCACGAGCGCCATTGTTTGCCATAGACGGGGCCAAGGTCGCCGTTTTCATCCGCCCATTCGTTCCAGATGCTGACACCGTTGTCTTGCAGGTATTTAACGTTGGTGTCGCCGTTCAGAAACCACAAGAGCTCGACAATAATCGAACGCAAATGCACCTTCTTGGTGGTAATAAGCGGAAAACCCTCTTGCAGGTTAAAGCGCATCTGGTGGCCAAACACACTCTGCGTGCCCGTGCCCGTGCGGTCGGTTTTTACTGTGCCATTGGCTTTGATGTGTCGAATGAGGTCGAGGTATTGTTTCATGATTTACGCTTCTTCTTACCGCTGCGTGGTGCTGCCTTTGGGGCTGCCTCAGGCTGTTGTTCGTCGCTGATCTTGCGCTGGTACGCCACCATTAAAAAGGCGATACCAAGAATGACCATGGGCTGCGAGAGCAGTATTCCCATGGTCAGCCAATCGGTACCGAGTAGGTAGCCAATATGGCTGTCCGGCTGCCGGAAAAACTCAGCGATGGACCGGAAAAAGCCATAGCCCGCGAGGAAGAAACCGGTAACGGCTAAGCGGGGACGCGGCTTGTGGCTGAACCACCAAAGTATAGCAAACAACATCAAGCCTTCACCGGCCACCTGATAGAGCTGCGATGGATGGCGCGCCAAGGCGTCGGGCGCATTGGGGAAAATCATCCCCCAGGCAACGTCGGTGGGGCGACCCCAGAGTTCACCGTTGATGAAGTTACCCATCCGCACCGCCGCGATACCCAGCGGTACTAAAGGCGCGATGAAGTCGGTCACTTGCCAGTATGACAGCTTGTTTTTGCGGGCAAACAACACCAGCGCCGTCGATACGCCGATAAAACCGCCGTGGAACGACATGCCGCCTTGCCACACGCGCACCAGCATCAGTGGGTCGTCGACCCAGCCTTGGAACTGGTAAAACAGAATATAGCCAACGCGGCCACCGACGAAGGTGCCAACGATGACGTAGGTCAGCATGTCGCTGACCATATCGGGTGTCCAGCCCCGCCACGGCTGATTCTTCGCGCGCCAATTGCCAAGCGCCCAGCCGCCTAAAAAGGCCACTACATAACTGAGACCATACCAGTAAATACTGAGTGGGCCGATACTGAGAAAAACGGGGTTCAGATCATGCGTCCATGGCACGGTTTAGGCTCCTGTAATAAAGGGTTGGGTGAGCTGATGGCGCAACTGCGCGGACAACACATCAATGGCTCTTGGGTTCGGCAGCAGGGCAGGAATAATCACATCGGCCTTGGCCTTGCTGGGCTCTACGTAAGACTTGTAGCCGGGGCGAACCGTCTTCAAATACTGGGCCACCACGCTGTCTGGCGTGCGGCCTCGTTCGTTGATGTCGCGCGTCAAGCGGCGCGCCAGACACATATCCAAAGGTGTATCCACATACACCTTCAGGTCCATCAGGTCGGCAAGTGCTTCGCAATGTAAGATGAACAGACCTTCGACTACGATCAAATCGGCCGGGCCCAGCGCCCTTGTATCCGCTTTGCGGTTGTGTACGGCGTAATCATATTGCGGGGCGTGTACTGTTTTGCGCTTCTGCAACTGGCGTAATTGCCGCACCATCAGGTCGTGCTCTAGGGCGGCGGGGTCGTCGTAATTTGTCTGTTCGCGGATGTTCATTGGTACATCCGTCTGATCCAAATAAAAATAGTCTTCACGTACCACCGCCACGGTGAATTCTGGCAGCTCTTCGCGCACACGTTTGACCAACTGATTCGTTAGGGTGGTCTTTCCAGAGCCGGATGCGCCAGCAATACCGATTAACACAGGTTCCCGCATAGCGCGCTTGGCCCTTCCAGAGAAAATAATGACAGCCGAGTGCGGACAAAACACTCGACAATGATAGGCGGTATTTAAGCATAAGCAGCCTACCGTGTCTTCATTGCCGGCACTCTGGCCGAATGGAAATCCAGTGATATGATGGCGTCTTTAAACAAGCTAAGCAGGGTAGGGTTATATGACATTAAGAGTGGCAATGCGCTGGGCCCTGTGGTGCAGTCTATTCATTACACTGCTGCTTGCCCCTGTGTCGGCACAGCAGTCGGTCAAAGGGTTGCAGCGCTTCCCATTGTTGCAGCCGGGTGTGGTGGTGCAAGGAGAGCTGGATGTCAGTCGTGGTGGCAACGTCGAACAACGTTATCGTATTCATTTGCCAGAGGATGTTGTAGCGCTGCAGGCGAGGATTCTGAGCGCCGATGTCGATCTTGATCTCGCATTGTATCGTCCTAATGGCGAACTGGTGGCGCTGTCGGAAGAGATGACCGCGCTGGAAACGCTGACGGTATTCCGTCAGGATAACGCCGACCTAAACGGCGGGCAGTATCTGTTGGATGTACTCTATCAATACAATGATGCCCCCACCGGGCGCGCACATTTGCCGTTTGAGTTGGTATTTGATGTGGCCGACACCACGCCGCGCGCCACCTTGGTACCTGGGCAGCCGCATCATGACCGCCTGCAGCAAACCACCGGCATGCTGCATTATTACCGAATTGATGTGCCCAAAGAGACTGAGGCCTTGCGCATCGATGTGTTTGATACCGTGAGTGATCTCGATATTTTTCTATTTCCGCGCAAAGCCTCGCCAGATATCTACAGCAGCCCGCTGTTCGCTGCGACTGTGCGCCCACAGGAGCGCTTGGTCGTCACCGAGCGCGATGAGCCGGCATTGGTCATGGGTATGACTTACTATCTTGTGGTGGTGGATCAGGTGGAGCGTCTGCGTGACGTTGGCTATGGCGTTCACGTCAGCCTGGACGGTTCGCCGCCGTCCTTTTTGCAACAAGGGCGTGATGTGCCGGCACCGCGTGATGATCTTGAGCGTGCGTTGCTGGCGACGGTGGAAGTCATGACCACGCACTCCTCTGGCTCAGGCACCTTCATCAGTGCACAAGGGCACATTCTAACCAACTACCATGTGGTTGAGGGCTACCTGAACGACGATGCGCCGATCGTGATCGGCATGAGCCTGGATCATCGCCTACCCAGCCAAGAGATGTTTCACGCTGAGGTGCTTGCGGTGGCGCCCGAGCGCGACATGGCACTGTTGCGTGTCACTGAGGGAGTCTACAGCGAGTCAATGGCGAGTTTTCTGCCATTGCCCTATGTCCAACTGAACCAGGAAGACAGTCTGCGTATTGGTGACCCATTGACGGTGATTGGCTACCCTGCTGTAGGCGGGCGTTGGGCTAGAGGGACGATCAGCTTAACTCGGGGTTACGTTTCTGGATTCGAAGCCGATGATTTCGGTACCGTGATCAAGACTGATTCCGAGTTCTCACAAGGTAACTCCGGTGGTTCGGCGCTGGATGGACAGTTGCGCTTGGTCGGTATACCCACCGAAACGGTGGGTCAGGGGAGTGGTAAGTTGGGTTACGTTTACCCGGTGTTGGCGATGCCTGAGGAATGGCGCATCTTGCTATCGGAGCAATAGAAATCTACTTGTTAATGATAGTGTTTATCATTAACATTGGTGTGAGGTAGTTGAACGGCATCATTTTTTGATGGGCCGTCTTGAGAGGAGCCTTGCACCATGCGCCATACAGCCAGTGAACGTCCAGAGAAGTGGTTTGAGCAAGTATTGAGGATGCGGGTCAAGCGGCACCCGCGCCATGCGCCTGTCTGGGTGGTGTTGTTTTTCTTCGTCAGCTTGGTGTTGGCCGCTGTCGGCAACCTGTTGCTGTAAGAGGCCAGCTCTTTGTCCAAACAGGCGCGCCGAAGGCTGCGCGCCTACGATCGCCTTGGCTAAACCTGTGCTTGCAGATAATTCTCCAGCCCCATGGCTTTGATCAAGCCCAACTGCTGCTCAAGCCAGTGAGCGTGATCCTGCTCGGTGTCATCGAGCAACTTGAGCAGAATATCCCGCGTCACATAGTCTTGCTGCTGTTCGCACAGGGCGATGCTGGTCTTCAGTGCAGCGGCCACATCGTACTCTGTTTGCAGGTCGGCGCTCAGCATGTCTGGCACATTAGCGCCGAGGCGCAAAGGGGCACGCTGCACCACGTTTGGTGTGCCTTCCAAAAATAAGATGCGGGCAATCAGGAGTGTGGCGTGCCCCGTTTCATCTTGCCGCTCGTGGTCAATGCGCTCGAACAGCTTCTGGTATCCCCAGTTGTCATACATTTGACTGTGAATAAAGTATTGATCAATGGACGCCAGTTCATACGCCAGCAAGCCGTTGAGTGAATCGATGATGGCTTGATTACCTTTCATAATGAGCTCCTGGTTGAGTTACTGGTCAAATGCCTGGGCTTGCAGGTAATTTTCTTTGCCGACGTGGGTAATCAGCTCTTGCTGCGTTTCCAGCCAGTCGAGGTATTCCTCTTCATCCTCCAACAGATCGGTGAGCATGTCGCGGCTGACATAGTCTTGCAGGCTTTCGCAGGTCACAATGGATGAGCGTAAGTCTGCCAGGTTGTCGACGTACAGCAGGTGATCGCAGTTCAACATCTCAGTCGCTTCTTCACCAATGCGCAGACGGCCAAGTTGCTGGAGGTTGGGCAGTCCTTCTAAGAACAGCACACGCTCAATTAATTTGTCGGCGCGCTTCATGGCGTGGATGGATTCATGATAGAAGCGGTCATTCAACACTTTGAAGCCAGCATTGCGACACATGCGGGCGTGCAAAAAGGTTTGGTTGATGGTCACCAGTTCGTTGGCGAGGACGGTATTCAGTGCGGCAATGATCTTAGGGTCTGCTTTCATAATGAGCTCCTCTCGTAAGGAAGGCTGATGGGAGCATCTAAAAACCTCCCAGATGGCACCTCACTATAGAAGACCTTGCGTAGGGTGACGAGTACAAAAAGGCTTTTTACGAGAAATGCCGTTAAGCGGCGTTGGGTGTCCACTGGCCGACTTTTTCATGCGTTTGTTGTAGGACTGCACGCGCATGGCAGGCGCACTTGCCGCATTCGGTAGCGACGCCCAAGGTATTGCGAACATCGCGCCAGTTGTTCACTTCACCCGACAAGATGCTGCGCTCAATTTGGCGCTCTGTGATACCTTTACAGATACAAACATACATGGCCTAACACCTAATACGAATCTATATAGGTATTATTCGTAAATGATAATCAATGTCAAGTACATGGGTGCGGATTAGCATGCCTTTTGGTTTTCTGTAATAAAGCTCCAAAATAACCGGTAATTTGTTGGCCGCTCGGCCAGAAAATGCCGTTTTTAGGTGTAAATTGAAATAATCTTACAAAATTGGATGCGATTTGATCGCTCAACGCGTAAAATACGCCGCATTCTCCACCATGACCGAGGGAAAACCGTATGTCCGTAATCAAAATGACCGATCTGGATTTGGCTGGCAAGCGTGTACTGATCCGCCAAGACCTGAATGTACCTTTCGATGACAAAGGCAACATTACCTCCGATCAGCGCATCACTGCCTCTGTGCCGACCATCAAATTGGCGCTGGAAAAAGGCGCCAAAGTCATGGTGACATCACACCTCGGTCGTCCGGAAGAGGGTGTGTTTGATGAAAAATCTTCTTTAGCGCCTGTTGCTGCGCACCTCAGTAAATTACTCGGCGTAGAAGTACCACTGTTGCGTGACTGGGTGGATGGCGTAGACATGGGCGACCACAACATCGTTCTGCTTGATAACGTTCGTTTTAACAAGGGCGAAGGTAAGAACGACGACGCGTTGGCCCAAAAAATGGCTAAGCTGTGCGACGTTTTCGTCATGGACGCCTTCGGCACCGCGCACCGCGCCCAAGCTTCTACCCACGGCGTGGCGAAATACGCCCCCATCGCGGCGGCTGGCCCTTTACTGGCGGCCGAGCTGGATGCCCTGGCTAAAGCCTTGAAAGAGCCTGCTCGTCCCATGGTTGCTATTGTCGGTGGCTCCAAGGTATCGACCAAGCTGACGGTATTGGAAGCTTTGTCTGAGAAGTGCGACATCTTGGTGGTCGGTGGCGGTATCTCTAACACCTTCGTTGCGGCGTCTGGCCACAACGTAGGGCAGTCTCTGCATGAGCCAGATCTGATCGACGAAGCCAATCGCATTCGTGCCAAGACCGAAGTGATTTCAGCGGAAGATTGCCGCACCACCACGTTGCGCTTCAATGAGTGGCGTCACGATGCCCCGGTATTGGAAAAAGAGCTGGATCAAGTCGCCGATAATGAAGAAATCATCGACTACGGCCCTCGCACTGCAGCAAAAGTCGCAGAAATTCTGAAGAACGCGAAGACCATCATCTGGAACGGCCCGGTCGGCGTGTTTGAGTTCGATGCCTTCGCTAAAGGTACCGAAACCATTGCGCACGCCATCGCTGACAGTGATGCCTTTTCCATTGCGGGCGGTGGTGACACCTTGGCGGCAATCGACAAATACGATCTGGCCGACAAGATCTCTTACATCTCTACCGGCGGCGGCGCTTTCCTGGAGTTTGTAGAAGGTAAGACGTTGCCTGCAGTGGCGATTCTGGAAGAGCGCGCTAAAGGGCATAGCTAAAACTACGGTGCTTGCTATGGCGGCGTTAAATTCTGCCTTGCAGTTGCATAGAAAAAGCGTGGTCGGGGGAGTTCCTCCTGCCACACAAACGAAGAGCCTGTGATACAATGCGCCCGCGCGGCACAGCACCGTTAACAGGCCCTCACATGCACGAGTGAACAGGACAAAGATCATGACCAAAATTTTAGATGTCGTTAAACCCGGCGTAATCACTGGTGACGACGTACAAAAAGTATTCGAAATCGCCAAACAGAATAAATTCGCCCTGCCCGCGGTTAACGTGGTGGGTACCGACTCCATCAACGCTGTATTGGAAGCGGCTGCGAAGGTAAAAGCCCCTGTTGTGGTGCAGTTCTCGCACGGCGGCGCAGCGTTCGTGGCCGGTAAAGGCCTGACGATGGACGGCCATGAAGCCCAAATCATCGGTGCGGTATCCGGTGCCAAGCACGTTCACGCCGTTGCAGCCGCTTATGGCGTACCGGTTATTCTGCACACCGACCACGCAGCGAAAAAACTGCTGCCTTGGATCGATGGCCTGTTGGCCGCCAGTGAAGAACACTTCGCGGCGACCGGTAAGCCGTTGTTCAGCTCGCACATGATCGACCTGTCGGAAGAGAGCCTGGAAGAAAACATCGGTACCTGCGCAGAATATTTGGCGCGTATGGACAAGATGGGCATGACGCTGGAAATCGAATTGGGTGTGACCGGCGGTGAAGAAGACGGTGTTGATAACACCGGTATCGACAGCTCTGAGCTGTACACGCAGCCAGAAGACGTGGCTTATGCTTACGAGCAACTGATCAAGGTTAGCCCGCGTTTCACCATCGCTGCGTCATTCGGCAACGTACACGGCGTGTACAAGCCAGGTAACGTGAAGCTGACTCCAGAGATTCTGGACAACTCGCAGAAGTACGTGTCCGACAAATTCGGTTTGCCCGCCAAGTCTTTGAACTTCGTTTTCCACGGTGGTTCAGGTTCTACGGCAGCGGAAATCAAAGAGTCGATCAGCTACGGCGTGATCAAGATGAACATCGACACTGATACCCAGTGGGCGACGTGGGACGGCGTACGTAAGTACTACGAAGACAAGAAAGGCTACTTGCAAGGTCAAATCGGTAACCCAGAGGGTGACGACAAGCCTAACAAGAAATACTACGACCCACGCGTTTGGGTACGTGAAGGCCAGACGTCAATGATCAAGCGTTTAGAGCAGGCATTCGCTGAGCTGAATGCAGTTAACACGCTGTAATCAATACAGTATGAAAAGAAGCCCGGCCAGTCCGGGCTTTTTTATGCCCATGGAAATGAATGAAAGCTACTCATGGGTTGGTGAAAATTTATGCTATGTGGTGCGGTGTGGTCTTGTGATAAACTGCGCGCCCCTGAATCGTCAGCACCGACAACCATCAAAAGAGAAATAAGCGGGAAGTACAGCAAGCATGGCCAAAACATCACTCGATAAAGCAAAAATCCGCATTCTGTTATTGGAAGGCATCCATCCTTCTGCCGTTGAGTCATTGGAGCGCGCTGGGTACTCGGAAATTGAGGTCCTGCCATCTTCATTGCCGGAAGAGCAGCTCAAAGAGAAGATCCGTGATGTCCATTTCATCGGTATCCGCTCGCGTACGCAATTAACGCGTGACGTACTGGAGCACGCTGACAAGCTGGTGGCCATTGGTTGTTTCTGCATCGGCACCAATCAGGTTGACCTGCGTGCCGCGACCGAAAAAGGTGTGGTGGTATTCAATGCGCCGTTCTCCAACACCCGCTCTGTCGCAGAGCTGGTGTTAGCCGAAGCCATTTTGCTGCTGCGTGGCATCCCAGAGAAGAACGCTGTGTGCCATCGCGGCGGCTGGCAGAAAACGGCGACCAACTCCTTTGAAATCCGCGGTAAAACGTTGGGTATTGTTGGCTACGGTAACATCGGTACACAGCTCGGTGTGTTGGCCGAAGGCTTGGGCATGAACGTTATTTTCCACGACATCGTCAATAAACTCCCGCTGGGCAATGCCTCGCAAGTGGGCAGTTTGCGCCAGCTGTTGGCGACGTCTGATGTGGTGTCGCTGCACGTGCCAGAAACGGCGTCCACCAAGTGGATGATGGGCGCGGCCGAGTTTGAAGCCATCAAACAAGGCGCGATCTTTATCAATGCGGCGCGCGGTACCGTGGTCGATATAGATGCCTTGGCGGCCGCGCTGGAAAGCAAAAAGCTACTCGGTGCTGCTATTGACGTGTTCCCGGTTGAGCCGCGTGGCAATGATGAAGAGTTCCAAAGCCCATTGCGCGCTTACGATAACGTGATTCTGACCCCGCACGTCGGTGGTAGTACGATGGAAGCGCAGAAAAACATCGGTTCAGAAGTGGCAGAAAAACTGGCCATGTTCTCTGACAACGGTACCTCGATCTCGGCGGTTAACTTCCCAGAGGTCGCTTTGCCGACGCTGGAAGGCAAACACCGCATTCTGCACATTCACCAGAACGTGCCGGGCGTGTTGTCACTGATCAACAGCATTCTGTCAGATAACGGCATCAACATCAGTGCGCAGTACTTGCAGACCAATGAGACCGTAGGTTATGTCGTGATCGATGTCGACCAAGCTTTTGGGCCGCTGGCACTGGAAAAGCTGAGTCAGGTTAAGGGTACGATTAAGGCCCGGATTCTGTTTTAGCCGTGCTGATCAGATTCGCGACATTGAGGCGCTGCGCCCAGTGTCGTGAATCTGTCGTATGAAGGTATAGCCAAAGGAATGAACGATGCTATGCTAAGCCAGATGAACGTCAATATTCTTTCAAAAACATGGCAATGGCTCGCGGTGCTTGGCTTTACGGTTGGGCTCTGTAGTTTGTCATCTGGTGTTCAGGCGCAAGCAAATCAGGAGTTTCGTCAGTGGTTAGCGGAGCAACAAAGTCGTTTCTCCGCCTTTCGTGACCAACACGATGCCGACTTTGCACGCTGGTTGGATGAGCAGTGGGTGTCCTTTGATACCTTTGTTCAGCAGCCCCCTGCCGCCGAGCCGAAGCCTGAAGCTGCTCCGACTTGGGTGGAGCCTGAGCTAACGCCGCAGCCACCAGTCATTACAACACCAGAACCGCCTGCCATAGTAGCACCTACCCCCGCACCGGTGACCCCAACACCCGCGGCGCCGCCTTCTGGGCAGCGTATGACATTGCGATATGAGGGGTTGAGCGCTGAGCTGCGGGTTAATCAACCCTTACAGGGCCGTTTACCAACGCGCGTTGACGAGCGGGCGATTGCCGATTATTGGCAAGTTATGTCGGCATGGCGTGGCGCTGAAGAGGTGGGTCGCTTGGTGGCAGAATTAGCGCGGCGCAATCACCTCAATACCTACGATCAATTGTTGGTCATGCACAGTTTTGCTGGGCAAATAGTGGAGCGTGCTGAAGCGCAAACCTTGTTAACCTGGTATCTGGCGGTGCGACAAGGTATGCAGGTTAGGGTGGGCTACGACAATGATAGCGTGTATCTGTTGGTAGCGACTCGCCAGAGCCAGTACAACGTACCCTATGTCACTTACCAAGGGGTACGCTTTTATGCTTTCAGTCCGCAAGGGCAATACCCCTTAGGCCAAATCACCAGTTACTCCGAGCAGCACAGGCGCGCCAGCAGCTTCGTGGAGCTGTTGCCTCACCCGGCGTTGAATGTCGGTGGCACTTGGACATTGAAGCCAGTAACCGTTGATATGTTCGGCACCGATGAGCAATTCCAGTTGCCGGTAAACGACGCCTTGGTAAGCCACCTCGAGCGCTATCCGCAGTTGTCATTGCAGGATTATTTTGCCCAGCCCATGCCCCTGCCAATGCGCGACGTTTTGCGCGAGCAGCTGCAGCCTCGGTTACGGGGTATGAGCCTGTTTGAACAGGCCAGTTATCTGCTGCGTTTCGCACAGTTTGTGACCGGTTACAAGACTGATCAAGAGCAGTTTGGTCAGGAAAATTATCAACACCCCATTGAGTCCTTTGCAAACGGGTACAACGACTGTGAAGACCGCGCTCTGATTTACGCCCTCTTGGTGCGTGATTTGTTGCGAGTCGACGTGGTAGCGTTGTATTTTCCGGGGCATGTCGCGACCGCCATCCAGTTGCCGCCGCGCTCTGGCCTGGGCAGCACTCAGGTGGGCGGTGCGACCTTTTACTGGGCCGACCCTTCGTATCTGCATGCGCCCCTTGGACGCTTGATCCCTCAGGTAGAGGGGCGTGCCCCACAAATCATAGGAGTGCCCTGATCCATGCGGATTGTGATAGCCGTGTGTACTGCGCTGTTGTTGGTAGGTTGTGCGACCTATGGTGATAAGCAACTGGATGCATTGCAGGCTGTAGAGCGGGGTGATTATGTCGCGGCAGAAGAGCATTTTTCGTCTGTATTGCAGGGCAGCGCACGTGAGGAGCTCCTGTACTACTTGGAAATTGGCATGGTGCGCCATTTGGCGGGTGATTTTGCCGGTAGTAATAGCTTTTTACAGCGCGCCGATGACCTTCGTGATGCCTTGTCGGTATCCGCCTACAGCGCACAATTCCGCAATTTTATGACCAGTCCAGCCATGGGGACTTACTCTGGCACGCCTTACGAGTTTGCCTATGTGAACTATTTTAAAGCGCTGAACTATCTCGGATTGGCGCAGCAAACCGGTGAGGCGCGCTGGCTTGAGTCGGCGCGTGTTGAAGCGCGTCGGCTGGAAATTATCCTGAACGAATTCGCCGCCAACGAAGGCGACTATCTAGAAGCTGCGACGGCGGAAGACGATAAGGCGTCGGGCTTTTTGCGAATTCTGCGGCAGTTGAACGGCCAATACATGGACCCTACTACGCTGATCTATCGTGATGATGCGTGGGCACGTTTTTTGGCCGGTATTACCTACGAAAACCTCCGTGAATGGGACAGTGCACGGGTAGCCTATCAGGCGGCAGCTGTGGCCTATGAATCCGGTTATGCAGAACAGTACCAATTGCCGGAGGAAGCAACTCGTTTGGCTTGGACCGCCACCGTACGCATGATGCGTGCCGGCGGGGGGTGGGGTGACGAGTGGCCCAGATTGGTTGAAGAGAAAGGCTTGAGTGAGGAAGAAACACGCCCGCTGGGATCCGATGAAGCCTTGGTGCTGGTGGTCGAGCATGTTGGGTTGATTCCTTCGGTCGGTGAGCTCAACCTGTATTTAACCAAGCGCAATGCGTCACGCTCATTGTCGCTGGAGCCAGTGGTCAGTGGTGATCAGGCGCAACAACTTGAGCAGCTTACATGGTTCACCCTGCACTATGCCGACACCGGGTTGTTTGATCTACTGGCGCGTTATCAGGCCGGTGGCGTTTGGTCGGTCTTGGAAGATCCACTGCGCAGCAAGCAAATACAGTTGGGCCCGTTGTGGGATGTTGCCGATGAAGTCGGCTTGCTGGCTGGTATCGGTGACTTTGGAGTGCGGGTATCGGTGCCTTATTATCCTCCGGCTTATGAACCGCCGCGTGCGTCCGTGCTTCGTGTCGGTGATGCTCGTCTTGGTCACTTGCATGCCGTTGCCAACATTGAGCAGTTGGCGCGGCAAGAACGACTGCGCGTGGCCCAAGAAGAAATGATGGCGGCACTGTTGCGGGAAACCATCAAGAACGCCGCGAGCGCCAATGTTAGTCGCGCGGTGGGCTCCAATGACAACAGTCTTGGTTTTTTGTTTTCGTTAGCCGGACGAGTGGCGACGACCGCTACGGCCCGCGCTGAAACGCGCCATTGGGCGACATTGCCGGCTTGGGCACGTGCGGTCAGTGCACGCGTACCAGCGGATGAATCCGTATTAGCGCTGATGGTCGACGAGCGCGTACTTTGGCAGCGAGAGGTCAGCCTTCGCCCAGGCCAAGTAAATATATTTTACGCGCGTACCTTTGGTCATTAAGGCTAGGTCGCACTACTATAGAGGGCAGACGCCCAATTTATTGATGAGGAAATGGAAATGCGTGTCATAAATCTTGCCGTGCTGATGCTGGCCCTAGCCGTATTGGCAGCTTGTGCTGGCCCCTCAGTGACGGTCAGCCGTGAAGACCCTAACGAAGAAATAGCGTTGACGGATCGTTGGAATGCCACTGATTCTCGCATGGTATCGGAAACCATGATCAGTGATATGGTCACCTTTCCGTGGTACAACAATTTTGTCCAAGCGAATAATAAGCGCCCGGTAGTGATCGTACAGAGCATGCGTAACCGTTCGCACGAACACATTCCGGTGAATACTTTTATTAATGATATTCGTCGCGCCATGTTGATGACGGGTCAGTTGGAATTCGTCGCTGGTGGTGAAGAGCGTGATGATGTTCGCGAGGAGCGCCTGGATCAGGAGTTGAATGCGCGTGAAGATACCGTGAATCAGATGGGGCAGGAAATTGGGGCCGACTTCGCACTGACTGGCGAAATCAATTCTTTTGTGGATACGCTCGACGGCCAACGTGTCACCTACTATCAGGTCGACATGAAGCTGGTCAGCATTCTCGACAACCGGGAAGTCTGGTTGGGTACCGAACGCATCCAGAAACTGCAACAACGTCGTCGCCGCTAAAAGGCAGGCTGAACGCGTTAAATTAAGGCTTTCGCGCTCGTCGCGAAAGCCTTCCTACCTGTTTTACCTTCGAAAACCCCCTAGTCCCCATCTCCATCCCTAGGATATTTACGCCTCCTAATTCTGTGCTCTGTGACGATAATGCAACAAAGTGCAGAATTCCGTCATCGTCGGTTTTCAATGAGTATTCTTATAACAAATAAGTCAGGTTCGTTGCCGCAATGAATCATGACTGACTTTACGAAAAGGTAGTCCGGCTATGCTTAAATCAATATTGGCAAGCTCTTCTCGTCGTCAAGGACAGACCGGGTACACAGGTTTTACGTTAAAAACGCGAATCGTTGCTTTGATCGGTGTGTTATTGGCGTTCACGGTCGCTATTGTAATCTTTAATTTGCAAGCACTGACCAATATCGGTGCGGCAGCATCGGCCCAAATCGGTGAGGTAGAGTCGCAGCGTCGGCAACTCGAACGCCAAACGGCGCTGGTTGCTGAGCAGGCGGATTTGAATGAACAAGTGGAGCTGATCAACGAGTTAAAGTCGTTGATTTACGAAATGCAGTTCATCGACTTTCTGGCTAGCCTGACCTATGAGATGGAACAGGTGGAAAACGCTGAAGTAATTAAGGTACAGCTGGCGGATGAATTTGACGCTATAGAGCAGCGCGATCCATCTCAGGCTGAACGTGTTGAGAATATACGTAAGGAGTTTGCCACCTATCGTATGGCATCCCGCCGGATGTTTGATTTCTACGAGCGCAATAACCCGTCCATGGGTCGGGCGATGGCGGTGGTGTCTCAAGAGCAAGCCGACAATATCATCGGTATTCTGGATGCCATTACTCGAGACTACCAAAGTGCGGTCGAAAGTGGTCGCCAAGGTGTGTCTTCCGCCAGCGAATCCCTCGTCTTGTCGGGTGTTGAGTTGTTGCGTTCAACCGAAGATATTAATCGTCGTGTCAATGATTCGCGGCTGGTGTCGTCGGGCAGTGCATTCATTTTGATTGTTTTGGGCTTAATGGCCGGGGCTATCTTCCTGCGGTCTGTGTTGTCACCTATCCAACGTTTAAGCCAACAAATTACTGCAATTGAGACCGGTAATGATTTGTCGTCGCGCATTAATTACCAGCGTACCGATGAGTTGCGCAGCATCAGTGACGCGTTCGATAGCCTTATTGCAAAGTTTGATCACATCATCCAAAACATTGTGACTTCGGTGGACGGCTTGGCATCGGTGTCGGCCGACAACGGCCACGCCAGCGACAATGCTCGTAATCATGTGGAAGCTCAGACCCATCAGTTGGATCAGGTTGCCACGGCGTCTAATGAAATGGCAATGACCGCACATACCATCCAAGAAAACTCTGAGCAGGCGGCATCGGCAGCCAATGCGGTAGATGATGCGGCACGCCATGGCAGCACGGAGATGCAGTCTGGTATGGCGTTGGTCGATACGCTGAATGAGAAGATTCAAAGTGCCCAATCCGTTATTCAGCAGTTGGCTCAACGCAGTGAAGATATTGGTGGTGTACTGGATGTGATACGTGGCGTCTCCGAGCAAACAAACTTATTGGCTTTGAATGCAGCCATTGAGGCAGCGCGCGCTGGTGAGCAAGGGCGAGGTTTTGCGGTGGTGGCGGATGAGGTTAGAAACCTTGCGCAACGCACGAACGACTCGGCCGGTGAAATTCAAGGTATGGTCGAAAAGCTGCAACAAGACGCCCGTACGGCGGTGTCGGAAATTGAAGAAAGCGGTCAGGTCACTGTGAAGACGGTCGACCAGATACGTATCACTAATGAGGCCCTGCAGAACATCCAGCAGCAAATGGCATCGATTCGGACCGTTAATGCACAAATTGCGCAAGCCACCGCCGAGCAAAGTCAGGTGGCGCAATCAATTGATCAGAATCTCGAATCCATTCGCCATTCGGCCGATGAGGTTACGGTAAGTGTGCGCTCATCGGTCGAGGCTAATCAATCCCTGTCGCGGGTTACTGCGCAACTGCGCTCACTCATTTCCCAGTTTAAGATCTAACCTGAGCATCAACCCCTCGCAGCCGTTCGCTGCAAAGGGGCTAGGGGTCGGAAAATTACGTCCACCCACTAAATACACCCTGAATCCACCGGGAGGTGGGAGGCCAAAAGGGGGGTGCAAAACCCTAGGTGGAAATGCTGGTTGCAGGGGTAGGTTTAAATTGTAGCGCGTAGAGCGCAGAGGTATTTTAGACGGTGTTAAGCGTGTCGCCTAGCACGCTATGTCTGCCGACTCTGTGCTGGGCTTGTGGCGATTTATTGCACAACATACGACAACAACAATAAAGACAACAACAGGAATACCACCATGAAAAAACTGATTGTTACTGCCGTTGCTTCAGCAACCGCAGCTTTTGCCCTGAATGCCTCGGCGATGAACGAAGGCGAAATTTTGATCTGGATCGGTGGCGACAAAGCCTACACGGGCTTGCAAGCTGTCGGTGACCGTTTTGCAGCTGATACCGGTGTTACCGTGCGTGTTGAAACGCCCGATGACGTTCAAGCGCGTTTCCGTCAGGAAGCAGCATTGGGTCGTGGCCCAGACGTTATGATCTGGGCGCACGATTGGCTGGGTGAGTTAGTTGAAGGTGGTTTAGTTCAGCCTATTTCACCAAGCAGCGATGTAGTGTCTCGTTTCGACGACTTCGCGTGGGAAGCCAACACCTACCAAGGCGAAGTTTACGGGTTTCCTCTGGCGGTAGAAGCCGTTGGCCTGCTTTACAACAAAGCGCTGGTACAAACGCCACCAACGACCTTTGACGAAATCTATGGCATCCACGCCAACCTGCAATCGGCTGGCCGTTCTGCCATCCTGTGGGATTACAACAACGCATTCTTCTCATTCCCCGTGCTGTCTTCTGCCGGTGGTTACGTGTTCGGTACTGATGCCAACGGCAACGCCAACGCGCGTGACGTAGGTATGGCGAACGAAGGTGCGATCGCAGGTGCACAAGCCATTCGTCGTTTGATCGATGAAGGTGTTATGCCTGCCGGTGCCGGTTACGGTGAAATGGATTCAGGCTTTGCTCAAGGCGAAGTGGCCATGATCATCAACGGTGCATGGGCGTGGGGTGGTTACACTCAGGCTGGCGTTGATTTCGGTCTGGCACCGGTTCCTGCGGTAGATGGTGTGAACCCAGGTCGTTCGTTCGTTGGTGTACTGTCTGCGAACATCAACGCAGCGTCACCTAATGCTGACCTGGTTGAGCTGTTCATGGCTGAATACCTGCTGACCACTGAAGGTATGCGTTTGATGGATACGGCTGACCCAGCTCGAGGTTTGGGTGTATCTGCACACGTTGAATACGTGCAAGAGCAGATTCAAACGTCTGATCAAGGTGATCTGATCGGTGCTACTTATGAGATCGCTGAAGCCGGTTTGAACATGCCTAACATTCCTCAGATCGCTGGTTTCTGGTCTAACGTTGGCCCTGCACTTGAGGCAATCACTGCCGGTCGTCAAGCACCTGCAGAAGCTATGACCAATGCTGTTGAGCGCATGCTGCGCTAAAAATGGCCCGCTTGGGAGGAAAGCGATTAGGCTTTCCTTCAAGTTAGAAAGGGGGCCTCTTTGGGCCCCTTTTTTGTCGGAAACATGTGGTATAGGTGTGTACCGCGTAAACACGTTATAAAAATTAATTACCTTTTTCACTCTGTATAATCGGTTCCTAAGGCTGTCGCAGAGTGTGCTTGTGGAGTAGTGATCATGGCTCAATCCAATGCCATCCCAATGGCACCGGAATCATTCGACGTACCAACTTGGCAAAAAGTAGCTCGTTGGTGTGCAGTGATTCTTCTGTCGGGCGGACTGCTCTTTTTGTCGACCTTGATGTACCAGTCGGGTGACGTCATCTTTGCCGTCGGTATGATTACACTGGCGGGCGTTATCGCTTTTGTTTATCTGAACCCCAATATTTACGTCGCTCGGTATTTAATACCGGGCTTCGCGTTCATTGCGCTTTTCTCAGTGTTTCCTCTGGTTTACACCATCATGCTGAGTTTCACCAATTACAGTTCCAGCAATCTCCTCAACTACGAGCGGGCCAAATCGGTATTGATGTCTCGTACCTTTTTGGAAGAGGGCAGCAGTCACCCTTTTGAGATACATGCGGCTGATGGTGGACAGTTTCGTTTAGTGATTGAGCGTGGCAATCAGTTTTATGCGTCAGAGCCTGTTCGTCTGAGTGAAGGACAGGAAGCGGGCAGTCAGCGCGTTCAGATGGAGCCCATCAACTACAGTGAGTTGGGAACCGAGCCTGCAGCGTTGCGTGAAGTGTTGGCAAATCGCGCCGGTTTGCAGGCGCTGAGTGCGGAGATCGACGGCTATAGTCCAATGTCTTATAGCGGCCCGCGCGCCTTCGGTACGTTGCGGAGTCTGTATGTGCCGGTAGAAGGTGACTCTGAACGCCTAGTGAACCAGCGTACAAATATGGTCATCGAGCCCGACTTCTCCCGTGGTTTTTTCTACCAAGTCACACCACAGCGCGATGACATTTTGCATGATTTCAGCATTCTGGCGGATGTCCGTGACAATCAGGCCAGCACCGAAAATCTACGCGTGTTAACGCAGGTTAATCGCAGTGATTTGCAGGCCAACTTCCGTGATTACCAAGCAGAGCTAGAACGTGGTCTGCGCGAGTATCGGGTAGTGCCCGGCTTTCAGGTCAATACCGGGATGGCTAACTATAAGCGCATCTTCCTCGAAGATGGCATGTTGAAGCCGTTTATGAAAATTTTTACCTGGACGGTCATCTTCTCATCGTTCACGGTTTTCGCCACCTATTTACTCGGCCTTGTGCTGGCATGCTTGCTGAACTGGAAACTGGTCAAAGGCACGACGCTGTATCGTGTTTTGATGATCCTGCCATACGCTGTACCGGCGTTCATTTCCATTCAGATTTTCAAAGGCTTGTTTAACCAGAACTTCGGTGAGATCAATATTATTCTGGAAGCCTTGTTCGGTATCAAACCCACCTGGTTTACCGATCCGGTGTTGGCGAAGGTAATGATTCTGATCACTAACCTGTGGTTGGGTTATCCCTACATGATGATTCTGGGGCTGGGTATGTTGCAGTCCATTTCGGATGACTTGTATGAAGCAGCAACCCTAGAAGGCTCGGGGGTGATCAATAACTTTGTGAAGATCACACTGCCGTTGGTTAGTAAACCGATGATCCCGTTGCTGATTTCAGCCTTTGCTTTTAACTTCAACAACTACCTGCTGATTCGCCTGCTGACTAACGGTGGACCTAATATCATTGGTGCAAATCCGTTGGCTGGTGAGACAGACTTATTGATCAGTTACGCCTTCCGTCTTGCGTTCGGCGACGCACAAAACGAGTACGCCCTAGGGGCAGCTATTGGTGGGCTTATCTTCCTGCTAATTGCTGCACTGTCGATGTTCTACATTCGTTACGCCAAAGTCGACGTGGCACGCTAAGGAGCACATATCATGGTAATTACACCTGCAACAAAAGTACGCGTCTGGCTGACCCACGGCTTCTTGGTCGCCTTCATCACAGTGATTTTGTTTCCGCTGCTGATGATTATTTCGATCTCGTTCCGTGAAGGCAACTTTGCGCGCGGTGATTTAATTCCGCGTAATTTCACCTTGGAGCATTGGACCTTAGCGTTCGGTAATGTATACGTTGGCATGAACAACAACGGTGCCATGCTAGATGCCGGTTCTGCTCGACCGAACTTGGGCATCGGTCGCCTGAATATTGACGCTGACGGCCAGTGGTCAGTGAACGTGAACAGCGAGATTCCGCGCGAACACTACCCGCTGCGCAGTTACATCCGCTTGCTGACCTTGGACGCGGGGGCCAACGAGGTGATGCGTACTAATCAGATTGACTTCTTATTAGTAGAAACAGAAGAGCAGGCGGCGCAAGCAGGCGACGACGTGTTGGTCGTGCGTCTGGGCGATCAGCTGTCCGGGCAGCTCGATTTCCCACCGGGCTTTATCGGATCTGGGCGGCCACGCGTGGAGTATGGTGTAGCCTATTACACCAACCCTCCGTTTCCAGTGCTAACCTGGTTGAAGAACTCCATCAAGGTGTCCATGTTCACGGCTGTCTTGTTGCTCTCACTGTCAGTGACTTCGGCCTATGCGTTTGCCCGCCTGCGTTTTAAAGGCAAGATGCACGTATTGCGTGGCATGCTGTTGTTGCAAATGTTCCCAGCGGTATTAGGTGTGATAGCCCTGTATGAGATGTTCGACCGTTTGGGTTTCTATTTGCCAGCGTTCGGTCTGGATACCCATGCCGCCTATATTTTGGCGATGCTGGCGGGTGTTACCATGAACATCTGGATCATCATGGGGTACTTTACGTCCATCGACTCTGCATTGGAGGAGTCGGCGTACATCGATGGCGCAACGCCCTGGCAGACGTTCTATAAGATCCTTTTGCCACTCAGTGTGCCTATTTTGGCGGTGGTCTTCATCCTGTCGTTCATTACCACGATCAATGAATTCGTGCTGGCCAGTGTGTTGTTGCGTAGTCAAGACATGCTCACCTTGGCAGTAGGGTCGACCTACTATTTCCAACCGCAGAATACACTGTGGGGTAACTACGCAGCTGCGGCGGTCTTGTCCGGTGTGCCGATTACCATCGTGTTCTTGTTTGCCCAACGCTTCTTGGTCAGTGGATTAACGGCCGGTGGTGTTAAGGGCTAAGTAAAAAAGCGCATGCAGTGGCAGGGCCTACCCTTGCCGCTGAATGCCTTATGCATGCACAATGGCGTCTGGTATTTTTGCTGAGGCGCTGTGTATGACATCTCTTCCTGATCGTCCTGGTAAAGTCATCTGTATTGGGCGTAACTACGCTGCCCATGCGGCCGAATTGAATAATCCTATTCCTGACGAACCTCTGCTGTTTATTAAGCCTGGCAGTTGTGTGCAGTCGTTGCAGGGTATGCGCATTCCTACCGATCGCGGTGACGTGCATTACGAAACGGAATTGGCACTCTGGTTAGATGAGCCACTCGATCAGGCAACGCCAGAAGAAGCATGGGCTGCCGTTGGTGGCATTGGCCTCGCATTGGATTTAACCCTGCGCGACAAACAATCAGAGTTAAAAAACAAAGGCTGGCCGTGGGAAGTGGCCAAGTCGTTCAATGGCGCCTGCGCGCTTGGGCCACGGCAGGCGTTACCGAGCGACCTGCCCATTCGGTTTACACTGTCGCTGAATGGCAATACGGTGCAGGACGGCGATACCGGTTTGATGCTGTTTAGCTTGCCTCAATTGTTGAGCGAGATGTCGCAGCATTTTGTATTGGAAAAAGGTGATGTCATCTTGACCGGCACACCCGCAGGCGTCGGCGTGTTGCGCGTCGGTGATGCATTGAACATGACGCTGAACGGTGAACACTATTTAGCCACAGCGGTGCAGTGAGCGGCGGTTTATTCCGGCCGTAGGCGTAACTGGCTGAGCAACGAGACCAGTTGTGCCCGGCCATGCAGGCCCAGTTTACGAAAGATCGTGGTGAGGTGTGCTTTTACGGTGGCCTCACTGATGCCCAAATCCCAAGCAATGGTTTTGTTCAGTTCGCCAGTCGAGACGCGCATGGCTACATCGTATTGCGCAGGTGTTAGGGTTTGTAACTGGGCCATAGCCCTGAGTAGCGGTGTATGTTCACCGGCATCGGAAATGGCTGGGAAGCACAGCTCTCCTAACAGCACTTGCTCTAAGGTATGGCGCAATGCATCCGGCGCGGCGGATTTAGAGCAAAACCCCAGTGCTCCCAGCTCTTGGCTACCTGCGACGATTAACGCTTGGTCACTCCCTGAAACTACGACCACTGGCAACGCTGGCCAAGCGCGTCTAATCTGTTGTAATCCTAACAGTCCTGCCGAGCCTGGCATGGCTAAATCCAACACCAATAAGTCCGGTTCATCCTCTTGTTTCAGCCAAGCGAGTGTAGCCGGTAAGGAGTCGGTCTCAGCGATATCATGAGGCTGGTCACCGCTCGTAAGCATTTGCCGCAAGGCATCACGGAACAGTGGGTGATCATCGGCAACCAGAATACGCGCCATGGGCCAGTGTCTTCCTGTCGTTATTATTCTGTCATCAGTCTAAGACCTACGCCTCAGGCTGTCTACGTTTCTAACACGCTGAGCACTGGCCCTAAGGTCAATTAACGGGCTGTTGCCCATACCAGTGACTCAGTCGCGACAACTGCGCGTTAAGGTTACGTAAGGCGGTTTCAGCGTCTTGTTCACCGGTCAACGTTCGGTGTACCTGCCGCTGAATGGCGCGGGATACTAGGGGATAGCCACGTCCGGTGATGGTCGCCGGGCGCGGCACACCACCTTGAAAGATTTCGACCAAATCAGCAAATTGTGGATACTCAGCCATCAATTGCGGGTCGTTGTAGAGTGCCGGAATTGATGGGTTATAACCAGCAGCCAAGGCGCGGCGCTTTTGTTCTTGTTCGCTCACCAGATAGCGAACTAACTCAATGGCCAGAGCCCTGTTTTGGGAATGTTGAGAAACACCGAGTTGCCATCCACCGAGCGTTGCCGCTGAAACGCCGTTAGGGCCACGCGGTAAAGGCGCCATGCCGATGAGCCCACGAATGGCACTGTCCGGACGCTGTGCAGTGCCCCAAGCGTAGGGCCAGTTGCGCATAAACACCGCATCTCCGGCTTGAAACACGGCACGTGCATCTTCTTCTTTATGTGCGATGGTTTCTGGTGGGCTTATGGTGCCAATCCAACCTGCGGCGCGTTGCAATATTTCGATGTTGCCTGGCTGCAGGATGGAAACGCTCATATCCACTTCAACAAAGGAGCTACCGGTGTAGCTGTAGAACCATTCCAAGGCATCACAGGTTAAGCCCTCGTAGCTGTCGCCCTGCCATACATAGCCCCACAATTTGTTGCCGCTGAGACCTCGTTGTTCCTGTGCCATTATATGGCTGGCGATGCGTTCGAGGTCTTCCCAGGTTTCCGGGAGCGGCTGGTTGTACTTGTCCAACAGGTCCCTGCGGTAGTACAGCAGACCGGTATCAATGAACCAGGGTAAGGCGATCAATTCGCCGTTGGCGGTCGTGTTGTTGGTGATCAACCCACCAAAGAACTCTGGATCTTCCGCGGTCAAGTAAGGCCGCAAATCAATCAAGTCGTGTCCTAATAGACCAGCCCAGACCACGTCGAGCTGAAAGACATCCAGTTCAGGTGACCCAGCTGACATGATGGACTGATAAAAATCGAGCCGCAGATTGGACTCGTCGGGTAGGGGAACAATGGTCACCGAATGGCCGGTTAACTGCTCCCAGTTGCGTACCGAGGCTTCGCACTGCTCCAGCTCATCGCCTACAGCTCCGCAGGCGATGGTAACAGGACGTTCGTTGGCTACGGTGATTGGTGCAAGAGCTAGGGCGCTGAACAGCAACGCAGCGCTAATGCATTGTGGGGTGTGTGAGTACATGGTGTGGGCTCTATCTTTTATAATTATAAGGTGTGTTCAAGTTTTCTTTCGGCAGCGCTCTAGCAGGAATCACGTACCACTAACTTTGCCTCCAACAAGACATCTTTACTGTAATCGCTGAGTCCCAGAACCATCTTAGCAGCCTGTCGACCCTTCTCATTCTGAGGTTGGTGTACGGTGGTGAGCGCTGGACGTTGATACGCTGCTGTGGCGATGTCATCAAAGCCAATGACTTTAAGGTCTTGCGGAATACTGAGCCCCATGTCTTGCGCGGCGGCAATGGCCCCCAAGGCCAAACGGTCGCTCATGCACAGCAGAAGTTCCGGTCTTGGCGTGCACAATAAGGCCTCGCGGGCTGCTTGGTAGCCGTATTCATAACGGCTTTCGGGGGCGTTCCAGATCCATTGGCGATCAAGAGAGAGGCCTTTTTCGTCCATCGCCGATAAATAGCCGTCAAGGCGGCGCCGTGACACAGACTCATACTGAGACGCTAGGGTATCATCGTTCGTCAGCCGGCCGACTTCTTCGCTATAGGTCAGTATGCGCAGCGCTAATACCGCGACTTGGCCCGACGTAACACTGATGCCATGACGGGCTGCATCACGCGCGCCATGGTAGTTATCGATGTTCAGTGAGCGGACATCGGGGAGGTTGAAGTCAACAGTAATGGTGGGTTTGCCTTTTACCACGATGCGATCAAGTACGGCCGCATCCTTTGGCGGACCATAGATAATGAAACCATCAGCAAGGCTGTCGACCGTGTTGTTTTGATAGAATTCGGCGCGGCTGGGCAGGAGCAACATATTGATGTTTTGCTGGTCAAACACCTCAGATACACCGTGCAAAAAGCGCGTGGCTACCGGGTCTTCAAAGTTGTATTGCAATCGTTCGGTTAGCACTAAGGCGATGGTGCCGGTACGGCCACTGCGTAAACTGCGCGCCGTGGCATTGGGACCGCGATAGCCTAGACGTTTGGACTCGCTCAGAATGCGCTCGCGCAACTCAACGGATAACTGATCCGGACGACTGAATGCGTTGGACACTGTGGCGGTGGAGACGCCCAGTGCTTCAGCAATGTCTTTCAGGGTCAGTTTCATGGTTTGCCCTCAAACGGCCTGAGCAAAAACGGCGTTGTAGGCCGGGATAACCAGGGAGTTATCCTGTACGGTGCCGCTAAAGCCAGCAGCTTCCAAGCACTCAATCCGCCCCGCAATAGGCACCGTCAAGGGCTTATCGGTTAAATTAACACCGACCCAAAGCACCTGGTCGGCGACGCGGCGGGAGAATACCAGCGCAGCACCGTCATAGCCAGATAACCACTGAAAGTCACCATGGATCAACGCAGGCTGGGTGCGCCGCCAGCTTAAGAACTGTTTAACCCATTGCAACACCGATGTAGGGTCTTGCGCTTGTGTGTCTGCATTGAGTGGCAGGTGGTCAGGGTCAATCGGCAACCAACTTGTCCCGTGAGACGTAAAACCACCGTCTGCCGTCCATACCATGGGCGTACGGCAGCCATCCCGGCCTTTAAATTCCGGCCAAAACTCGATGCCATAAGGATCTTGTAGATCCTCAAAGGCAACCTTGCCTTCCGGTAAACCGAGCTCTTCCCCTTGGTACAGGCAAGATGAACCGTGCAAGGAAAAAAGTAGGGCCAGACTGGCTTTGGCAAAATCGCTCCGTGGTGCATGGCCTCCCCAGCGGGTCACGCTGCGAATCACGTCGTGATTGCTCAGCGCAAAATTAGGCCAGCCATCCCCCAGTTGCGCCTCCACCGAAGCAATGGTGTGGCGAATATAGTCCGCACTGCAATCGGCACTGAGTAAGTCAAAGGTATAGGCCATGTGCAGCTTGTCACCGCCTGATGTGTAGTCGGACATCACCTTCAAGCTGTCGTACGAGCCGATCTCGCCTATGGTGGTGCGGCTAGGGTACTGATCCAGCAGGCTGCGCAGGCGTTGCAAGAAGGCAATATTTTCCGGCTGGGTGATCTGGTGTTTATGGAACTGGCGTGACCACGGATTGTCGTCACCGGAACCTACATGCCGTTCGGAAGGCTGAGATACCACCGGGTTGTCACGCAACTGCGCGTCATGAAAATACATGTTCACTACGTCGAGGCGGAAGCCATCAACGCCCAGCTCCAGCCAAAAACGCATGACGTCTAAGATGGCATCCTGCACCGCTGGATTGTGGAAATTGAGGTCGGGCTGCGAGGTCAGAAAGTTGTGTAAGTAATACTGACGGCGCCGACTGTCCCATTGCCAGGCAGAACCACCAAAAATGGACAGCCAGTTGTTCGGTGGCGTGCCATCCAGTTTGGCGTCGGCCCAGACGTACCAGTCCGATCGATCGTTATCGCGTGACGACCGGCTTTCAATGAACCAAGGGTGTTGGTCTGATGTATGGCTGTACACCTGATCAATAATAACCTTAAGCCCTAACCGCTGTGCCTCGGCCAGCATGGTTTTAAAGTCGGCAAGTGAACCGAACATTGGGTCGACGTCACAATAATCGGCAACGTCGTAACCAAAGTCTTTCATGGGCGAGGTAAAAAACGGAGAGAGCCAAATAGCGTCCACACCCAATTCAGCAATGTAAGCCAGCTTTTGAGTAACACCGGGAATATCCCCAATGCCATCGCCGTTGCTGTCAAAAAAGCTGCGCGGATAAATCTGATAAATCACCGCACCGCGCCACCAATCGGCGGCGCGATACGACTGCGGTGTATTCGATTGAACAGACAATGCGTTAGCCTCCCTTGACTGAACCGGCCAACAAGCCGCGCACGAAATAGCGCTGCAAGGACAGGAACACCACCAATGGGACGATGATTGAGATAAAGGCACCTGCGGTCAGCACTTCCCAGTTCTGCCCACGTGATCCCAACAGCTCACGCAATTGCTGAGTCAATACGGTTTTGCCTTCGCCTTGACCCAAGAACACCGACGCCACCAGCAGGTCATTCCAAACCCACAGGAATTGGAAGATGGCGAAGGAAGCCAGTGCCGGGAACGACAGCGGCAAGACGATGGTCACAAAAATCTTAAAATGCGAGGCTCCATCCATGCGCGCCGACTCCATGATTTCCTTGGGTAAGCCTGCCATGTAATTGCGCAATAAGTAGATGGCCAAAGGCAAGCCAAACCCCGTATGGGCGAGCCAGATCCCGACGTAGTTGCGGGAATCAAAGCCAAACGTAGCGCCCAAGGTATTGTAGGTGCGCAGTATTGGGATTAATGACATCTGCAAAGGCACGACGATCAAGCCTACCATGACGGCGAGTAAGAATAAGCGCCCCGGAAACTGCATCCAGGCCAAGGCATACGCGGCAAAGGCGGCGATCATGATAGGGATAAACGTCGCGGGTAGCGTCACCGTCATGGTATTAACAAACGACGGCCCAATGCCTTCCGAGGCGAGTACGTTCTTGTAGTTTTCCAGCGTAAAGCGCGGTGGAATCGCCGCGACATAGAACAGCCGTTTCCCGGGGGAGTGCGTAAACGCGGTATCACTTTCCCAGCGGTATTGGCCATCATTGAAGACGGTGATTACCGAACCATCGGCTATGGTAATGGGTTCGTTGGCCGGGAATTCACCCAAATTGTTGGCGCGCTCGCCCCATGCTTGCACGGTACGACCGCTGCCCGCAGAGAAGAATTGGCCTTCAATGACAAACTGACCGTCTACCTCGACTTGGCCGCTCGCGGGCGGCGTACGATGAACTTCATTGCGTTCCGTGGGGACCAGGGCAGTCCACCAACCTGAGACGATCAACTGGTCTTTATCACGCACCGAACTGATCAGTAGCCCAGCAGTAGGCAGTGTCCACAGCACCACCAAAAAGAGCACAAGCAGGTGCTTGACGATGGTGCCCGGAGAATACTTTTGTGCATTAATCATCGTCTGTTCCTCAACTGTGTTCTTGTTTGGCCTGACGGACGTTCCACCACATCAGTGGCAGTACCGACAGCATGATGACCACGGCGATGGCGCTGCTGCGTCCACCGTCATTGAGAATCCAGCGATACATCAGGTTGGCCAGTACTTCTGTTTCCCACTGGCCGTTGGTCATGGCGGCGACGATGTCGTACACCTTGAGTACCAACACGGTGATGGTGGTCCATACGACCACGATGGTTCCGAAAATCTGCGGAATGACGATTTTCGTCAACATTTGGAATTCGGTAGCACCTTCCATATTGGCGGCCTCAATGGTGTCTTCCGGCACACCGCGGATGGCCGCACCCAAAAGCACCATAGCAAACCCGGTTTGTATCCAGACCAAAATCGCCATCAGGAAGAAGTTGTTCCAAAACGGCATGGAGATCCAAGCTTGCGGCTCAAACCCCATGGCTACAATTACGGCGTTTAGGATGCCGATCTGGTCACCGGTGCCACGGTAGTCATAAACAAACTTCCAGATAACACTGGCACCAACGAACGAAATGGCCATCGGGAGGAAAATCAGCGAACGGGCGATTTGCCCCCACCAGATGCGGTCGGTTAAATACGCGATCAACAGGCCAAAGCCGGTGCTCAACGCCGGTACAGCAATCAGCCAGAGGATATTGTTACGAATAGATATCTGAAAGCCACGATCATTAAAGGCCCAGAGGTAGTTGGAGAATCCAACAAAATTCTCGCCAAACCGGTCCATCATAGATAGCTGGACGGTGCGGAAGACAGGAAAAACGAGATAGAAGCCCAATATCAGTAAGGCCGGTCCGATGAACACCCAGGGACGAATGCCCTCTCTGAGCCGGTCACGTCGTTGGCGCGCGGCGTCATCTTGCAGGTGATCGCTACTTAGGCCGCGATCTAAAATTAGGTTAGAGCCGACGTAAAACAAAGTGGACGCCACAATTGCCACAACAATGGCGATGGCAGCCTGTAAAAGTTGCTCAAGCATTGTGAGCCTCCGAGAGTGAAATACTGCGTGTATACTGAGGGAATAGTGGGCGGTTCTTCGCCAGTAATAAGCACTGGTATGAACCGCCCAGACAAGCTGAGCTAGATCAGCTTATTGATCAGTTTAACTGATCCCAGCTACGCTGAATGGCGTTAGCTACTTGTTGGGCTGAAGCACCACCCACGAAGTCAACCATACCGGTCCAGAACGAACCCGCACCGATCGCACCAGGCATTAGGTCAGATGCGTCGAAGCGGAAGGTGGTTGCATCCAGCAGAATCTCACCCTGACGACGCAGAGAGTCATTGGCGTAGGCATCCAGATTCACACCCAAGTGGGCTGACAGGAAGTTACCACGGGCCATCCACAGTTCGTGTGCCAATGGCGTTTGCAGGAAGCTCAACAAAGCACGAGCGCCTTGAGAGTCACGGGTCAGCGCCAATACGGTACCGGCACCCAATACAGGATTACCCAAGTCTTTAGAGGCGTAAGAAGGCAGGTAGAAGAAATCTACGTCTTCGCCGACCACCGCATCTTCAGGGAAGAACGCAGGAATGAAGCTCGCTTGACGGTGCATGTAGCAACCGGCAGGGACGTCAAACAATGGACGAGGGCTGTCACGGAAGTCGGTAGTACCCACCGCTGCAACGCCACCGGCTACGTAGTCGGGGTTTTTGGCAAACTTGCCGAACAGCTCAATGGCTTCAATGACGCGTGGGTCGTTGAATTTAATGCTGTTGTCTACCCAGCCGTCATAAACGTCAGGTGTGTGCAGGCGCAGCATGAAGTCTTCTACCCAGTCGGTTGCAGGCCAACCCGTGGCAGCACCTGAACCCAGACCGATACACCAAGGTGTATTGCCGTCAGCAACCATGCGGTCAGACAAAGCAATCAGCTCTTCCATGCTGTTCGGTACTTCATAGCCGTTGTCGGCGAAGTTATCCGGTGAATACCAAACCAGAGATTTCAAATCTGTACGGTAGAACACGCCGTAGAACTGGTCGTTGCCAGCTCGGTCAGCGTAGGTGCCGAGATCAACCCAAGATTGGCCAGCCGCGAAGTTGCGACGGATGAAATCAGCGGCGCTGTCACCCAACGGAGTCAGTAAGCCTTGCGCAGCCAAGTCAGCCGCAAGGCCAGGCTGCGGGAATACGGCAATATTCGGTGGGCTACCGGCTTGGGCGTCGATAACAATCTGCTGCTCGAAGCTGTCGGAGCCAGCGTACTGAACGCGTGCGCCAGTGGCTTCTTCAAAGTACGACAGTACGTCGTTAAAGAAACCTGCCTCTTCACCCAACCAAGGACCGGAAACGGTGATGGTTTGGCCAGACAGATTCATGTTCTCAAAACTGGACAGCGAGTTCCAAGTGAAGGGGCCTTCGCCTTTAGTAAAAGGTTGAGCCATTGCACCGGCGGAAAAAACAGAGGCAGCAATAGCCACTGCAAGCGTCTTTTTATAGGACTTTATCATTGTTGTGTTCCTGTAGTGTTGTGGTGAATGATGCTTAGGCGCCATCTTGAGCGATGATGCGTTCGCGGTAGCAACCCAGAGTTTGGAGTTTTTATGCAGGCTGCCAGTTATCACTTTTCTATCTTAAACGTTTAAGAAGCTTAATTTCAGCCCTTAAATTCAGTTTTTAAGACCTTTTTCTTATAAAAAATAAGAAAATTGAGCGATATCCTAATAAATAGTAGGGGTGGTAGGGCGAGTAGCGCTGCTTAGCACTCCGAGCGCGCGGCAACTTTGTGGTAGTCTATGCCATAGAATGTGCCCCTGCTAACCAGCTAATGCCAGCTAATGCCAGCTAATGTGAGAGAGCCTTTATGACCTTCAGCATGACCGGATTCGCCCGCGCCGAACAGGCCCTACCGACAGGAAAATTGAGTGTAGAAGTCAAATCGGTGAATCATCGGTATTTAGAGGTGTACGTTCGTTTGCCCGACAGCCTGAGGTTTGCTGAGGCGCTGATTCGGGACCAGGTACGGAAAAGTCTATCGCGCGGTAAGCTCGAGGTGACTGTGCGCTGGCAGCGTGACGCCAGTGAGCAACAAGAATTGGTGGTGCAAAAGGCGGCACTGGACCAATTGCAGCTAGCGCTCCAGCAGGTTAGGCAGGCGGTGCCGGATGCCGCCATGCCGGATGCTCTGGCGGTGTTGCAATGGCCCGGCGTACTGGCCGAAGCGGATGTAGAGCCTGAGGTGCTGGCAGGCGCTATTAGTCAGACACTGATAGCAGCCATGAACCTGCTGCGCGAGCACCGTGGTCGAGAAGGGCAAGAATTGGTGGGGCAAATTGAACAGCGCTTGGAGCACATTCACGCCATCGTAGCGCAATTGCGCGAGGCCTACCCTGCCTTGCAGGCGGCCTTGGGCGAGCGCCTTCGGGAGCGCATCGAGCGTTTGCAGGCAGAGGTGGAGCCACAGCGACTGGAGCAGGAGCTGGTCATGCTGTTGCAGAAAGCCGATATCGCCGAAGAGCTGGATCGGCTGGACATCCACATCAGCGAAACTCGGCAGGTATTGAAGCGCAAAGAGCCAGTGGGGCGACGCCTGGATTTCTTGATGCAAGAGTTTAATCGTGAAGCCAACACCCTGGGTTCAAAGGCCAGCAGCACCGACTACACGCAGGCTGCCATCGACTTGAAAGTGATGATCGAGCAAATGCGCGAGCAGATTCAAAACATCGAATAGACGCATTTACACGCCAGAAATCAGCGCTTACAGAGCGACCAGTAATTTAGTTCGACCTCATTGAATGAGTAGCACTGAAGTCGCTTGCGTTAAGGTTATTTTTCGTACACTGTGCGCGCCTGGATGCATGGTTGCACCCGTCTTGCTCTGCTCTCCACCATCACCCGAGATGATTTCTTCATACAGTGATCGAAAATGGCCGGCTCGTCGTATACAGGGTTGTTACACATTCACGCCTTTTGCAGAGAAGTAACATAATATGACGAAGTCACTTACCATAACCCAGCGTCTCAGCTTGGGCTTTGGTCTCATTCTTTCCCTAATGATTCTGGTTACGTTGGTCGGTATGCAGCGTGTTAGTGTTATTGATCGCACTCTGACAGAAGTCAACGATGGCGCGACGCTGAAGCAACGCTATGCCATAAACTTTCGCGGCAGTGTGCATGATCGTGCCATTTCGGTACGAGACGCGGTGCTGGTGAGTGAAGCATCACAGCTCAGCGGGCACCTACAAGATATTCGTGATCTGGCGGCTTTTTATCAGGCGTCTGCCCGCCCCATGGACCAGCTGTTCGCCACTTTAGGTGCGACTCAAGAAGAAGTTCGCCTCTTGGACCGTATCAAGGACATCGAACGCTCAACGTTGCGTTTGACAGAAGAGTTGATTCGCATCCGCCAGGCGGGGGACATGGCCCGGGCGACCAGTTTCCTCCTCGATGAAGTATCGCCGGCCTATTCTGAATGGCTGGCGCGGATCAATGCTTTTATTGATTACCAAGAAGCCCTCATTCGTCGTGATATCGACCAAGTGCAAGATGTGGCGGGTGGCTTTCGTATTCTCATGGTCATTGTAGCCGCAGCGGCAGTAGTCGCCAGCGCTCTGGTGTCGGCTGTGATCATCCGCAATATGAAGGCGACACTGGGTGGCGAACCGGAAGATGTCGCCAAGGCGATTCAGCGCTTGGCCGATGGCGACCTAGGTATGCGCATTGATACGCGTTACCCGAACAGCGTTATGGGTGCCATGCGCACCATGGTAGAGCGCCTAAAGGGTATTATTACGGAGGTGCGTTCCGCAGCAGAAGAGTTAACCGAGTCTTCTGCTCAGTTGCGCTCTACGTCACGAGATAACAATCAGCAAATTCAGTTGCAGTCGAGTGAAGCCGAGCAGATGGCGACGGCGGTTAATGAAATGGCCGCTTCGGTAACGGAAGTTGCGTTGCACGCCACCAGTGCGGCATCGGCAACCCAGAAGGCCGATCAGGAAGTCGAGACGGGTAACGCCAAGGTACAAGAAGCCGCCAAGTCCATTCTTAATCTTGCCGAAACGCTGGAGAAAGCGGCTCAAACGGTTGAGAAGGTATCGACCGACAGTGGCAATATTGAAAAGATCACCGAAGTTATCAACGCGATTGCCGAACAGACCAACTTGCTGGCGCTGAACGCGGCCATCGAGGCGGCGCGTGCCGGTGAGCACGGTCGTGGTTTTGCGGTGGTGGCCGACGAAGTGCGTTCGCTAGCAACCCGTACTCAGCAATCGACGCGTGAGATCAGTACCATGATCGTCAAGCTGCAAGAGGGTTCGGGACAGGCGGCGACCATCATGCAGACCAGTCGCAATTTGGCGCAAAACACTGTTGAACAAACGCGTGAAGCAGAGGCTGCACTGAGTAGTATTCGTCGCGAAGTGGCGGCCATCAACGACATGAATACGCAAATCGCAACGGCCTCGGAAGAGCAAAGTCGCGTTGCGGAAGAGGTGAATCAGAACATCAGTCGTATCCACGACTCTACCATGGCCAGTTCGGCCGGTGCCGATCAGGTCGCCTCCTCCAGCCGTGATCTTGCGGACTTGGCGGATCAGCTGACCAAAAAAGTCAGTTTCTTCAAGCTGTGAAGATGCGCTCGCCGCAAGACGAGGCGAGTAAAACCTTCTATACTTCGCGCTAAAATATCACGCCAGCATCACGCTGGCGTTTTCATTAAGAGAACACGATATGGCCAAGGGTACTCTGTACATTGTGTCGGCGCCGTCGGGTGCCGGTAAAAGCAGTTTGGTGAACGCCCTCATCAAGCGACTGAGTTACGTTTTCCTGTCTATTTCGCACACTACACGGCCCATGCGGCCCGGCGAAGAGCAGGGCGAGCACTACCATTTTGTGACAACCGATGACTTTACCGCCATGGTGCAACAAGGCGATTTTCTCGAGCACGCGCAGGTGTTTGATAACTTCTACGGGACGTCCAAGTCTTACGTCGAGCGCGAGTTGGAAAAAGGCCATGACGTTATTCTAGAAATCGACTGGCAGGGGGCTCGCCAAGTGCGGCAGCTTATGCCAGAAGCGCAGGGTATTTTTATCTTACCGCCGTCGCTGCACAGCTTGCAGGAGCGATTGGAAAAGCGCGCGCAAGATTCTGCCGAAGTCATTGCCCGCCGCATGCGTGACGCAATGAGCGAGATGTCGCATTACGATGAATATGACTTCCTGATCATCAATGACGACTTCTATAAAGCGTTGGATGAGTTTTGTGCGATCTTTGTTGCCCAACGTATGCGCACACCGATGCAGATGCGCATGCAGTCGGCGCTTATGCAGGGGTTGCTGGGTAAGACAACGCCCTAGCACACTTGTAAGCGCCCCAGATTCAGGTAAACTACGCGGTCCGCTCAGGCGGCCCAGTATGTCAGTGAACGCTAGAGGATAGATCGCATGGCTCGTGTCACAGTAGAAGATTGTTTACAGCACGTTGATAACCGTTTTGAGTTAATCATGGTCGCTTCCAAGCGTGCACGTCAGATTGCCAACCAAGGTGCCGATGTACGGGTATCTTTGGATAAGGACAAGCCTACCGTGCTGGCCTTGCGTGAACTGGCTGAAAACAAGATTTCAGTTGATGAAATCATGAGCACGCCAGAACAAGAGTAAGTCTGTTTACGCTTGTTGCGTGTGTGAAGGGGCCAGTGCTGCTGGCCCGCAGCCTAAGCTGCCCTTCTCTCCCCCTCGTTTTATGCCGCCAATACCCCATAAGCAGGCAATAGAATGGCTTAATCGCGGTGATACGGTTGTGCTGTACCCCCTCCATTCACTAGAATCATAGTAACCCCATTCTGTTTAGCGGAAGTGCCCTGAGTGCCGACCATTGATGCGCTGGCCAGTCGCCTGCAAAGTTATCTCAGCCCGGAGAAAATCAATCGGGTACGTCGGGCATACTATTTTGCCGAGCAGGCCCATTATGGCCAAAAAAGAGCCAGTGATGAGCCTTACATCATTCACCCCCTGGCCGTTGCTAATGTATTAGCCAAGATGCACATGGACCATCAGAGCCTGATGGCCGCCATGCTGCACGATGTTCTTGAAGACACACCAATGACCCGCGAGGCGATGGCCAGACAGTTCGGCGACGGTGTGGCTGATTTAGTGGACGGTGTGAGCAAGCTGACGCACCTCGAATTCGAAGACAAGCGCCATGAAATGGCCGAGAACTTCCAGAAAATGGCCATGGCCATGGCAAAAGACCTGCGAGTTATTTTGGTCAAGCTGGCCGACCGTTTGCACAACATGCGCACCCTGGCGCCGCTGCGGCCCGACAAAAAACGCCGCATTGCGCAGGAAACCCTCGACATCTATGCCCCTATTGCCCAGCGTCTCGGCATCAACGACATTCGAGTGGAGCTTGAGAACCTGTCCTTTGCGGCTATCTACCCCATGCGGGCGCGCTGTATTTCGGCGGCGATCACCAAGGCACGCGGCAATCGCCGTGAAGTGGTCGAGCAAATTCAAGGGATGCTGCGCAAGCGGCTAGAAGAGTTCTCGCTGGCGGATTCTCAGGTCTATGGGCGCGAAAAGCACCTATACAGCATCTACCAAAAGATGAAGGAGCAGCATAAACCGTTCAAAGAAATCATGGACGTTTATGCCATCCGCATCGTCACCGATTCGGTGGAAGACTGTTACAAAGCACTGGGTGCCGTACACAGTCTGTTTAACCCTGTTTTTAAGCGCTTCAAAGACTACATCGCCGTCCCCAAGGTGAACGGTTACCAGAGCCTGCATACTACAGTGATCGGCTTCAACGGTATTCACATTGAAGTGCAGATTCGCACCCACGACATGGATGCCATGGCGAACCACGGCATTGCTGCGCACTGGCTGTACAAAGAGAACGATTCGGAAAACCCCACCCCGACACAAGCGCGGGCGCGCCGCTGGATCAATGGCCTCTTGGAGATCCAGCAGCAGGCCAACAGCAGCATCGAGTTCATCGAGCACGTCAAGATCGACTTGTTTCCCGACGAAATCTACGTGTTTACGCCCAAAGGTCGCATTATGGAATTGCCTAAAGGGGCCACGCCGGTGGACTTCGCCTACGCCGTACACACCGATGTCGGTAACAGCTGTGTTGGCTGCTTGGTGAATCGTAAATACTGGCCGCTGAGCCAACCGCTGGAAAGCGGCGACTCGGTGAAGATCATTACCGCCAAGACCGCGCATCCCAATACGGCGTGGCTGAACTTCGTCGTGACGGGCAAGGCCAAGAGCGCGATACGCCACTACTTGAAGACCATGCACGAAGCGGAGTCGGAAGACATTGGCAAGAAGCTGTTGATCAAGGCAATGGGGCAATTTGAGCTGGAATTCGCCGACATCACGGACGCGCAGTGGCGCGCGCTGTTAGACGATTTGGAGGTGCCCACCCTGGAACATTTGTTCAGCGACGTGGGCATGGGTACGCGCTTAAGTTTTGTGGTTGCCCGCCGCCTTGCGCAGCAGGTCAGCAACAACGAAAGCATTGCCGCAAGCCGACGGGCGTCAGCAGTGACCTTGCGTGGTACTGAAAAACTGATTCTGAACTACGCCAAGTGCTGTGCACCGATACCGGGCGACCCCATCGTCGGCGTAATCAGCAAAGGCAAAGGCTTGGTGATTCATCGTGAAACCTGCAAAAACATTGCTGACATTCGCGACGATCAACAGCGCTGCGTGCATCTGGAATGGGACGATGAGATGGGCGGTGATTTCCATGCCGAACTGCGCATCATTGTACACAGCCAGCGCGGTGTGTTGGCAAACGTGGCCTCGGCGATTGCTAATGCCAATTCCAACATCGATACTGTGAACATGGAAGAGAAGGACGCCTCGGTGAGTCAGATTCTGGTCAGTGTCAGCGTGAACAACCGCGTGCATTTAGCGAACGTGATGCGCCGTGTGCGCCGTTTGGCGGAAGTGGTGCGGGTGTATCGGGTATTGCGGTAAAGCGCAGTAGAATGTGGGCCCCGTCATTGTGTCAGGGCCCCATGCTGTCAGGTGCTACAGCGCGTCTTCGTTGGTCTCACCGGTACGGATGCGGACCACTTGTTCCAGTGGGCTCACCCAGATCTTACCGTCGCCGATCTTGCCGGTATTTGCGGCCTTGGTGATGGCTTCCAAAACCGTTTCTAACTTGTCATCACTGACCGCGATTTCAACTTTTACCTTAGGCAAAAAGTCCACCACGTACTCGGCACCACGGTACAGTTCGGTGTGGCCCTTCTGGCGACCAAAGCCTTTTACTTCAGTCACGGTAATACCTTGGACACCCATGTCAGACAACGATTCGCGCACGTCGTCCAATTTAAAGGGTTTAATGATAGCGGTGATCAATTTCATACGTTACTCCTGCCCAAGGCAAATAATACAAACTATGCTAATAACATAGCACTCAGTGTTCGTTTAGCCAACGTTCAAGCGTGCTGGCAAGCTGTGTGGTGTTGATAGGGCGCGACAACCAGGCATCGATGCCTGCGTTTACACCCGCCGCAATGTCTAAGTCAGCTTCTTGTGCGGCAAGGCCAATAATCGCTGGATCATAGCGATAGCGCTCGCGCACCAGGCGAGCCGTATCAAAACCCTTTTGTGCATCGTGGTTTAAACTGATCACGATGGCATGAGGACGATCGCCAGCCCCCAATAGGGCTAGGGCGTTTTCTCCGGATGCCGCGCGATGCGTGCGATAACCCAACATGTCGAGGTGCTCAGCCAGAAATTCAGCGCTGAGTTCATCGTCATCTACAATCATAACTCCGAGCAAGTTTTACCCTCCTGTGGTACGCACTAGCAATGCGACATTGGTGGGAGTTTAACAGCTTGGTGGGGCAAAAGGGGAGGGGTGCTGAAAGTGATACAAAAAAGGCACCCGAAGGTGCCTTTTTTAGAGCAAGTAGTAAGCTTACTTGTTGGTGAACTCAGGGTACGCATGCAGACCGCATTCCGCGATGTCCACACCCTCGTACTCTTCTTCTTCGGTTACCCGAATACCCATGACCAGCTTCAGTACGTACCAAACGATCAGTGAGGTTACGAATACCCAGCCGAAGATAGCCCCTAATCCTGTCAGCTGGGCAACGATGTTGGCGTCGCCAGACAATGTCACCGCCAGCACACCCCAGATACCGGCGATACCGTGTACTGAGATTGCACCGACTGGATCGTCGATTTTCAGCTTGTCCAACGCCAGGATAGAGAAGACCACAATTACGCCACCGACACCACCGATCAGCGTGGCGACGAGAGCAGACGGCCAATCTGGACCAGCCGTGATAGACACCAAGCCAGCCAATGCGCCGTTCAACAGCATGGTCAGGTCGGCTTTCTTAAACAGCAGCTTGGAAACGATCAATGCTGCAATGGCACCACCGGAAGCGGCCATATTGGTGTTCACGAACACGTTCGCCACTTCGTTGGCTACGTCGATACCACCCAGTTTCAGGGTAGAACCGCCGTTGAAGCCAAACCAGCCCATCCACAGGATGAAGGTACCCAACGTCGCCAAAGGCAGGTTTGCACCAGGAATGGCGTTAATTTCACCTTTAGGACCGTACTTGCCTTTACGAGCGCCCAGCACGATGACCCCAGCCAGAGCTGCAGCAGCACCTGCCATATGTACAATACCGGAGCCCGCATAGTCCGAGTAACCTAATTCGTCTAAGAAGCCACCACCCCAGCTCCATGCACCCTGGATTGGGTAGATGAAACCGGTCATGACAACGGCAAAGGCCAAGAAAGCCCACAGTTTCATGCGCTCAGCAACGGCACCGGATACGATGGACATTGCCGTAGCAACGAACACGACCTGGAAGAAGAAATCTGAGGCGCCAGAATACACCGAGTCGCCATCAAAACCTTCTTCAGCAGAGGCGGCAAGCGCTGCTGCAACGTCCACACCCGCCGTCGTTTCAACGCCGCTCAGGAACAAGCCGCCGCCGTACATGAACTGGTAACCCACGACCATGTACATCACACTGGCTACAGCAAACAAAGAGAAGTTTTTGGTCAGAATTTCAGTCGTATTTTTTGACCGAACCAGACCGGCTTCGAGCATGGCAAAACCCGCTGCCATCCACATTACCAGCGCGCCACACACCAAGAAGTAGAAGGTGTCCATGGCGTACTGGAGTTCAAATATATAATTCATCATTTCCATGGTTTAGTACTCCTGACCCTTAAATGGCGTCGTTACCGGTTTCACCGGTACGAATACGAATGGTTTGTTCCAAAGCTGAAACAAAGATTTTGCCGTCACCTATTTTGCCGGTGTTCGCGGCCTTGGTGATGGCTTCCAGCACTTGGTCCAGTGACTCGCTGGCAACAGCGATCTCCACTTTCACTTTAGGCAGGAAGTCGACCACGTACTCTGCACCTCGGTACAGTTCAGTGTGGCCTTTCTGACGACCGAAACCCTTTACTTCTGTCACGGTAATGCCTTGCACACCGATGTCAGACAGGGCTTCACGTACATCGTCAAGCTTGAACGGCTTGATTATCGCAGTGACAAGTTTCATAGCACCCTTCTCCGTTACACAGTTTGGTTACGAATTCTCATGGTTGAGGCTTCTAAATATGCTCTTGATGGTTAGGATGAGGTTGGCGCAACTGCTACAATTCATCTGTGCCAGTACCCGATCCCCGCAGAGGAGCATCTCTGACAGTGGTGTAGCACCCGCTGTGCCAACTTTGTCAAAGTGCCGTAAACACTGGGCTGTAGGCCTATTGCGCAGGTTCAGGAAACAGAATGCCCAAACAGGGTGCGCTATATTGGTGCGCACTGGTCAAATAATGTGCATCTGTGGTGCTGGTGTCTGTGCTGCGTGGTTTCATGCCAAAGCTGTGTGATTATTTGGTGCGCGGCGGATGCATCAAGGGCACGCATTCGGTGCGTGATGCAGTATAGCTACAGGACGGAAGAGTGCTGCGTTGTATACAGGGACGCTGGTCTGCTGCGTCAAGACACCCAATTGGAGTAAACACTATGAAAGACAAAGACGATATTAAAGCCCAGCTGATGGCTGGTTTGAGTCAAGCCTTGAATCAAGGTCGCGTGTTAAAAGACGGCATGGAAGAAAACATGCAGTCGTTGTTGCAGGCACAGTTGGCTAAGTTAGACGTAGTCACGCGCGAAGAGTTTGAAACCCAGCAAGTCATGCTGCGTAAGGCGCAAGCGCAGCTTCTGCAGTTGCAGGCGCAGGTAGAAGAGCTACAAGCCAAAAACAAGGATGAAAAGTCCTGATCTTGGCTCAGTGCAGCTCTAGGTACTCGTTCAATGCACCCGCCAGTATTCGGGCGCGCAGCGGTTTGGTGAGGTAGCGATCCATACCGACATTCAGTGCCTTGTCGATTTGCTCACGCATGGCGTGCGCGCTCAAACCAATGATCCAAGGCTTATGGTCGTTAAGGTGGCGAATTTTCTGTGTGGCCTCATAGCCGTCCATGATGGGCATTTCACAGTCCATAAAGATCAGGTCGTAGGTTTGATCGGCAAGTGCGTTCAGAGCCTCCAGTCCGTTCTCGACGCAGTCAGGAAAGATTTGGTGGCGCGCCAACATGCCCTGCAGCACTTTTTGGTTGACGCGGTTGTCCTCAACCACCAGCACGCGTAGTTGTTGCAGTTGCTGATGTTGCCCGGCTGACACATGTGGTGCCTCGACTAAGTTTGGCTTCGGTGAGTCGGTGTGTGTAATCAGGTTACTTAACTCGTTCAAGCCAAAAGGTTTGTGTAGATACACTAAATGCTCTTGCAGAGCAGCCGGGAGGTTAATGGGTAGGTGTCGTGCTTGGCCGTTCAAAATGACGCGCAGTTGTGGTTGCTGAGTGACAGCCCAACGCGCCAGTTCATGACCAGGCTCGCCCGGTAGGCGCTCTTCAATCACCAGCACATCGTAGCGTTGCTGTAGCGCGGCACGGGTATCAAAACTGTTGTGCGTGTGCGTCAGCTGCCAGCCGTAACTGTTTTCTAAGACCTGAGTAACCTGACTGAATCCGATGTAGCGCGAGGCTATCAATATTCTTAGGCGCTGGGTTTGTAAGGTAGGTTGTGGCTCGAATTGCAGACCCGGTAAGGTGAACCAAAACTCCGAGCCCTCACCCAGCGTGCTACGAAAGTAGACCTCTCCCTGCCACAGAGCGACCAAGCGACGCACAATAGCGAGGCCAAGACCGGTTCCGCCGTATCGTCGAGTGATAGACGCATCGGCTTGTGTGAAGGCTTCAAACAAACCCGCACGTTTGTCGGGCGCAATACCGATTCCAGTGTCCTTGATTCGGAAGCGGATCACGAGGCCTTGCTCAGTTGGGGTGTTGAGCACTGGCTCGACAAACACCATGACATGGCCTTGCGCTGTGAATTTGCAGGCATTGCCAAGCAGATTGATCAGTACTTGGCGCAAGCGTGTCGGGTCGGCCATTATGGTGCGGGGCAGGCGCGGATCGCGCCAGGCAGACAGGAAGAAAGATTTGTCTTGGGCGGTTCTGTTAAACAGCTTCAGGCACTGATTTAGCAGGTGATCGAGATTCACTTCGGTGGGCTCAAGCGCCACGCGATCGGCTTCCAGTTTCGAGAAGTCGAGAATGTCATTTAATAATACCGTCAGCATATCACCGCTTTCACGCAAGACTTTCAGGTAGTCGCGCTGATTGTCGTCCAGAGACGTATCTTCTAACATCTCTGCCATGCCAATAATGCCATTCATTGGCGTTCGAATTTCATGGCTCATGTTTGCCAGAAACTCAGTTTTGGTGCTGGCTGCCAGCTCTGAAACGCGCTTCGCTTCCTTAAGTGCTGCTTCGTAATGTTTGCGTTCGGTGATGTCGAAATGCAAGCCAGACAGGCGCACCGGCACGCCCTTCTGTATAACGGCGTATCCTGTACCAAAGATATTCCGTATTGTGCCGTCTGGACGCTGGATTCGAAACTCCATAGCAAACGAGCTGTTGTTATCGATAGCTCGTTGAATAGTGGCTTTGGCCGCAGGCAGGTCTTCGGGCAGCAACAGCGCCTCCCACTGCCGTGCGGGCATCCAGCGGCCGTCGGTACCTAGGCCGAAAAGACGCATTGTCTGGCGATCCCAATAGGTTCGGTTGTCACCAAAAACGTGGTCAAAGGTGCCGGCGTGCGATGCCTTGATGGTCAGCAGTAATTTGCGCTCTTGTTCACGAAGTATCTCAATGGTTTTTTCCAGCGTACGGTTTTTACGACTGAGTTGCTGCTGCAGCTGCTGCCGTTCGGCAGTGAATCGCTGCCGATCATTGCGCGCTTCGGATAGCTCCGACTTCAACGTGCGACAGCGCAGCGCCACGCCGATCAGGGCGATGATGCTCAATGCGGTCAATAAAGTGGAGCCTGCTAGGATATAAACGGTCATGCCTTACCTTGATTGGTCCTTAGTCACCCATGTTCGCCGTGCTATCCAACTGCTATAATCGCGCGCTCAGTCTATCGGCAGAGCCAGTGTTTTATTATGAGTCAGTCTACACAGTCTAACGCCATTCAGTCCGTTCGTACCCAAAATTTTAGCCGCACAGGTTGGTTTCCCATCATTCTGGTTACGCTATTGTTGAACTCGGCTTGGGCTGATAGTCCACGACCCATCGCAGTGGCACTATTAGAAGACGATACACCGGTTTTTCGTGATTATACCGAAGAACAACACCTAGGCTTCCTACTCGGTTTAGAATACCTCACCGAGGGTTCAATGGAATGGCAGGGGCGCCCTGTTTCTGCTCACCCCGTACCAGCAGGCGGCTGGTTTCGTGATGAAAACTATTTGCCGGATGCGCATGAACTGCCGGATTTCTCCATTTGGATCGCCCCTGTGCAAGCGCGCTATGCACACCGGGCTATGCAATATGGGCAAGCCTATCAGCGCCTTACCTTAGTACCGGCCAGCCCAGCCAACCAATTACCGGTGGCGCAGTATGATTTGGCCTTTCGTACTTTTTATCGTTGGCAGGACGTCGAGGCTGGATTGTATGAATGGGCCAGCGAACAAGAAGACCTGATTTGGGTCAGTGCGGTTGATTCCAGCGTGCGGCCAGACTTCTTTCGAGTGGCCAATATTGATGTGTCCCCGCGCTCGTCAGGGGCCTCAGTCATTGCTGAAGTAGATGACTTGGCGCGCTTGATGAAAAACCCTGCTTTAGGCAGTACCTGGCCTGTGCTGTTGGACTGGCTGCCGATGCTGAGTGATGATGTGGGTTTGGCCAGTCAGAATATGTATTTCTGGTTGCCGGATCTCGCCTCCCTCGTGCCACTGCGTGAATTCAGTGGACTGCAAGGTCTTACCTATTACTATTACGATCTTCCAAATAACGACGCCAATACCTGGCTGGTACGTACCATGCTGGAGCGGCATGATCGCCTACCCAGCCATTACGTGGTGGCGGGAATGACGGCCGCCATGGCTCTGTTAACCGCCGTGGCGGAAGCGGATACCGTTGATGCCGAACAGCTCGCGGCTCATTTGCCCGATATGGCGTGGGATTCGCCGCGCGGGGTTTTGAGTTTTACCGCCGCCGGTGAAACACGCCAGCCGTTGTACCGTACTGAACTGCGCTTACAGCGTCAATTGGAATGGGCGCGCCCAGTGGAGTTGGACGGGCAGGGACCGTATTGGACGCAACCCTGACAAAGGTGGTCAACCTAAACCTAGGGTGTATTGTCATTTCGAGCCGTGCGGATTAGTCTGAGCGCCAACATAAATAGGTGGGGAAATGCCTATTTGCTCAGCAGAAAAGGATCTGTGCCTTATGGCTCTTGCAACCCTATATACTCGCGCTGTCATTGGCGTTGAGGCACCACTGATTACCGTTGAAGTGCATCTTTCTGGCGGACTTCCACACATGGCCATCGTTGGCATGGCTGAAACGGCCGTCAAAGAAAGTAAGGACCGGGTGCGCTCGGCCTTACTCAATGCGCAATTCGATTTCCCAGCCAGCCGTATCACCATCAACTTGGCTCCGGCCGATCTGCCCAAGGGGGGCGGTCGTTACGATCTCGCCATTGCCTTGGGCATCTTGGTGGCCAGTGGACAAATCCCCGCTGCGGCCTTGCGTGACACCGAAGTGATGGGCGAGTTGTCGCTCTCGGGCAAGCTACGACCCGTTCAAGGTGTGTTGCCTGCCGCCATGGCAGCACAGAAGGCTGGACGGACCTTGCTGTTGCCGGCAGGAAATGCCCCGGAAATAGGCTTGCTGGCCAACTGTCATGCGTTCGCTGCGGATCATCTATTGGAACTGTGCGGGCATTTGAAAGGGCAGGCACCGCTATCACCTGTGGCCACCCAACATCCGCAGACGGTACTGAATGTTGCCGATATGACCGACATCAAAGGGCAGCCACAAGCGAGGAAAGCGCTGGAAGTCGCTGCCGCTGGTGGTCACAACCTGCTGTTCTTTGGCCCGCCGGGTACCGGCAAAACACTGCTGGCCAGTCGGCTGCCGGGAATACTGCCAGAGCTGTCACCTGAGGAAGCACTGGACGTTGCTGCTATTCGTTCGATAATTGGTCAGCCCATTCTTTGGGGGCAGCGGCCTTTTCGGGCGCCGCATCACACGTGTTCGGGCGCTGCCTTGGTAGGCGGCGGTTCGGTACCCCGTCCAGGTGAGATCACTTTGGCGCACAACGGCGTGTTGTTTCTTGACGAGCTGACAGAGTTCAGTCGCGCTACCTTGGATGTGTTGCGTGAGCCATTGGAGTCGGGTGAAATCGTTATCTCGCGTGCCGCGCGCAAAACCACCTTCCCTGCTCGTTTTCAGCTGGTGGCAGCGATGAACCCGACACCCGGTGGATTCAATGCCAGTGATAGTCGCTCGCGGGCTTATACACCGGAGCAGTTACAGCGGTATTTAAGTCGGTTGAGTGGGCCGTTCTTGGATCGCATCGACCTCTATGTAGAGGTGCCTACCGTCCCAGCAGAGGTGCTGCAAGGTCGGGCGCAAGGCGAGTCCTCGGCTGAGGTGCGAGCACGTGTGCAAGTCGCTTGGGAGCGCCAGCAAGCGCGGCAAGGCAAGCAGAACCGCGATCTAACATCGACAGAACTCCACGAACTCGGCATGTTACCTCAGAAAGAGCGGCAGATGATCGTTGACCTTGCAGAACGCTTCCGGCTCAGTGCGCGGGCACAGCATCGCATCGAGAAAGTAGCTCTGACTTTGGCGGACTTGGCGGGTGCGGATGAAGTCGCCAAGACGCACCTGATCGAGGCACTGAATATGCGCCAACTGGATCGGCTGGGTGTGATGCAGTAAGTTTCGGCAGTGCTTATAGCGGAGTCAGAAGTGGATGAGTGACCGGACGTAGAATTTGATCGATCAGCTGGAGCACCTCCCACAGTGGTCTGGGCTCACTGAACAAGAACCCTTGAACTTGATCGCACCCGTTAGCCAATAAAAAGCCCAGCTGAATGTCGTCCTCGACCCCTTCGGCGACCACTTGCATGTTGAGGTCATGAGCGAGATTGATGATCGAGCGCACGATGGAGTCGGCTTCGTGGTCGAGCGAGACGCGCTGGGTAAAGCTGCGATCAATTTTGATGGTGCTGATGGGGAACTGACGGATATGCGTCAGCGACGAATATCCGGTTCCAAAGTCGTCCAATGAAATGGTCACGCCCAAGGCAGTCACTGCTTCTAAGGTGGCCAGCGCTCGCTTGGGATCGGTCAGTACCGTGGTTTCCGTAAGTTCAAATTCTAAACAACGAGTATCGATCCCTGCCTCTTGAATCAGTCGCGGGAGGACGCTCGCAAACTGTTCATCCTGTAACTGTCGAAATGACAGATTGGTTGCGACACAGACGTTCTGTAAGCCGTGCTCGGCCAGTTCACTTAGGTCTCGGCACACTTGCTCAATAATCCAATACCCCATGGGTACGATCATACCGCTGCTTTCGGCAGCAGTAATAAACTCGCTAGGCATTAAAAGGCCACGCGTCGGATGACGCCAACGTATCAACGCCTCCATACCGATTATGGTGCGTTCACGCAGGCATACCTTTGGCTGGTAATGCAGTTCAAACTCTTGTCGACGCAGCGCCACTCTGAGCGCCTGCTCCATATTACTGGTCCAGTCTTGTTGCGCGCCCTGTTCGTAACGGCACAGGTGAACGTCGCGCTCCTTTGCCGTTTGCATGGCACTGTGAGCGTTGCGCATGAGCTCTTCTGCGCTGCCCAGTGTTTCCGGATAGGTTACCATGCCGATATCGGCTTGCACACGCACGCGCTCGCTCAGAATCTGGAAGGGCTCATCGAAGATGGCGTGCACGCGCTGCGCTAATTGTTGCGCTGCCTCCATGCCCGGCAGTTGTTCTAATAGAATAAAAAATTCATCGCCGCCAAGACGCGCAATTTTTGCCAGTGGGCCAAGCGCACTCTTCAAACGCAAGGCGACAAAGGACAGTAACTGGTCGGCGAAATTAAAGCCGTGGTGCTGATTGACCTCATTGAAGCCGCGCAAGTCGAGGGCCAATAGTGCTACCATACGCCCATGTTCGCTTACCTTAAAAAGCGCTTCGTCGGTGGCTTCTAGAAAACCACGGTTACTCAGGAGCCCAGTGAGGCTGTCGAAATGACTTTGGCGTTGTAGGGCATGCTGTTGTTTGATGGCGCGTTCGATGCAGCGCTGTAATCGGTGCGGGGCAAGTTCATCGGCGTACAAGACTTCTCGTGCGCCAGATACCGAGAAGGCATCCAGATTATTGTGCACAGACGCCATATTGTGATCGATGTAAGCGATCCACGTCTTGCGCGCGCCAACGAGCATGGAATGCTGTGCGCTGCGAACTGATGGTTGGAACAAAACGACTTGCGCCGCTGCGAGGTGTTCGGGCGTATCAATATCGCCGGAAACACGAAAGCCAGCCGCTCGCAATGCGTCTACGAGAGGAGCTGTAACAACGCCGTGCTCAAGGCACAGGCAAACAGTGATCTCATTAGGGTTAAGCATGTAATACATCTTAATCTGCAAGGCAGATAGCTGGCGGCAGGCACGCAGTGGCAACGTGTCAGCAGCGGATCCAGAGTTGTTTAAGTGCGCCTTCCCTAAGCAGAGGAAGAACATCGCACAACTCTGTACAAAAATCCACTGCATTGAAGCGCGCGTTAAGTAGAATTAAGAGGTTTTGAGAAGTGGTTATGATTAAGTTGAGAGGAAGCTTGCGTTGACGCAGTTGAACGAGCGGCAGTCTGAATCGGTGCGCTACATTGATGGCCCATTATTGGTATTGGCTGGGGCAGGCAGTGGCAAAACCAGCGTAATCACACAGAAGATCGCTTACCTGATCGAGCACTGCCAATATCAAGCGCGTCACATCGTCGCGGTGACCTTCACCAACAAGGCCGCTAAAGAGATGAAGGCGCGCGTCGGTCAGCTGGTGAAAGGTAAAGCCGGGCGTGGCTTGACGGTCTCAACTTTTCACAACCTCGGGTTGAATATTCTGCGGCGCGAGTATTTAGCGGCCGGCCTCAAAAAGAATTTCACCATCTTCGATCAGGCCGATGCCTTTGCCCTGATCAAGGATATTTTGAGTCGTGAGTACCCCGACGAGATTGACCAGGCGGGCTTCTATCAGCATCAGATTTCCAACTGGAAAAATGACATGATGAACCCGGAGCGCGCCCTCAGTCATGCCAAGGACGACAACGAAGTCATCGGCGCGCATGTGTTCGCGCAATACGCTCGATTGTTGAGTGCCTACAACGCGGTGGACTTTGACGACCTGATTCGCCTGCCTACTGAACTGTTTCAGACCCATGCCGACGTCCTAGCACGCTGGCAGCGCAAGGTGCGCTATTTGTTGGTGGATGAGTATCAGGACACCAACATCAGCCAATACATCATGGTAAAACTTCTGGTTGCGGGCAGCGGGCGTTTTACGGTGGTGGGTGACGACGACCAGTCGATTTATTCATGGCGTGGCGCACGGCCAGAGAACTTGGCCAAGCTGCAAGACGATTTCCCCAGTTTAAAAGTGGTGAAACTGGAGCAGAACTATCGCTCAACCAAGCGTATTCTGAAAGCGGCCAACCGCGTGATCGACAATAACCCACATGTGTTTACCAAAACACTGTGGAGCGACATGGGTGAAGGTAAGGCCATTCGGGTGATTCGCACCGCCAACGAAGAGGCCGAAGTCGAACGCATCGTGAATGATATTCTCAGTACCAAGTTGCAAGGGCGTAAGGAATATAAAGACTTCGCTATCCTGTATCGCGGTAACCACCAAGCACGTCTGTTGGAAATCAAACTGCAACAAAGTCGGGTGCCCTATCAAATCAGCGGGGGGACGTCTTTTTTTGCGCGCGCCGAAGTCAAAGACATCATGGCTTATCTGCGCTTGTTGATTAACCCCGAGGACGATGCGGCATTTTTGCGCATCATCAATACACCGCGCCGGGAAATCGGCGCGGCCACGCTGGAAAAGCTCGGCTTGTATTGCGGTGAGCACGATTTAAGTCTCTATCAGGGTGCCGGAGAGGCCGGGTTACAGCAGGTTTTGCAAGGCAAGAGCTTGCAGCGCTTACACAGCTTCGTTGAATGGCTCGACTTGAAACGACGCAAGTTGGCCGAAGCGGAAGCGCCGATCACCATCATCAAAGAGCTGATCTATGATATGGACTACGAAAGCTGGCTGCGCCAAGACAGCAGTTCCAGTGGCGTGGCCGAAAAACGTATGGCGAACGTTTGGCACCTGATTGACGGCCTGCAATCCATCTTGGAGCGGCACGATGACGATGATGAAGCATCGGACGTGGCGGTGGAAGACGCCATTGCGCGCTTGGTGTTACGTGACATGCTGGAGCGTCAAGAAGACGAAGAGCAGACCAATGCAGTGCAGCTGATGACCTTGCACGCCTCAAAAGGGCTCGAATTTCCGCATGTGTTTATGATGGGTTTGGAAGAAGAGCTGCTGCCACATCGCAACAGCATTGAGAGTGACGACGTAGAAGAGGAACGTCGTTTGATGTACGTGGGCATCACCCGGGCGCGTGAACAGTTAGTGCTCACTTACGCTGCTCGCCGTCGTCAATTCGGGGAAATTGTGGACTGCATACCCAGTCGATTCCTAGAAGAAATGCCCGCAGAAGATATTGAGTGGGAAGGTTTGCAAGCGCCGACCAAGGAGCAGAATCAAGCCCAGGGTCGGCGTACCATAGATTCATTGTTTGCGATGTTGGACGATTGATTGTAGGTGTTCGGCCAAATCTCTGGCCAAACCTATTAAACCGTTAATAAATTCAACACCTGCTGCCGCTGCTGATCATCCACCGCATTCGATGTCCGCGTAAGCTGCTCGGTCTCGGCTTCTACAACACGCTCTACCAAGGCTGTCGCTTCATCGACATTGCGCACCGGGAAGGTGCCACTGCTCAGCCGAGCATCTTGTTGTGCCGAAAATTCACGCAGCTGTTCGACTTCTTGGCGGGCTAGATCTTGCTGTACCGCCCCAACAGTCTCGATGCTGGCGTCTAACTGCTCAACGCTGGCCAGTTGTTCTGCGTCCGAGGTGACCTCCAAGGCTTCGACAAATTGCGAGCGCAAGCTCTGATCGACCAAGATGTCACGTTCTGGTGCGCTGAAAATGGTGCCTTGGCGCTCCGTTAACTCGCCGCGACGGTCTTGAATTTCACGCTGCTCGGGCTGAGTATTCACGCCGCTATCACGTTCGACCACCGCCAAATCGCGTTGCTCAACCAGCGAGTTCTCGACCTGATTAAGTGCTTCACGTGCAATCTGGGTCGCCGCCACACGTTCCAGCAAAAGCTGACGATCCGTCTGTTGCGGGCTCAACGCCGCTACCTGAACGTCCGCGGTGGTATTGTTGTCAGGCCGTGGTGCTTCCTGTTCACGCGCAAGCGCTGGATTATCGTCGCGGCGCAAGGCACCGGACAGCACTGAAGGGCTGACACTGGTGGATATATTGGCTGCTTCAATCGCCATGGGAAACTCCTGGCTGTTGATGGTCTGCATTTAGTTTATTGTAGCCTATTTTTTAGGCAATAGCGTTACAGTTTGTATAGACTGCCAGCATGAATACGAAATCGTCAAAGTATTGGATTTTCCTGTTTGGGTGCGCGTTGTGCGGCAGTGCTCTGTTGTCGCTGGCTGGCGCAGCGCGTGGCGTGGCGCTTGAGCCAGTTTGGGAGAACCTGCCTCAGATCACCAGTGGGCACTATCTACCGCACGCCCCGCAGCAATTGCTGGTAACGCAAAAGACCGGTGAGGTGCGCTGGTTACACGAAGGCAGTGGGCGCTCAGAGGTGGTGCATCGCTTTCGGGTGGCTACGCACGGCGAACTGGGATTGTTGGCCTTGGTGTTGCACCCCGACTTTCCGGCTGATCCCAGAGTCTTCGTACACATTAATCCGGATAGTGCCACACCGCGCAGTCAGATCCTGCAGCTGCGCTGGAGTCAAACACCCGGTCGAACTCCTGTTTTGCAGCAGGCTGAAGTACTGCTTGATGTCGTTCAACCCTATTCAAATCACAACGGTGGCGGCCTGGCCTTTGGTCCCGACGGGCAATTGTACGTCGGTTTCGGTGACGGTGGTTCGAACAATGATACAGCGCGTCGGGCGCAAAACCCCGCCAGTCTGTTGGGAAAAATACTGCGCCTGAATGTTGATGAGCGACGGCCAGGGGTGCCGTATGCCATCCCTCCGGATAACCCGTTTGTGGCGCAGCCGGAAGTACGGCCCGAGCTATGGGCTAGTGGGGTGCGTAATCCAATCGACTTAACCTTTGATACAAGGGGCCAGCTTTGGGTAGCAGACGCTGGACTGGCGGACGAGCAGGAGATCAATCGAGTCGTGCGTGGGGACAATTTAGGGTGGCGTTGTTACCTCGGCCAGCGAGCGTTTGAGCGCGATGTTGAATGTGCAGGTATCGTACATCAACCACCGGTACTGACCTATGAGCTGCGCGGCGAGCAGCGAGTGACCGGTGGCTTGTGGTACCGTGGTGATACGCAGCCGTGGCTGCGAGACCACTATTTGTTTGCGGACTTCATGCAAGGCTATGTATGGGCCATGGATGATGCGCACCGCCGGCACGAACTCGGGAGATGGGACATTCACCCCTCCAGCTTTATCGAGCGACCCAATGGCGATGTGTTGATTGCGGATTTTGTCGGTGGAACGCTTTATCGATTAATAGACGCTGCCTCAGCCCAGTGAAGTCACTAGAATTTTGGTGAGAATCAAAGACACCATTTGCAACCAGCGCAACCGCAGATACCAGGGTTGAACATAGCGTGAAATCTGCCCCCAACTCTCTTGCCAGACCAATAAGGCGAGGGCCAATAATACGGGAATGACCGACCAAGCTGGCCACAGTAATGCAATGATGCCCAGGATCAGTGTGGTGATGGCGGTGTAGATTGATGCTGGCCAGTGACGGTCATCGCACAGTTCGTCCTGCCACTGCGCCATGGCCCAATGATACGCGCCAAGCTGGATAACCACTGCAGTGGCAAAAATGTGGAAAAAGCGGGCTACTAGCGCTTGGCCGGCCCACGGTTCTAACACCAATAACAGCGCCGCGCCCCATAGTGCGAGGTGCGACAAAATATGAATAACAACCGTGAGGCGGATAAGCCGCATAAAAAGTCCAATACCGAATAAGTAGAATCAGGGTAGATGCAGTCTTTACGTGTGTTGGACCGTTTTGGTTTCACTTCTCTGGAGGAAATCGAGACAATCGTCACGCTGGGCAGTATTTTGGGCTTTTTGCGCGTGGCCTAAGCATAATGGCGCCCCACATACTTGATACAGCACAAGGAACAACAGCATGACAGACGCGAGGCAAAATTTAGTGCGTTGGGGTGTAGTCGGGTCATCCGGTATTGCTGGTGCCTTCATGGGTGATCTGCCGTTTACCGAGCGTATGACTGTCACTGCTATCTGTTCGCGGACTAAGGCCGGCGCCGCAACCTTCGCGGCGCGCTACGGAACGCCGCAGCAGTTCACGGACCTTGGCGAGATGCTGCACAGTGGAGCCATTGACGCGCTCTACATCGCCACACCACACAGCATGCACGCCGCCGCCGCTGCGCAAGCACTGCGGGCCGGTATCGCGGTATTGGTGGAAAAACCTGCTGCGATCACGGTCGCGCAATGGCAGCAGCTGACTCTACTGGCACAGCAACACAACACCTTTTTGATGGAAGCCCTGTGGACAGATTTTCTGCCCGGCACAGAGCGTGTTCGGCAGCTGGTCGCTGGCGGCGCCATCGGGCAGCTTCGGTCTTTGCACGTCAGCTTTGGCTTTAACGCGCCCGATGACCCGAACGGGCGCTTACTGAATCTGGCGTTGGCCGGCGGCGCACTATTGGATATCGGCATCTATGGTCTTTATCACGCATGGCGCTGGATGGGTGAGCCGGAGCGCTGGGAAAGCCGCGCCGAATTGGCCACAACGGGCGTGGATGTGCACGATCAGCTGACGCTGCACTACGCCGACGGGCGCTGTGCATACCTGCATTTTGCGCTAGACCGCGAGCTGCCGCATGAAGCAACCTTGCATGGCGACAAGGGTTGGTTGCGCCTGAGTACGCTGTGTGACGCGCGTCAGGTATCGCACGGTGGCGGCCATAATCCGTCCGAGATCATCTATCAGCGTACTGAACCAGGCGGCGGGTTTGTTCACGAAATGCAACACGCGACAGATTGCATTCTGGCTGGCCAAATTGAAAGTCCCCAGTGGCGTTGGGTTGACACGCTGCGTCTACAAACCTGGATGGCTCAATTGCGTCGGGAATGGGGAGTGAAGTTTCCAATTGAGGCAGAGAGTTAGCCAGCTTTGATGGTCGTTAGGCCTTGGAATTGTGGCCTGTGCCCATACAATAGAAGGCATATTCGGCGGTCTTGGGGAAATGGTGTATGAATGACGTTGCGGTGCGCCTTGATAAATGGTTATGGGCCGCACGTTTTTTTAAAACTCGCTCCCTTGCCAAGAGCGCCATTGAAAATGGCAAGGTGCACTACGATGGCACGCGCGCCAAACCCAGTCGTACCGTTGAAGTCGGTGCGACCTTGCGCTTGCGCCTCGGCTGGGAAGAAAAAACCGTTGAAGTGCGGGCGCTCAGTGAACAACGCGGCCCTGCATCAGTGGCCCAGACCCTGTACGAAGAAACCGCCGACAGCATCGCGCGGCGTGCCGCCAATGCAGATTTGCGGCGTCAAGCGGGAGCGGTCACTGCGGCCCCCGACCATCGCCCCAATAAAAAGCAGCGCCGTGATTTGTTACGGCTTAAAGATCAGAATTCAGAGCATTAATTGAGCGTCCTATGAGTAATCCCGATCAGCGTCAACGCCTGTTGTTTGACGATTTAGCCATTCGTGGCGAATTAGTGGGCCTAGAGCAAACTTATCAGGATGTATTGAAGCAGCATCCCTATCCCAAGCCATTACAGCAACTGCTGGGTGAGTTCATGGCGGCGGTGACCTTGTTAAGCAATACCCTAAAGTTTGAGGGCATCCTGAGCTTACAAGCACGTGGTGCCGGGCAGGCGCGCTTGGTAATGGCGGAAATACAGAACCAAGAGCAACTGCGTGCAATCGCCCAGTATAATGACGACTTTGTCGACAGTGGCGCCATGTTGGGTGAAGGCACGCTCGCCATCACCATTGACCCTAAAGTGGGCAAACGCTATCAAGGTATTGTTTCGCTGCGTGATCATGGACTGGCGGCGGCCTTAGAAGATTACTTCCTTCAGTCGGAACAGATTCGCACCCGTATCTGGCTCGCGGCGGATGGCAAACGGGCCAGTGGTATGCTGCTGCAAGCATTGCCCGGCAGTGCTTCACAAAGTTCGTTGGAAGCCGACGCCGACGGCTGGGATCGCGTAACGCAATTAGCAGCAACCATTACGGACGCAGAACTGCTGGAGCTCGACAACGAGTCCATGCTGTATCGTCTGTTCCATGAAGAGGTGGTTCGCACCTACCCGCCGACTGACGTGTGGTTTCAGTGCACCTGCTCGCGCGAACGCAGCGCCAACGCAGTCTATTCGCTCGGCATTGAGAGTGCTCGCGAAGTGATTGCGCAGGACGGCGTCGTGCAGGTCGACTGTCAGTTTTGCCATGCCAAATACAATTTTAATCAAGACGACGTAGAGCAGCTCTTTGCGGACGCCAACAAGCATTTGAACTAAGGAAATATCCATCATGGACACCCAGATTTTGTCGCGTATCAGCCAGCAAATTGCCCATGAGCTGGCGGTGGATCGACGTCAGGTAGTGGCCACTGTGCAGCTTTTGCACGAAGGCGCTACGGTTCCCTTCATCGCCCGTTACCGGAAAGAAATAACCGGCGCCTTGGACGATACTCAACTGCGTAATTTGGAAGAGCGTCTGCGCTACCTCACTGAACTCGAAGACCGTCGCGGTGCCATTCTTAAAGCGGTTGAAGAGCAGGGCAAACTGACCCCGGATTTGGCGTCGGCATTCAATAGCGCGGCCACGAAAACAGAGTTGGAAGACCTGTACCTGCCCTTTAAAGTTAAGCGCCGTACCAAGGGCCAGATTGCTATTGAAGCCGGTTTGGAGCCGCTGGCTGACAGTCTGTTGAACAACCCTGACCAAGAGCCGGAAGTCGTTGCTGCGGGCTATGTGAATGCTGATCAAGGTGTGGCTGATGTGAAGGCGGCGCTCGAAGGCGCTAAGTACATCCTAATGGAGCGCTTTGCCGAACAGCCCAGCTTGGTCGGCGAGCTGCGTCAGTTCTTGCAGGAAAAGGGGCAAGTACACGCGACCTTAGTGCCCGGTAAAGAGCAAGAAGGGGCCAAGTTTGCTGATTACTTTGACCACCATGAAGCTTGGAAAAACATGCCATCGCATCGCGCGCTGGCGGTGTTTCGGGGGCGCAACGAGGGGGTGCTGCAAATGAACCTGCAGCTCGACGCAGATGCTTATGCGCCCGACTACCCGGAAAGCATGATTGCCCTGCACCTCAATTTGCCGGTGACCGGTCGTGCCGCCAGTACGTGGTTGAAAGAGGTGGTACGCTGGACGTGGCGCGTCAAGTTGTTGCCGCACTTGGAAACCGACCTGTTTGGTACGCTGCGTGAACGGGCCGAAGAAGACGCCATCAAGGTGTTTGGCCGCAACCTGAAAGACTTGATGCTGGCGGCACCCGCCGGGCCGCGCGTGACCTTGGGTATGGACCCGGCCTATCGAACCGGCGTTAAACTGGCCGTGGTCGATAAGACCGGTAAGGTGCTTGATCACGACGCCGTCTATCCGCATCAGCCGCAGAACCGTTGGGAAGAAGCCAAGCGGGTCGTGGTGGCACTGTGTAAAAAGCATAACGTAGAGCTGATCGCCATTGGTAACGGCACCGCCTCACGCGAAACCGACAAGTTGGCGACCGAGATTGCACGTGAATACCCAGAGCTCAAGCTCAATACCCTGATGGTGTCGGAAGCGGGTGCCTCGGTGTATTCCGCCTCCGATTTTGCCGCACGCGAATTCCCTGATCTCGACGTAACCATACGCGGTGCTATCTCCATCGCACGTCGCCTGCAAGACCCGTTAGCGGAATTGGTGAAGATCGACCCAAAAGCCATTGGTGTCGGTCAGTACCAGCACGATGTCTCACAAGTGGCGTTGGCGCGCTCGCTGGAAACCATCGTTGAGGATTGCGTAAACGCCGTCGGTGTGGACTTGAATACCGCCTCGGTGCCTCTGCTCAGTCGTGTATCAGGGCTTAATACCACCATCGCCAGTAACATTGTCGCCTTTCGCGATAGCCAAGGGCGTTTTGAGGATCGTAAGCAACTGAAAGACGTGCCACGCCTGGGGCCAAAGGCCTTCGAGCAATGCGCCGGGTTTTTGAAAGTCGCCAATGGGCGCAACCCGCTGGATGCGTCGGCAGTGCACCCTGAGTCTTACAGTGTGGTGGAGAAGATTGTTGCCACCACGAAGCGCCCGGTGACCAGCCTGATTGGCGACAGTGCTTTTTTACGTCAACTCGACCCGGTGGCCTACACTGATGAACGTTTTGGCCTGCCCACCGTCAAAGACATTCTGGCGGAGCTGGAAAAACCGGGACGCGATCCGCGGCCTGAGTTTAAAACAGCAACCTTCAAAGAAGGCGTAGAGAAAGTCGGCGATTTGCGTCCGGGCATGGTGCTGGAAGGCGTAGTAACCAATGTGACTAACTTTGGCGCCTTTGTTGACGTTGGTGTGCATCAAGATGGCTTGGTGCACATTTCGGCCATGAGTCATCAATTCATCAAAGACCCTGCAGAAGTCGCTAAAGCGGGTGATGTGGTGCAGGTCAAGGTGATGGATGTTGATGTGCCGCGTCAACGTATTGCACTGAGCATGCGTTTGGACGATGAGCCGGGCAAGGCGGAGGGTCAAAAAGCCAGTGGCAGACCCAGTCGTCAAGAGGGGCAGCGTGCGAACAAGAGTTCGACGCGCTCAGGTGCTTCTGCGAGCGCGAGCGGTACCAGTACAAACGGCACTATGGCTGCGTTGTTGCAGCAGGCACTGCAAAAGGCTAAACAATAACCGAAATGTCTGACGACGATTGTTTCGGTAATGCGCTACACTCTGCGTGAGCGCTCATATTAGGATAACTACATTTATGGCAGACGCCGCATTTCTAACTTGGCTCAGTAAACAGCCCCAGGCGTTGTTTAAGTTTCGGCACGGGCTGGAAAAAGAGGGCTTGCGCGTCGATGCGACTGGGCGTATCAGCCAGAAAGGTCATCCTGCAGAGCTGGGGTCGGCGTTAACACATCCCTTGATCACCACGGACTATTCCGAAGCCTTGTTGGAATTTATTACGCCCGCTGTGGACTCACCAGAAGCCAGTATGAACTGTTTGCGCGAGCTGCATCAGTTCGCCTTGCAGGTGAACCCGGATGAAAACATCTGGCCCGCCAGCATGCCGTCCGTGCTCGACGGTGAATTAAGTGTGCCCATTGCCGAATACGGCAGTTCGCACATAGGCCAGCTGAAGCACATCTACCGGCATGGCCTGTGGCATCGCTATGGGCGCATCATGCAGACCATCGCCGGGGTGCATTTCAACTATTCCGTGCCAGATGAGTTCTGGCCAGCGTGGCAGGCCTTTAAAGGCGATACGGACAGCTTGGTGAACTTCCAGTCGCGCCGGTATTTTGGTTTGATCCGGCACTTTCGCCGGCACTCGTGGTTGTTGTTGTACCTGTTTGGCGCGTCGCCCGCGCTTGATCGCACGTTCCTGCGGGAGAACACAGCACGTTTGCGTGCTCAGGGTACCTATACTCTGATGTCACCTACGGCCACAACTTTGCGCATGAGTGATATGGGCTACACCAATTCGGCGCAACAGAGTCTTAAAGTCTGTTTCAACAGCTTGCCAACCTACATCAAAACCTTGCGCCAGGCGCTACACACACCCTATCCGCCTTACGAGGCCATGGGTATAAAACAGGACGGACGTTACCAGCAGTTAAACGCCAATATTCTGCAGATCGAGAACGAATACTATTCCGATATCCGCCCCAAGCGCACCACACGCAGTGGCGAAAAGCCATTGCAGGCGCTGGAGGAACGGGGTGTTGAATACATTGAAGTCCGCTGTCTGGACTTGAATCCGTATTTGCCCTTGGGTGTGGACAGTGACCAGCTGCATTTTATGAACTGGTTTCTGTTTTGGTGTTTGACCGAAGAAGCGCCTGAGATCAGTGATATCGAATGCGAGCGTGTTGAGTTTAATAAAAAATTGACCGTTTTGTATGGCCGAGACCCGGAACTGTTGCTGGTGGATCGGGGTGCAGTGCGCTCGTTGCGCGAGTGGGGAAAAGACATTCTGTCAGGCATGGAGTCGCTACTGCAAGCGGTACAGCCTGACAATGCCGTACAGGTACAGGCAGCCATTACACGCTACCGAGCCATGTTGGCGGCACCAGAAACCACACCTTCAGGGCAAATGGCCGCGGCGCTGGCGAACGACACGAAAGACTATCGCACCTTGGTGGCACGTTTAGCCGCAGAGCATCGTGATACCCTGCTTGCTGAGCCTTTGAGCGCTGATCGCTTCGACGCGCTTGCGCAGGAAGCAGAGCTTTCTATAGCTGCACAGGATGAGCTTGAGCAGCAAACGACGGGTAGCTTTGATGCCTTTGTACAGAGTTACATCAATCGATAGGCAAGCGAGTATGCTGAATGCGGCTCTTATCCCCAAGTTTAGCCTACAGTCAGTGTAGGCTTTCTCTTACGCCGTTAGGTCAAGGCCTTCGCTATGATGACAGGGTGAGTATCCGAGCAGAACTACAGGAAGTGGTGGTGAGTGATGAGTCAAGCGAAGAAAGAGACATGGGACATCGATAAGCTGAATGAGGCTTATCAAAAAGGTTACTTTGTAGGGTTGACCAGCAAAGGCTTGGCCGACTGTCCTTTCCTTGACCAAGAAGTGCTGGCCTCAGCTTGGGAAGCCGGCTGGCACGATGGGTATGAAGCCTTGCAGCTGTCCGGTCATCGTGGTGCCGCTCGTCAAGCGGTATAAGGGTATAATCCGCTGTAGAGCATTGGTGTAGCTAACCTTGTAGGGCGATGACTTACTGCAAAATAAGATTGCTGAACAGCACCTGCTGGATCATCGGGCGGCCGGTTTCGCGATTCATATATTCTCGCATATCTTCAAGAATGCGCTCCCTTAAAGCATCACGACGACCCAAATCATGCAAGTCCGCATGCTGCGCGCCTGTGACATTCATCACGACGATGTGACGCAGGCCCGCCGAGTGGTAGCCTGCATCAATAACATCCGTCTCATTTATCATCACCAGTGTGATTTCCAAACGTAAGAAGCGTACACGTCCATCCTGCCCATAGTTCAGCACGAACTCAGGTTGCAAGTCGAGGTACTGCGCTTGTGCTGGCGAGAAATCAAAGTCTTGTGCCTGCGCCGGGAACCAAAAAACGCTCCCGGCTAGGCAAAGCAGTGCCAGCCAGTGCCGCCTCAGCGGTAAGTATGCAATTTTCATAACAAAATCCTGACCTTTACACCAAATTGAGCTGCGTTGAACGACGGCTCCTGTTAAAAATAGCCTACTTTGTCTTGTGGAGCGATTCCATGTTTTTGTTGTCTACCCGTTTACTGAACTTTTTAGTGGCGATCAGCGCACTTATATTGATATTAACAGGCATTTTGTATTTTCAGAACCGCTTAGGAATGGCGCCGTGCCCACTGTGTATATTTCAGCGTATTGCCTTTATGGGGGTCGCATTATTTTGCCTAGCGGCGGCGATACACAACCCAGGCGCGCGAGGTATACGTATCTACAGTAGTTTAGCTTTCGTCAGTGCGTCGATAGGCGCCGGTATCGCCGCACGCCACGTGTATTTGCAAGGGCGTCCGAGTGATATGATGCCGTCATGCGGCCCCGATTTATCATACATGATGCAAAACTTTCCTTTACAGGAAGTGTTTAATACCGTGTTCCGTGGCAGTGGGGACTGTGCCGATTTGCATTGGGCGTTTTTGGGGCTGACGATTCCCGGCTGGGCGCTGGTATGGTTTGTTGGCTTTATGGTGGTCACCGGTCTTCTCGTTTGGAAACCGGATGCGGTAAGCGCGCTGCAGAATAAATGGGCGGGTCGTAAACTACCGTAACGCCATTTTGGTTGCATTTTTGATCCGCTGGTGGTTTTCTAGGCGTAATGGAATTCGAAGGAAGAGTCGCGATGCTTGAGAAGTGCACAAATGCGAAAGAGTTGTGGGGTGGTGTTCATGACCTCATAGACCGTTGGCTGAACGAGCGCCGAGAGGTGATCGTCCGTATGTTCGCCATTAAAGGCTTGCCCGATTCGAAAAAAACCGATGAGCCTATCGAACGACGAGTTGAGTCCTTTTGCGAAATATTGGTGGATTATATCTCGGCCGGCCACTTTGAAATCTATGAGCAGCTTATGCGTGAGGCGCGTGAGTTTGAAGATGGTGGCATCGAATTGGCTGAAGCGCTGTTCCCGCGGATACAGGTCACCACTGAACTGATGCTCGACTTCAATGATACCTACAGCGGCGCTGAAGAAGTGCGCGCGCACCTTGATACGCTAGAGTCTGATGTATCCCAGGTAGCGGAAGCATTGGAAGAGCGGTTTGAGTTAGAAGATCAGCTCATCCAGGCATTGCATGAAGTGCATCGAGACAAGGTGCTGACCACCAGTCCGGAGTAACACAGGTGCAGGTACGGTGGCGGCAAAGCGTGCTCGGTATGGCGCTGCTGGCTGTACTGGTACTGTCGGGTTGTGCAGACAGTCCGGAGCGCAGCTGGCAGTTAGCGGATCGTGGACTTTATGCCGGTGCCATTTCGCCCGATGGCCAACTGGCGGCCATCGGCTCGGTTTTACACGGTGGAAGCCTGTGGAACATCCCTTCTTTTGCCCGCCTCTATAATTGGAACCTGGATACAAATATTGATGGTGAGCCTTTCTCACTGTTCAGTACAGTTGCCTTTTCTGGAGACGGCCAACGCGTCGTTACGGTACAAGGGCGGCTCTTGGTGTTGTGGTCGACACGTTCTGGGCAAGCAATCTTTTTCTATGAAGCACCCGATCATATCCGCAGTGCGGCGTTGGACCAGCAAGGCTTGAACCTTCTGCTAGGCTTGGAAGATGGAACGGCAGCGATGTTTGATATGGTGTCCGGGCAAATCATTGCTCGGCTGCGGGGGCATGCTGGTCCGGTTCACGCGGTGACGCTGTCGGCTGACGCCCGGCGAGCGGTCACCGGCAGTGATGACGGCAGTGCGTTGTTTTGGCATTTGCCTGAAGGCCGCGCTACACATCGCATCGTACACGACAGCCAAGTACGTACCATTGCATTGTCGCAATCGGGGGTCTACGCCTTCTCGGTAGCGCAGCGCGGTGAAGGTCGGGTGTGGAATACCAACACCGGGCAAGTAGTGCGCCGCTTACCTATGCAACGTGACTCGATCTCCGTGGCGCGCTTTGTGAATAACGACGCCATGTTATTGACGGGTGATCGATTAAGGAAAGTTCTGTTATGGCAACTGACGGATAGCAGTATACAAAGACGTTGGCGGCTGGAAGGAGAGGGTCTGTATACCCGGACAAGCGCGTCAGTAGTGGATGTACGTTGGGTGCAAGGGCGTGTGTTGGCCTTGGGTTCGGACGGCAAATTGGCACTATTGCAATGATTTTGTAAAGCTGGCCCGTTAATTGCTTTTGTAAACACAGAAGACAAATAGTGGTTCGGATGCATCAGAGATGGCGCGCGACGACGTCGCAACGCGCAGTTGTATTCAGATGTGCCTGTATCACTCCAAACAGCGTTGACAAAGTGTATGGACGTCATGCAGAACTCAGTAAGTGATACTCGAATCAGTCGCTACGAAGCGCCAGTGCGCGTAGTGCTCGCCAATTCCAAGGGTGGTTGTGGTAAGACCACTATCGCGACGAATCTGGCCGCTCACTTTGCCGCTAGCGGCAAGGCAACGGCGTTGATAGATTTCGATCCACAGGGCTCGTCGATGCAATGGTTGCAAGCACGGCATCGTGGCTTGGGCACCATTCATGGTGTGGCGGCCTACAGCCAGTTGGCTAATTCAACTCGAACCTTTGTCATGCGTAAGCTGCCGGAGGAAACGGAGCGAGTCATCATTGATACACCGGCAGGACTTAAGGGCAATGCCTTGAGTGATATGATTCGTGATACCGACATCATGATTATTCCCGTTACACCGTCGCCGATTGATATTCGCGCCACTACCAGTTTTATCAAAGAAGTACTGCTCTCCCCGGCTTTTCGCTCACGACCCATCTTGGTCGGTGCGGTCGCCAACCGCGTGCGCCGCAATACGCTTGTGTACTCCAAGCTGGAATTGTTTTTGCGCAGCCTAAAGATCCCGTTTGTTACCAGTTTGCGTGATACCCAGTATTATGTGCGAGCATCCGAGCATGGCCTAGGTCTGACGGATATGCAAAGCCGCCATGATACTGACACGCAAGAGTGGTCATTCTTGTTAGATTGGGTAGACGCCGCCATCGAAAAGGTGATTGAGCGGCGAAAGCATGATCATCACGATAGCGGCAATTCACGTGCTTCTGATAAAAGCAGCTCTGAGGTGGATAGTAGTGCTCGTTCAGGGCACTCTGATAATTTCTGAAGGCTGAGTTGTAAGCAGCGTTTCGGGTTGAGTGCCGAGCGTTCAGCTAACCGACGATGGTGTTGGTACAAATAGGCCTGATCCAGCTGTTCCAGCTTCAACTCAATGGCACTGGCCTTGCGATAGGCGTCGGGGCTTTGTTGTTTATCCAAACCCTGCCTCATCGCGCGCCACACCAAGACGTTGGCCTCGCGCCATTCCTGCCATGAAGCGATGCGCGATTTAAAGTCGCTGCACAGCGTCTGATTCTGTTGGGCTAACCACGTCGACAACAACCAGTCATTGATCCAAACGTGATATTCTTCCTGCCGTGCCAATAAATGAGCCGCCACACCTGGGCGCGCATAAAGCGCCAAGGAAAACGACCACAGCGGATGATGCAGCGCCGCATTGTTAAGCAAATATTCAGAAGCCAAATGATACAACTCTCAGACATTCAATTATTGCGCAGCGGTAAAATACTGTTGAACAACGCTACGGCGCGGATACCGCCCGGTGAAAAAGTGGCGATCATTGGTCCCAATGGTGCCGGAAAATCTTCGCTGTTCCAATTGCTGTTGGGCAAACTGACCGCCGATCAGGGTGTGCTGGATATCCCCGCGCGTTGGCGCGTGGCTCATATGCAGCAAGAAACCCCTGGTTTAAACCGCTCGGCAGTGGATCATGTGCTGGATGGCTTGACCGAATGGCGCGCCCTGCAAGATGAAATTGCTGTCGCAGAAGCCGCGGAGGATACCGATCAGCTGGCCATATTGCATGGCCGCATGGATGACTTGCAGGGTTACCAGGTGCGCCATGAAGCCGAGCGTATCCTGCTTGGCTTGGGTTTTTCCGTCGCGCAGCTCGACGCTACCGTGGCGTCGTTTTCCGGTGGCTGGCGTGTTCGTCTTAATTTGGCGCAAACACTGATTCAGCGTAGTGAGCTGTTGCTGCTGGACGAACCCACCAACCACTTGGATTTAGAAACCGTGCACTGGTTACAGGGCTGGCTGCGCCAATATGAAGGTACTCTGTTGTTAATCTCGCATGACCGAGACTTCATTGACGCCGTGGTTGGTCAGGTAATCAGTTTTGAAGGGCAGCAGCTGATCACCTACCGAGGCAACTATTCCGCTTACGAACGCCAAAAGGCAGAACGCCAAGCGCAGCAACAGGCAGCGTACGAAAAGCAGCAAGAGCGTCGCGCTGATATGGAGCGTTTCGTGGCTCGCTTCCGCGCTCAAGCCACCAAGGCGCGTCAGGCGCAAAGTCGACTCAAGGCCTTGGAGCGTATGGCGGATCTAGCGCCAGCGCAAGTCGATAGTCCCTTCCGCTTTACTTTTACTGCTGGGCAAAAGGTGTCCAGTCCCTTGCTGGCCTTGTCGAATTTGGCGCTGGGTTATGGCGATCATGCGGTGTTGCAGCAAGTAAACCTGAATCTGTACCCCGGCATGCGCATTGGTTTATTGGGTAAAAATGGCGCCGGTAAGTCGACCTTTATCAAGCATCTCTCGGGGACTCTGTCGGCCATGGCCGGTGAGAGCACCCGTGGGGCGCATTATTATCCGGGCTATTTTGCGCAGCACCAAGTGGATGCTCTGGATCATGGTGCCACACCGCTGCAGCACATCATGCGCCTCTCGCCAGAGGCGCGTGAACAGCAGGCGCGTGACTTTCTTGGCGGTTTCAATTTTCAAGGTACCATGGCGGATGATTTGGTGGGCCCTATGTCTGGTGGCGAGAAGGCTCGCTTGGCCTTGGCCCTGATCGCTTGGCTGTCACCCAATATTCTGTTGCTCGATGAGCCAACCAACCACCTTGACCTCGATATGCGCGCGGCTTTGGCCAATGCCCTGCAGGCCTATCAGGGCGTGGTGGTCGTGGTATCACACGACCGCTTCTTGATGGAAGCTACGGTTGACGAATTCTGGCTGGTGCGGGACGGCACGGTGTTGCCCTACAGCGGCGATCTGGACAGCTATCTGCAAGAGCTGAGTGCGCCGGAGCTGCGAGCGAGTACTGATCAGAAGGGCACTACGCCAGCGACCGATCGCAAAGCCGCGAAACGGCAGGAGGCCGAGGATCGACAGCGTCGTGCCCCGCTGAAAAAAGCGGTTGATAAAGCCATTCAGCAGCTAGAAAAGGTGCAGGCAGAGCTGAACCGGGTGACCGAGTGTTTGGCCGATGCCGATTTGTACGATGGCTCACGGCAAGCCGAACTGCAGGACTTACTCAAACAGCAGGGCGAACTGACGAAGACGTTGGAAGAAGCCGAGGCGCGTTGGATGGAGGCGGAAGAAGCTTACGAGCAGTCTTAGCCTCACTTGTCGAAGCGTTGAAATGTTTCGTCAGGCCATGCTGCGACGAATAACCGTCGTCAATTCGTCACTGTTTTTCCAGCGCGCGCAACCCACATTGGCGTCGCCACTCGGTATGCGCGCGGCGAAATGACGCGAGGCGGTTTTAACCTGGCCATAGGCGCGCGCAGGATAGACGCCTTGTTCGATATACTGCCATATTTCCTCATCTAAGCGGTCCGCTGGGCCAATTCGGCCCTCCTGCCGGTAGGTCTGACTTATGCATACCAGATACGCAAAGTCATACAACTCCGCGAACGACCAATATTCTTCGAGGTCGCGATATTGCGGCTGATTGACACAGCTACTCAGTATCATCGCTGTGCTTAAGGTAAGCAGAATGACTGAGATGCGGTGCCTTGCGTGGGCAAGGGTACAAAGCAATTTCATAAGGCGCAGTGATTGGTTCGCTAGTGGCTTAGCAAGGGTATCGGCGGCAGTGTTAAAATCTTCAGCTTGGCATGGGCGTGCTGGGTTGAATGCACGTATAATCGTGCATTATCGTCCGTCATTTAACGTCCGCAGGTGATTTAATGTATCAGCAGTACCCCGCCAGCCGCCCTCGTCGTATGCGTAAAGACTCATTCAGTCGCGCGCTTATGCGTGAAAACACTTTGCAGGCCTCAGACTTAATCTACCCAATGTTCGTGCTGGAAGGTGAGGGGCAGCGTGAGCCTGTGGCATCCATGCCCGGTGTCGAGCGCCTGTCGATCGATTTACTGGTGGAAGAAGCTAAGATCATTCATGGCTTGGGCATACCGGTCCTGGCGCTGTTTCCGGTCACGCCCTTGTCGGCGAAGTCGTTGTTGGCCGAAGAGGCCTACAATCCCGACGGGTTGGCCCAACGTGCTGTGCGGGCAATCAAGGCCGCAGTGCCTGAGCTGGGGGTGATGACGGACGTTGCACTGGATCCGTTCACTACGCACGGTCAAGACGGCATTTTGGATGCCACTGGTTACGTCGACAATGACGTTACATTAGAAGTGCTGGTTAAGCAGGCGTTGTCCCATGCGGACGCGGGCGCGGATATCGTGGCGCCATCCGATATGATGGATGGCCGTGTGGGCGCCTTGCGTGAAGCCCTGGAAGACATGGATCACGTGAACACACGCATCATGGCTTATTCCGCCAAGTACGCGTCAGCCTTCTATGGCCCATTTCGCGACGCGGTTGGGTCGGCCGGAAACTTGGCCGGTGGCAATAAACACACCTATCAGATGGATCCAGCGAACGGTGACGAGGCGCTGCATGAAGTCGCGCTGGACATCGCTGAAGGTGCCGATATGGTGATGATCAAGCCGGGCATGCCGTACTTGGATGTTGTTCGCCGCGTGAAAGAACAATTCCAGATGCCTACCATGGTGTACCAAGTCAGTGGCGAATACGCCATGCTGCAAGCGGCCATTGCGCAAGGTTGGTTGGGCGAAGACGCCATTATGGAATCGTTGCTGTGCTTTAAGCGGGCGGGTGCCGATGGCATCTTGACGTATTACGCCAAGTGGGCAGCACAAAAGCTATCAAGCTTATAAATGAATTTTGCGCGCAAATGGAGAGGAATGCTTTGAAATCAAAAGGCAAAACCCTTATCGTTGCATGCTCCTTTTGTGAAACACATTCAGGGGGCCTCAAAGGCTTTTAGCGGCACCCTCTAACTTGGATCGGACTTTTTATGAGTGACCATATCGTTAATGTATCTGACGACTCGTTCGGCAGCGACGTTCTGGAATCTGACAAACCAGTATTGGTGGATTATTGGGCTGAGTGGTGTGGTCCCTGCAAAATGATTGCGCCGGTATTGGAAGAAGTTGCGGTTGAGTACGCTGACAAGCTGACCGTTGCCAAACTGAACATTGATGAGAATCAGGCCACACCGCCAAAGTATGGTATTCGTGGTATCCCGACGCTGATGATCTTTAAAAACGGTAATGTGGCAGCCACCAAAGTTGGCGCTCTGTCGAAGTCTCAGTTGATCGAGTTTATCGACAGCAGTCTGTAATCGTCTGGCTTGCTAGGGTGGTAGCAGTTAACGCGATACCCTAGCCAAGACGGCTATGCTCCAAGGGTACAAATCCTGAATTAAACACTGTGTTAGTGATGTGAATCAGGCATTTTTGTACGACGACTATAGACACCCTTTATTTTTGCCACTATAGTTGTATCAGGATCCCGCCGATCCTGCGTCTCCCATCCGAGAAAAAACTTCCTTTTCTATTTATCTTTTTATTAACTTAAAACGTCTTTCCTATGAATCTGAGTGAGCTGAAAACCAAGCCGGTTCCGGAGTTACTTGAAATCGCACAAGGCATGGGCCTTGAAAACGTAACCCGCACCCGTAAGCAGGATCTGATATTTACCATTCTCAAACGTCACGCCAAGAGCGGCGAAGACATTTACGGCGAAGGAGTGTTGGAAATCCTGCAGGATGGCTTCGGTTTCCTGCGTTCGGCCACCAGTTCTTACTTGGCCGGTCCGGATGACATTTATGTCTCGCCGAGCCAGATACGACGCTTTAATTTGCGTACCGGTGACACCATTGCCGGGAAGATTCGGCCGCCAAAAGAAGGCGAACGATATTTCGCCTTGCTGAAAATCGACACCATCAATGGCGAAGATAACGAATCCTCACGCAACAAAATCCTGTTTGAAAACCTGACTCCGCTGTTCCCCGACGAACGCTTAACTTTAGAAGCCGGTAACGGCTCTACTGAAGATTTAACCGGCCGTATTCTTGACCTAGTATCGCCGATCGGGAAAGGCCAGCGTGGTTTGATTGTAGCCCCGCCAAAAGCTGGTAAAACGCTGATGTTGCAGCACATCGCGCAAGCGATTGTGAAGAACTCGCCGGAAGTGGATCTGATCGTTTTGTTGATCGATGAACGTCCAGAAGAAGTGACCGAAATGCAGCGTTCAGTGCGCGGCGAAGTGGTAGCGTCGACCTTTGACGAGCCGCCATCACGCCACGTTCAGGTTGCCGAGATGGTGATTGAGAAGGCCAAGCGCCTGACCGAGCATAAGCGTGACGTGGTTATCCTGCTGGATTCTATTACTCGCTTGGCGCGTGCTTACAACACCGTAGTGCCATCATCCGGTAAGGTATTGACCGGTGGTGTGGACGCCCATGCTCTTGAGCGTCCTAAGCGTTTCTTCGGTGCGGCGCGGAATTTGGAAGAGGGTGGTTCATTGACCATCATCGCAACCGCGTTGGTTGATACCGGTTCTAAGATGGACGAAGTCATCTACGAAGAGTTTAAGGGTACGGGTAATATGGAAGTGCATCTGGATCGCAAGATCGCGGAGAAGCGCACTTTCCCGGCCATTAACATTCGCCGCAGTGGTACCCGTCGTGAAGAGCGTTTGGTTAAGCCAAGCGAATTGCAGCGTTTGTGGATACTGCGCAAACTGTTGGCGGAAATGGAAGACACTCAGTCCATCGACTTCTTGTTGGATAAGCTGAAAGGCTCTAAAACCAACGGCGAATTCTTCGACTCGATGAAGGGGTAAATCGCGGTGGCCCGCTAGGGCCATGCGAAGCACTGCTTCGCAAGCGATTTACGGGCGCACACGGAAGTGCGCCCTGGAGCCCTCTGCACGGATGCTGTCTGAAGATTATTGCCTAGGTGGCCCGGTGTAGTTCCGATAGGGCGCCATGCGAAGCACTGCTTCTGTAGGAGGCCAGCCCTCTGGCCGAAAAAGCGCTAATAGCAATACCGCATATTGATTCCGCGCTCGTCAAAAATGACCTTCATGGTATCCATCTCGTACGCGTTCAGCCCTAACGTATCCAGCACCAAGTCACTGATCCCGTCCCACTCATGATCACGCTCTTGCTTGCCCAATACCGCGTAGTTGCCGCACATATGCTCTGCCATCTTCAGTATGGCGAGCAGAACCAGTGTATTGGCTTGTGCGGTGGATTGCGCGTTCTGCTCGAACATGCGCTGTACGTTGTGATGGTCGGCGATCACGGCGGCTAAATGTGAAGGTTGGTTCCACGAGCGTGCACAATAGTAGCCCACTACGGCGTGATTGGTTTTGAACGCTTCATTTTCGGCGTCAATGATGCGCTCATGTTGTCCTGAATAGGCATGCTCGAGCACACTAAAATAGTTATCGAAGCGCTTTTGCATCAAAGCAATGCCTACATTGTGAAACAACCCGAGGTTGTATGCCTCTTCTGGGTTGGCATAGCCCACCTGCTTCGCGATGGACGCGCTGACGATGGCGATGTCCATGGCTGTGTCCCAAAAACGATTGAGCTCAATAATCTCCCGATCATTAAGCTCACCCTTAATGCTCAATCCATTCACTATGTTGGTCACGGTATTCAGGCCGAGCAGCATCACCGCCTGATGCACTGAATTGATGGTGTTGCTCAAGCCATACAGCGGCGAGTTGACGACTTTCAGCATGGTGCCAGCAAGGCCTACGTCTTGTCGGATAAGCTCGGCGATGCGATCAATTTCAGGCTCTGGGTGCAATTGCTCCATCTGCAAATCCACCATGATTTGTGGCTGCGGTGGTATGACGATGCCCTGTAAGATGTGCTTTATTTGCTCTTCATTCAACGTCGTCATGGCGGTTTGCCTCAGCGTACTTGCACCTTAGTGTGCCAATGGTTTTCGACTTCCTGGCGCAATAGGGCCAGTTGCGCAGTGAGCGTTGTGAGGACGTTACCTAAACGTTCCCATTCCGCCGCCGTGCTGTTGTGTACAGTCATCTGATCCACATCGATAGCTGTCCATGCACTCGTATCGAGGTCGAGCTTTTCAATGACGGCAAGGGTGCCCGGACTATGCCACCACAGCGCTAGGTGTTCTAGCGAACCCTTAAAGCGCAACGCATCGTGTTGCTCGTTTAGGCTTAAGGCTGGGTCGCCATTGCGCAGTACCTGTTGTGCCCGGCCAATTTTTTGTAACGCCAACACCCAGTTATCTATCAACCAGGTTAATTCGTAAGTGGGCGAGTAGGTTTGGCGCATATTGGCAACGCGAGCTGGCCAATGGTCTTGCCAAATTTCAGCTTGCGTCAGCAAGTCTGCTGCAACCAGGCGTAAGATTGCGGCGCGGCGTGACATGCTGTCCGTGCCGCCTTCGGAGCTGTTAAAGTCCCAAGGCTCACGTGGCATAACGCCGAATAACAAAACTTCCAACGCGTACAGGCCAAGTGCGACCTCTTCTTCAAAGCTCAGTTGGTGTTGGGTAATCAAGCTTTCGAGGCTCAGCGCCACGGTATTGTCATGGACTAATCCAGTATCGCTGTAACCTGGTATGGCATCGATGTAGCCCGGCAACACGGGTGCCGCGGCCGTCCGTTGATAGCGATCAGCAAAGCTACTTTGCCCGTCTGTTAGCAACGGTTTCTGCGTGCAAAGATCAGCTGCCCCCCACGCTTCGACCGCTTCACGCCAGCGTGTTTGCGCGGTATTCAGGTGCTCGGCGCTCGGTGTTGACAGCAGCTGGTCTGTGCTGAGCACTACATCTAAGGCCGCTTCCTGAAAGTAGGCATAGCCGTTTTGGCAAGACTGCAGGCTTTGAAACTGCCAGTGGTATAGGTCATCGTCACCGGACGCCAAGATGCTGGGGTCTACCGGCGAAATCATTTCCTGCTCAACTACGCCTTCCGTGCTATCTGGTATTTCCGGGGTGTCTTGGGCGCAGCCTGCCAGCAACACGGCAGTGCCAGCAAAGGCGCTTAGCGTAAAGAGATAACGGGCCATCCAAGTTCCTCGGCAGTGGCTAGTAGGGCGTCGTCCGGATCAACTGCAACCGGGTGCGCGACTTCTTTCAGTAACGGAAGGTCATTGTGACTGTCGCTGTAAAAATAGTGTTCAGTGTAGGCTTTGTCACGCTCTGCTAACCATGCATGCAAACGTGAGATTTTGCCGGCCTGAAAGGCCGGTGTGCCGGCAATGCGACCAGTAAATTCACCGTCGCGCATCTCAAGGTCGGTGGCCAGCAGGTTTGGTACATCCAGCAAGTCGGCAATGGGTGCGGTAACGAACCGGTTGGTTGCCGTAATGATCAGTAGGTCATGCCCTTGCAGGCGATGTTGCTGCAGTAACGCAGGTGCGCCGGCTGCGATCATAGGCTGAACGACCTCTTGCACAAACTCGGCACGTAAGTCATTGCGCTCTTGCTCTGCCAACTGTTGCAGCGGTTTGGTGACAAAGGCCACATATTCGTGAATGTCCAATGTGCCGGCGACATACTGTTGGTAGAAATGGTCGTTGGCACGCCGATGATCGGCATTGCTCACAATGCCTTTGGCTACTAGAAATTCGCCCCACGCATGGTCGCTATCGCCTGCTAGCAGCGTATTATCTAGGTCAAAGATGGCTAATTTCACGGTGTTCGATTCCGGCCAGTGTGTGGCCGATATTATGCCATTGAAAGCGGTTGGGAGCACCTGCCTCGTGCATGTAAATATTGCGATGCAGCGGCTGGCGGAGGGTCTTTTTCCGCCATGGCTGGCCATCATTGCGTTCCCAAGTTGCCTGAAACGCCCGCAGTGTGAAACAATCCTATTAATTAAACCCTATTGGATACGATCTCATGATCGACGTCGATGGTTATCGCCCCAACGTCGGGATCATACTGGCGAACACTGAGGGGCAGGTATTATGGGCGCGGCGTATCGGGCAAGATGCTTGGCAGTTTCCACAAGGTGGCATTCGAGCCGATGAGACGCCGCTACAAGCCCTGTATCGAGAGTTACAAGAAGAAGTGGGGCTCAATCCCGATGATGTGGAAGTCATTGCCTGTACTCGGGGCTGGCTTAAGTATCGCTTGCCCAAACGCTTGATGCGTCATAACAGTTTGCCTGTGTGTATTGGCCAAAAGCAAAAATGGTTCTTGTTGCGCATGACTTGTCGCGACCAGAAGGTTAATGTGTCCAGTGGCGATACACCGGAGTTTGATGGCTGGCAATGGGTGAGCTACTGGTATCCACTGACACAGGTGGTGTCATTTAAGAAGCAGGTATACCGACAAGCGTTAGCGGAGCTCGCGCCACGGTTAGCCAAAGATTTAAAGGGATACACTATTGACCATGCTGACCACACTGAAGCGGATCGTACAGGAAGTTACTAGTGCGAGGGATCTGAAGAGTGCCTTAAATATCATCGTAGAGCGCGTACGCGATGCGATGGAGGTACAGGTTTGCTCAATTTTCTTGTTCGATGATGCGACTCGCCGCTATGTGTTGATGGCTACGGAAGGCTTGAATAAACAGGAGGTTGGCAAGGTCTCCCTCGGTACTAACGAAGGTATTATCGCGCTGGTGGGTAAACGCGAAGAGCCGATAAACCTCGAAGATGCCCCTAATCACCCTTCATACCATTATGTTTCCTCGCTGGGTGAAGAGCCTTTTAACGCTTTTTTGGCGGCCCCGATTATTCACCAAAAGCGCCTACTGGGTGTTATTACTGCGCAGCGCCCCGAGCGCCGACGTTTTGACGAGAGCGAAGAAGCCTTTTTGGTGACGATTTCCGCGCAGCTAGCCAGTGTCATCGCACACGCAGAGGCGTCGGGTCAGGATTTCACCGGTATCCTGTCCGGTGTCACCCAGACTGATGTCCGCTTTGAGGGCGTCGCGGGCGCGACCGGTGTGGCGATAGGAACGGCGGTTCTGGTCGTACCTCCCGCAGACCTGCAAGAAATTCCGTCACGCAGAACGGACGACATCCCAGCCGAAAAATTGCGCCTGCAGACGGCTCTGGAGCAGGTCAAGAACGACATTCGCCGCGCTGGTGCTAAGTTGGCTTCCGAGTTGCGGCCGGAAGAGCAGGCGTTATTCGACGTCTACCTCAATATGCTGGATGATCAGGCGCTCGGCGCTGAAGTGCAGCAAGTCATTGATACCGGCGAGTGGGCTGAGGGTGCGCTGGCGCAAGTCATTAACGGATATTCCCAGCACTTTTCCGACATGGAAGATGCATATCTGCGTGAGAGGGCGACCGACATTCGCGATTTGGGCCGTCGTGTACTCAGCTACTTGCGCGCCGATGATAACGGCCCTCGTGAAATACCCGACGATGCCATCATTATCGGCGAAGACCTGACGCCGGCTATCTTGGGTGAAGTGGATGAGTCTCGTTTGGCGGGTATTATTTCCATCCAAGGCTCATCGAATTCGCACATTGCTATCCTAGCGCGCGCCATGGGTATACCGACGGTGATGGGTGTGCTCGATCTACCCTATCGCCAAATCGAAGGCCAGAAGTTGGTGGTCGACGGCTACCGCGGTCACGTCTATGTGAACTTGACTGAAGAGCGCTTACGTCACTTCGAAGAAATTGTCGAAGAAGAAAAGGCCTTTGAAGCGGAGCTCGAAACACAAAAAGACTTACCCAGCACCACCACCGATGGTCACAGCATCTGTTTAATGGTGAATACGGGGTTGTTGACCGACGTTTACCGCTCTTTAGATCGTGGCGCTGAAGGTGTGGGTCTGTACCGTACTGAAGTCGCGTTCATGATGCAGGAACGGTTCCCATCGGAAGCTGAACAGGCGGTGATTTATCGCCAGCAGTTGGAAGCCTTTGCGCCGCGCCCTGTGACCATGCGGACGCTGGATATCGGCGGCGACAAGGCGTTACCGTACTTCCCGATACACGAAGAAAACCCCTTCCTGGGTTGGCGTGGCATACGCGTCACGCTCGACCACCCGGAGATCTTCCTTGTGCAGATCCGCGCCATGATCCGCGCAAGCCAGGGGTTGGACAATCTGCGCATCATGTTGCCCATGATCACCAGTGTCAGCGAGCTTGATGAAGCCCTGCACCTAATTTACCGCGCAGTCTTTGAGCTTCAGGAAGAGAATGTGCCGGTCACCATGCCAGAGCTGGGTATGATGATCGAGGTACCGGCAACGGTTTATCAGACGCGAGCGTACGCGTCACGCGTCGACTTTCTATCGGTAGGTTCCAACGACCTCACGCAGTATTTGCTCGCGGTAGATCGCAACAATCCCCGCGTGGCAGGTCTGTACAGTAGCTTCCATCCGGCGGTCCTAACTGCGCTGAAGTACATTGTCGATGTGGCGGCGGAAGAAGGTACGCCAGTGTCCATCTGTGGTGAAATGGCGGGTGACCCGGCGGGAGCATTGCTGTTGGTGGGGATGGGTTATGACACCCTATCGATGAACAGCGCCAGTTTGTTGCGAGTTAAATCTATGCTGCGGGAAATTGATCTGGGTTGGGCGCGCCAATTGGCCGACGAAGTCCTGCAGATGGAAGACCCCATGGTGATTAAGAGCACCGTTGAGCTGGCATTAAAAGATGCGGGGGTTAGTTTGGCCGGTGTTACCTTCAATCGCGACCGTTGGTCTTAAAAGCCTCTTTTTCTCAATTTGGCGGTGTTAAAAAAGCCCGATGAGTGCTCATTTACAATTAGTAAACTGCGCCTCATCGGGCTTTTTTGCCTAGCCAAATTGTCGCCTCCGAGGCTTTTACACCTTGAAGACGATTTAGATCAACCGCACTAGGTATGGCTTGAACTAGCTGCGCGCAGTGCGGCGACGCGCGCTTTCTTGCAGCTCTTTCTTCCGCAAGCGGATGCTCTTCGGCGTCACTTCAACCAGTTCGTCGTCCTGAATAAATTCAAGCGCCTGTTCCAGTGTCATACGGACCGGAGGCGTCAACAACAAGGCATCGTCTTTACCCGAGGCACGGACGTTGGTCAGCTGCTTGGCTTTGGTTGGGTTAACCACCAAGTCGTTGTCACGACTGTGCAGACCAATCACCATGCCTTCGTATACTTCTTCGTTCGCGCCGATGTACAGACGACCACGATCCTGCAAGGTGAACAAAGCGTAGGCCAATGATTTACCCTGTACCATGGACACCAGCACACCGTTCTGGCGCTCACCCGAGTTGATCGGGTTGATCGGGCCATAATGGTCAAAAATACTGGTCAGGATGCCGGAGCCAGAGGTCAACGTCATGAACAATGAACGGAAACCGATCAAGCCGCGAGCCGGCATAATGAAGTCCAGACGCACGCGACCTTTGCCGTCGGGAATCATGTTCTTCAGCTCAGCGCGGCGCTCACCCAGTTCCTGCATAACAGAACCTTGGTGCTGCTCTTCCACGTCCACTACAACCTGCTCGTAAGGCTCTTGCTTAACGCCATCCACTTCTTTGATGACGACTTGCGGGCGGCCTACGGCCAGCTCAAAGCCTTCACGGCGCATGTTTTCGATCAGTACCGACAAATGCAATTCGCCGCGGCCTGATACTTTAAATTTCTCTGGCGTGTCGCCTTCTTCAACGCGTAGGGCAACGTTACTCAGCAGCTCACGATCCAAACGCTCACGGATGTTACGGCTGGTGACGAACTTGCCTTCTTTACCGGCGAACGGTGAGTCATTGACTTGGAAGGTCATCGAAACAGTTGGCTCGTCAACCGTCAATGGCGGCAAGCCTTCAGGCGCTTCTGGGCTGCACAGGGTGTCGGAAATGAACAGTTCGTCCATACCGGTGATACAGATGATGTCACCCGCTTCCGCTTGTTCAACTTCTACGCGGTCCAAACCGTGGTGACCCATGACTTGCAAAATACGACCGTTGCGCACTTTGCCTTTGGCGCTAACGGCCTTGATCGGCGTGTTTGGGGTGATCTTACCGCGGGTTACACGGCCGATACCGATGATGCCGACATAGCTGTTGTAGTCCAGTGCTGAGATTTGCATCTGGAACGGGCCTTCAGGGTCAACCTGCGGGCAAGGTACTTTGTCGACCACCAGTTGCAGCAATGGCGTCATGTCTTCTGCCATGTTGTCTGCTTCCATGCCCGCAACACCGTTCAGTGCTGAAGCATAGATGACCGGGAAGTCGAGCTGCTCTTCGGTCGCGCCAAGGTTATCGAACAGGTCGAATACTTGATCCAGTACCCAGTCAGGGCGCGCGCCGGGGCGGTCAATCTTGTTGATGACAACGATCGGTTTCAGGCCGCGCTCGAACGCCTTCTGCGTTACAAAGCGCGTTTGTGGCATCGGGCCATCCATCGCGTCGACCAGCAGTAATACTGAGTCAACCATCGACATAACACGTTCCACTTCACCGCCAAAGTCGGCGTGTCCAGGGGTGTCGACGATGTTGATGCGGTAGTCGTTCCAGCGAATGGCCGTATTTTTGGCCAAAATGGTGATGCCGCGTTCTTTTTCCTGGTCGTTAGAGTCCATGACCCGCTCAGAGCCTTGGTCTTTCCGGCCCAGTGTGCCGGATTGTTGGAGCAGTTTGTCAACGAGGGTAGTTTTACCATGGTCAACGTGGGCGATGATGGCGATATTACGAAGATTGTCGATCACAGGAGCGGGTCCGTCATTAAAAGGGCACGGGCATTGTACGTATTTCCCATGATTGCTCAATGAATAAGCGATTTTTTACCGAAAAAAGTCTGTTTTTGCCCGCGCAAAGCCGTTTTGCACCGAAACCTTGCATGGATGAGCGTTGCGGGAGGCAACTTAATAATTGTGGGTAGGTGGACTCTCTGAATCCGTTAATCGGTTTTGCAGTGTGTAACAGCCTTGTAAAAAAAGTGTTAACGCTGTAGTATCCGCCATCCCTTTGCAGGGCCGCTTGTGTATTACCCGCGTGGCATTGTTCCTGCAATTCTCGGATAACACACCCATTGAGATGAATCCTTTGGTCACTACGCCGCCCTAGCGTTCACATTTAATCGGTTTCTTCTGCCCTGTGGCGGATGGAGCACCGCTGTCAAACGACGGTCATCGTGCCCTGTTACGATGCGATCTCGCATTTTTTTGGTCCTTGTTGAACACGACATTCACTTGTTGAAGGTGAGCTTCGGCATTGGGCGCCATATCGCCGACTGGGTTCGGCAACAAAACTCGAATAAACCCCGTGGAAGACATGAATATGTGGCAAACCGTACGAACAAACTGGTTTTCTAATGTACGTGGCGATGTGCTCGCCGCTATGGTCGTGGCGTTGGCGCTGATTCCTGAAGCCGTCGCTTTCTCTATTATTGCGGGCGTGGACCCTAAAGTAGGCTTATATGCCTCATTCTGTATTCTGGTCGTCACGGCCTTTATGGGCGGCCGTCCCGGCATGATTTCGGCGGCGACCGGTGCCATGGCGTTGGTGATGGTCACCTTGGTGCGTGATCACGGGTTGGAATACTTGCTGGCCGCCACCGTACTGACCGGTATCTTGCAGATCATTGCCGGTTATTTAAAATTGGCAAACCTGATGCGCTTCGTCTCGCGCTCGGTGGTCACGGGTTTTGTGAACGCATTGGCTATTTTGATCTTTTTGGCTCAGGTGCCGGAGTTTACCGGTGAGAATTTCAGTCTGACCGTCATCCTCTTTATCGCGGCTGGCTTGGGCATCATCTATGGTCTGCCATACATAACCAAGGCCGTGCCATCACCTTTGGTCGCCTTGGTCGTGCTTACGGTTGTAGCCATTTATTTCGGTGTGGATCTGCGCACCGTGGGTGACATGGGTGACCTGCCGGATACGCTGCCGGTGTTCCTGATCCCTGATATTCCATTGAACCTCGAAACACTGAAGATCATCTTTCCGTACTCCATCACCTTGGCCGTAGTAGGCTTGCTGGAGTCGATGATGACGGCCACCATTGTTGATGATCTGACCGATACGCCCAGTGATAAAAACCGTGAGTCAAAGGGCCAAGGGTATGCCAACGTGGTGACCGGCTTTTTCGGCGGCATGGCCGGTTGTGCGATGATTGGTCAGTCCATCATTAACATCAAATCGGGCGGTCGTACGCGCTTGTCTACGTTATTGGCCGGTTTGTTCTTGTTGTTTCTGATCGTCGCGCTGGGCCCTTGGGTGTCGCAAATTCCGATGGGCGCCTTGGTGGCGGTCATGATCATGGTGTCCATCGGTACCTTTAGCTGGTCGTCGCTGATTGACTTAAAGAAGCACCCGTTGAGCACCAATATCGTCATGGTGGTGACGGTGGCCGTGGTGGTCTATACCCACAACCTGGCCATTGGTGTATTCGTCGGCATCTTGTTGGCGGCCATGTTCTTCGCCAATAAAGTCGGTCACTACATGCACGTCTCGAAAGAGTTGGACAGCACCGGCACGGAGCGGCGTTACTTGGTGGTGGGTCAGGTGTTCTTTTCTTCATCGGATAAGTTCATCTCGTCGTTTGATTTCAGAGAAGCCATTGATAAGGTTGTTATTGATCTGTCGCACGCGCACTTCTGGGACATCACCGCCGTGGGTGCACTGGACAAAGTGGTCTTGAAATTCCGCCGTGAAGGTACGGAAGTCGAAGTTATTGGCCTAAACGAAGCCAGTGAAACCATTGTGGATCGCTTTGGTGAACACGATAAGCCGGGTGCGCTGGACAAGTTGCTCAGCGGTCACTAATCCAAACGGAAGGCAGTGCCCGGGCTTACCGGGAACTGCCTGTCAAAGACGGTATTCAGCCCGGCTATAAACGGGTAAGCTGAATTCAAGATTGCCCGTTAAGGAGAAAGCAAATGACTGAACTTGTGATGGCCTGTATTGACGGTTCCTCTTCCTCCCCGTCTGTGTGTGACTACGCTACTTGGTCTTCCCGACGACTGTCGGCTCCGTTGACCTTTCTGCACGTGCTCGACCATGCCGAATACCCCATTGAGCCTAACCTCAGTGGCAGTATCGGGCTGGGCGCGCGCGAAGCGCTCTTAGAAGAATTGACCGCACTGGATGAGCAACGTAACCGTTTAGCCTTGGAGCAAGGCAAGGTGATGTTGGCGGCGGCGCAAGAACGGGCAGAACAGGCCGGTCTTCAGGGTACGCTGACGCGCCAGCGGCATGGCGACTTGGTGGAAGCCTTGCAAGATGTGCAAGATGAAACGCGCCTGTATGTATTGGGTCGCGAGGGCGAGCATCCTTCAGCCAATCACGTCGGCAGTAACCTTGAAAGTGTCGTGCGTACGCTGCATCGCCCGATCCTCGTCACCGTGGACGAATACCGTGAACCCACGCAAGTTATGGTGGCGTTCGATGGCAGTGAAACCATGCGTAAAGGCATGGAGATGCTGGCGAAAAGCCCGTTGCTCAAAGGCTTGCCAATCCACGTCGTTAAAGTGGGTGCCGATAAGTCTGAGTGCCACGAGCAACTGGCTTGGGCGCACGATGTGCTGAAAGACGCGGGCTTCGATGTGCAAACGACACTGTTGGATGGTGAAGTAGAAGCGACGTTACGCAGCTACAAAGAAGCGCATCAAATCGACTTAATGGTGATGGGTGCTTACGGGCATTCACGCATTCGCGAGTTTTTAGTGGGCAGTAACACGACCAAGATGATCAGCCGTGCTACGGTGCCGATGTTGTTGCTGCGTTAGAGAGAGTGGACTCCGTGGGGGTATGCCTCCAGCGCTCCACGGCAGGCCGAGAGTGACCGAGAAAAAGGCTTAAGCATTTTTCTCGCCCTACGGGCGCCTAGCGGCGGCCTCAATTGCTGTCGCATTTGATCGCGCTTTGAGGCATACCCCCCCAAGGCGCCCCCCCTCCCAGCCACCACTACTCTCCAACGTCCGTTTTTGTACCTTTACTTCAACTGCGCAAACGCACGCGCTGCCGCAGCAATGGTGTGCTCGATATCAGCGTCAGTGTGTGCTGAAGACATAAATCCCGCCTCAAAACTCGAAGGTGCTAAATACACGCCGTCTTCCAGCATCAAATGGAAGAACTTATTGAAACGCGGTACGTCACAGGCCATGACTTGCTCAAAGCGCGTAATCTCCGGTTCATCCGTAAAGAAAAACCCAAACATGCTGCCCGCCTGATTCGTCGTCAGGCCGATGCCTGCGTCTTGTGCCGCTTGTTTCAATCCATCCAACAAGCGTGTGGTGCTGGCGGTTAAACGGTCGTAGAAGCCTGGCTGGGTGATTTCCTGCATCATGGCTAAGCCTGCAGCCATGGCAATCGGGTTGCCAGACAACGTGCCCGCTTGATAGACCGGACCAACGGGGGCCAAACACTCCATGATTTCCCGTTTACCACCAAAGGCGCCTACCGGCATGCCACCGCCAACCACCTTGCCGAGACAGGTCATGTCGGGAGTCACGTCGTACAGCGCTTGTGCGCCACCCAAGGCGGCACGGAAGCCGCTCATCACTTCATCAAAGATCAACACGGTGCCATGCTCGGTACACAAACGGCGCAAGGCGGCCAAGAAGCCGGGGGCAGGCGGAATGCAGTTCATATTGCCCGCTACTGGTTCAACGATAACGGTAGCGATTTCGCTGCCTTTGGCGGCAAAGAAGGTTTCTAACGCTGCGATGTCGTTGTAGGGCAGGGTCGCGGTGTGCTTGGCAAAATCAGCCGGCACACCGGGCGAGGTAGGCTCGCCTAGGGTCAGTAAGCCAGAACCCGCCTTCACCAACAGGCCATCGGCGTGGCCGTGGTAGCAGCCTTCAAACTTCACGATCAAATCACGACCGGTATAACCGCGCGCGACGCGAATCGCCGACATGGTGGCTTCGGTACCGGAATTGACCATGCGCACCATGTCCATTGACGGCACCAGTTCGGTGAGCTTGAACGCCATTTCCACTTCTAATGCGGTCGGTGCGCCAAAGGTGATGGCTTTGTCGAGCTGGGTGCGAATGGCGTCCAAGATGGGCTTGGCACCATGGCCAAGAATCAGCGGTCCGAAAGACAGAACGTAATCAATGTACGTCTTGCCATTCACGTCGTGCAGGTGAGCGCCTTCGCCATGATCGAAAAACACCGGCTGCCCACCCACGCTTTTGAACGCCCGCACCGGTGAATTGACGCCGCCGGGGATTACGGTCTGGGCGCGTTGGAACAGTTCGGTGGATTGACTCATGGAATAACTCCTGATTTAAGCGAAAGTTTGTACAATGTTAACGTTTTAAGAGGGATTTAAGTATCGCTGTTGCAACCTCGCGGGTATTCAGTGGTAAACTGGCCAACGATTAATCATACATAAGAATAGTTAAGGTGTTGCTTCATGGGGGATGTCATCGCTCAGCACTTTATCGTCCCGTCGAAGATATCGGTACCCAAACTGCCCACGAATACGGTAGACCGGTCACGGGTCGAGTCACTTTTCGTTGCTGCCTGCGAAACACCACTGGTCATTTTGAAGGCTCCGGCCGGCTTTGGCAAAACAGTGGCGGCACTTTACGGCTATTATGCCTACGCAGATCTGCATCCGGAAACGTCATTGTGCTGGCTGTCGCTAGATCCGGAAGACGATGATCCGTCCACGTTCGCGGCCTATTTAATAGCCGCCATTCAGAAGCGTGTGGATCTCAGCGAACCGCTGGTGAGCCATGGCGTGGGCCACCGTGCTGGGCATATCCGTGCCTTGATGGGCCAGTTGCTGTTTGAGCTGGACCAAATCGATGATGAAATCATGCTGGTCATCGACGACTACCATCTGATTGAAAACGAAGAGATTCACACGGCGTTGGCTTACTTTGTGAAGCATTTACCAGCGCACATCAAGCTGGTGATCACCACGCGCGCTGAACCGCCCGCTAACATCATCAGCTTACGCTTGCAGGGGTTGGTCGCGGAGCTGACCGAAGAAGCTCTAGCGTTTGATTTATCGGAGGCGCGTGCTTTTCTCCAAGAGTTTAGCGGTACCGAAGTATCCGAAGAGCAAGCGCAAACCATACTTGAGCGCATCGAAGGTTGGGCCGTTGGCTTACAGTTGATCGTCATGGGGCTGAAACAAAACCCGGCCTTGATGGACATCGGCGAGGGGTTGAGTCAGAAAAACCTCAACATCATCGATTATTTTGATTCTGAACTATTCGATGGCTTGCCGCCGGACGTGAAAACCTTCTTGCTCAATACCTCCATCGTGAAACGTTTTAACGTCGAAGTCGCCGCCGCTTTGTGCCCCGACGTTAATGTGCATGAAACCTTGGATTACCTGAAGCGCCATCACCTGTTTATCGTGCAGTTCAACGAACCTAAGAACTGGTATCGCTATCACCATTTACTGCATGAATTTTTAAGCCATAAGCTGCTGTTGACCTATGGTGAAGACGTGCAGAGCCTGCACAGCAAAGCCAGTTCGGCTTTTCTGGAGCTTGGCTATGTGGTCGGCGCAGTGGATCACGCCATCAAATCAGGCGACAAGGAGCAGATTACCTACATTGTGCGTCAGCACGGCAACGAACTGATCCACAAAGCACACTATGATTTAGTGCGCCGTTGTTTGGCCGAACTGACCGAAGAAGAGATTTTGCAAGACGCGAACTTGGTCTTGGTGCGTTGTTGGGTAGAGGCGATCTTCGGTGATGCGCCCTTTGTTGAGCTCTTCATTGCGCGTGCCGAGCATTTGATCGACGCTGAACCGGAAGCGACGCGCGACCACTTGCGTGGCGAAATGCTGACCGTCAATGCGCAAGCTGCCTTTTCGCGCTTGGAGTATCAGAAGGCCAGCGACTATGCACGTCAAGCCCTTGAGAAATACGCCAAGGACAGCATTCGCCGGCAGAGTGCCTTATTAATTCTAGCCAATGTGTTGTTTGAACAGGGCGATATCAACGCAGCGCTCGAGATTTACGAAGAAAGTGAGTTGCTGAGCCGTCAGGAAGGCAACTACGATGCTGTGCTGTGGGCGCTGAACCAGCAGGCCATTATTTGGAAAAATCTGGGTGACTTTGTGCGCTCGGCAGAACTGTCGCGTGAAGTCATGAATTACGCCGGTGAAAAGGGCGTACGTTACGGCTTTAATGTGGTGTTTTCGTACATCAATCAGGCTGAGTTGGCGCTGGAAGAGTATCACCTGCGTGAGGCCAAGCAGCTGATCCATCGTATCCAGAACCTGTGTGAGACTTGGGACGACTACTGGCAACTGCATCTGCAAGGCTGGCTTCTGAAGTGCGAAATGCTCAAAGGCAAGCCCACCGTGGCGCGCGAATTGGCCGTGGAGCACGAACAGATTTTGAGCCGCGAATACACCGCTGACATCCTGATGCCCTACAGTCTCGAAGTGCAGTTGCAATGGTGGTGGCAGAACGGCGACTTGAAGAAAATTAAGACCTGGTTGAAAGCCAAGCCGGAAGTAACCGAATACAGCAGCGTAAAAGATTTCATGCTGTTGCGCGCCGAGGCCTATGGGCTTGCTGCAACCGAGGATTATGCGCTGGCCCGGCGTAAATTGAAAAACGCCATACAGCATGCCGAGGCGATGAAGTTTACCGTGGAAGCAGTGCGCATGGGGTTGTTAAAGGCCGCCGTGACCGATATAGCCGGAGACCATGACCACGCCGAAGCACAGGTACGCAAGTTGCTTCCGCAGGCAGCAGAGTTGCAGTTGGTCGCGAGTTGGCTGTTCTTGCGCCAGTGGTTGATGCCCATCGTTGAGCGCCTGATGCGTACTCAGGTCTTTGCGCCCGAGGTCGCGAAATACGCCGACCAGCTCTTAACCTTGAACCGTCAGCGCAACACCACCGACAAGCCAGGTGGCGAACACATCCCGGATGCCTTGCTAGCAGCGGGTGTGTCTAAGAAAGAATGGCGGGTGTACAAGCACATACTGGCCGGGCGCAGCAATGAAGAGATTGCCAGCGTAATGTTTATCGCCATTTCAACAGTGAAGACACACATCAATAATCTGTACAAGAAGCTCGGTGTGCGTAATCGCCGGGAGGCCATCAGCAAGGGTGAAAGTCTGGTCAATTGAGTCATTGGGAGGGGAGGGTGGATGCGTGCGATTGAGCGAAAATCGACCCCTTTCCCACCTTAACGCTGGCCAGTCCCCGCCCTATGATGACATCGTCCTTGTCAGGCAAGGGCAGTCTAGTTGATAGGTAGTCTCTCGCTAATCACCCGCAGGGTGGTTAGCTTTTTTTTTGCCTGGCGGATTTAAAACGGCTTAATCACCACCAAGAGCACAATGCCGATCAACGGCAGCAGTGGCACCTCGTTAAACCAGCGGAAATACACATGCCCACGGGTATTTTCGCCGCGCGCAAAACGCTTGAGATGGTACAGGCAAGCGTGGTGATAAATCACCAAGATCGCCACCAATGCCAGCTTGGCGTGCATCCAGCCCTGAGAAAGCCAGAACGGCATTTCAAACAGCATCCAGATCCCCAATGCTAAGGTAATCAGCATCGATGGTGTCATGATGCCACGGTAGAGCTTACGTTCCATAGTCACAAAACGTTCATGGCTGATCTGGTCGGAGCTTTGGGCATGATAGACAAACAGTCTCGGTAGATAGAATAGGCCGGCAAACCACGCAATGACCGCAATGATGTGGAAGGATTTCAGTATTAAATAGGTCATTTCGGCTCCCGGATGACACTGTGAGTGGTAGCGGCTGCGCTGCCAAGGTTACCCCTTGGTCAGGAAGTTGGCAGGCGAAGAAAAAGCACAGTATGATAGGGGGATAATTGGCGTGCACGCAAGCACTTGGCTGTACGCCCTATGCAAAGCCGGAGCTGGGATGGCAGATGGCATCTAGGTCCTGAGGAGAAGTGGTATGGCCCGTGTACACGGTAGCCCACAGGAAAAGCTGGTCGTTGTAGTTCATCGCCCGTGGCGTCTGTTCCTGACTCGAATAACGTCAGTTGTCGTCATTGTCAGCTTGGTCGTCGGTGCTTTTTTATTTGGTCGCAGTGAAGGCTTTGAAAAAGGCCGCTTTACTACCGAGCGTGTGAACAGCCTAACCGCTGAAGTGCTCGAGTTGGAACGCACCATTTTAAACTTGCGCCAGCGTACGGTAATTCTTGAGAAAGGTGCTGAAGTAGACCGTGCAGCGGCGGAAAGTGTGCGTCAGACGAATCGGCGTTTACGCGATGAAATAGCAGCCGTGGAGCAGGAAGTCCGTCTGTATCGTGGTATCATGGCGCCCGGCGATAATTCAACTGGATTGCTGGTGGAAGAATTTTCTGCCCAGCGTATTGGCCCTGATCGTTACCGCTTCCTGTTGATGCTGACCCATGCGGGCAGTGACGGTACCTTTCTGGAAGGGTACGTTGGGGTGAACATCATTGGTGAGACGGAAAACGGAGACAAGGTGGTCTACGCCCTACAGGACGTGTCACCTGATATCGACCGAGTGGACATACGGTTCCGCTACCGTTATTTCCAGGATGTACGCGGCGAAATTCAATTCCCTGCAGGGTTTAGGCCGACGCAGGTGAGGATAGTGGCGCAAGCCATAGGCAACAGGTCAGCCACGCGCGATCTTGAGATCGACTGGCAAGTTATTGGAGAAGAATGATGTTCGGCAATGAAAAAAAAGTAGGTAATTTCGACACCACCCTGATTTCGTCTAAAGCGGAAGTGGTTGGTGACATTAAGTTAGCCGGTGGCTTGCACATTGATGGCACCGTCACGGGAAATATCATTGCTGAGCCAGGCAGCGGCGCGGTTGTGCGTATCAGTGATAAGGGTGTTGTGAATGGTGAGATACGTGCGCCGCACGTGATCATCAATGGTGAAGTGCATGGTGATGTCCATTCTTTTGAGCACGTTGAATTGGCAAAGAAAGCCGCCGTATTCGGTGACGTTTACTACGCCATGATGGAAATGGTAATGGGCGCGCGCGTCAACGGTAAGTTGCTGCACAGCGGTGAAGAGCCGAAAGGCAAGAAAAAGCCTGCCGTGGCGTTGGATGTTAATGTTGAAGACGCTAAGAAAGACAGCAAGGTAGATGCGAAAACCGAAGGCAATAAGCCAGCGGCATTTGCCGCTACCGGGACGGCGAATAGCCAGCCGAATAAACCAGCAACACCTTTTGGCAGCAAAGAGAGCGGTGCCTCTACGACGACTAATACTTGACCAAAACGCTCGGATATTCAATAATCCGACAGGTTCATGTGAGGTCGTACTGTGTCCAATATAGATATATCAGTGACGCCTGCCGCTGTGGACAAGGTCCGGCAGTTGGTAGCGGAAGAAGATAATGACTATCTGAAGCTTCGGGTGTTCGTTACCGGAGGGGGCTGTGCTGGGTTTCAGTATGGCTTTACCTTCGACGAAGAGGTCGCAGAAGATGATGCAGTGATCGAAGCAGAGGGGGCAACTTTTCTGGTCGATGCGCTGAGTTATCAGTATCTCGAAGGGTCTGTGGTCGATTACACCGAGGGCTTGCAAGGTGCGCGCTTCGTGGTAACAAATCCCGTTGCGTCGACAACCTGTGGTTGTGGGTCATCCTTCGGCGTTTAAAGTCGTTGGCGAAAGATACAAAAAAGCCGCTCCTAAAGAGCGGCTTTTTTATGCGTCGGGTTTGCATTAATCAAGCTGCATGGCGCCTTCTGCGCTGGCCATACTGTTACGGGCAGATTGAAGGTGCGCCATCATGGTTTGTGCATAGGCTTGATAGTCTGCCCGCGACTCGCTGTGCACTGGCTGTGCATCGGGTAAGCGCACCGTAACTGGGTTTACGTGGACGCCATTCACCAAGAACTCATAGTGCAAGTGAGGGCCGGTTGCAGCGCCAGTCATACCGACATAACCAATGACCTGGCCTTGGCGCACATTGACGCCAGGGCGGATACCATTGGCGAAACGGCTCATGTGTGCATACAGGGTGCGAATGCCTTGGCCATGCTGGATCACCACTACATTGCCGTACCCGCCATTATTGCGTGCTTCTACTACGCGGCCTTCACCTGCGGCCCAAATCGGCGTGCCAGTAGGTGCTGCATAGTCGGTGCCTCGATGAGCGCGAATGGTGTTCAGTATCGGGTGGCGGCGGTTCGGATTAAAATGTGAGGAGATGCGAGCAAATTCCAGTGGTGTGCGCAGGAACGCTTTGCGCACACTGCGCCCTTCGGCGTCGTAATATTCGGTGTGTCCGCGATGGTCGGTATAGCGAATGGCATGAAATTCATTACCCTGATTGACAAAGCTTGCGGCTAATATGCGGCCCTCCCCTATGAATTCGCCATCGGCATACAGTTCTTCGTAGATCACGGCAAACTCGTCGCCTTGGCGAATGTCCAGCGCGAAATCCACATCCCAGCCAAACAACTGCGCCAAGTTCATGGTCATAGTGTCACTCAGGCCGGCATCGCGACCGGCGAGGAACAGTGACGCATTGATGGTGCCGGTTGCCCAGCGTGCCACGCGGGTTGGCTCAAGCGCGTACTCTTCCCAATTGCCCACAGTAAAGTCATCGTTCAGTTCAACACGTACACCACCAAGACGGCTCGTGTGCAGCGTAAAGGCAGTTACCGTATCGTCAAGTACTGTGAACTCAAACACGTTGCCCGGCTGCAATCGCACCAAGCGGCGTTCCAGTGTGCGATCGGACGCCAGCATGCGGAATAGAGACGTCGGAGAGATCTTTGCCCGGTCAAAAACATGCGACAGTGTGTCGCCAGGCTCTACCTCAAAGGATAAAACATCCGCTCGCCAGTCTTCTCCAACTTCAAAGTCACTGACAGCGATCGCTTCAGACAATAAGTCGTCCGTTGAGTGTTCAGGTAGCGCCACTGATGCCAGTTCAATTTGTACGCGACGAGGTTCAGCGGCAGGCCATACCGCCATGACCAATACCAGAATCGAACAGACGCCGATTGCAATGCGGTGAAAGATAGGTGTTCGTTTAATTATTGTGATCAAAACAAAATTAACCCGTTATTCGATGTGAGGCAGTATAACCGCTGCTTATAGCACTGTCCTTGTCTTTGCACTTAGCAAATACTCATTTTAAGAAGCAGCGCACAGGATGGTATACTGCACGCATGCTTAATTACAAATAGGGATACCCGGTTACATGCCCAGTTTAGAAGAGTCATTAGCGCTGATAAAGCGCGGCACCGCCGAGATTTTGGTGGAAGACGAATTGGTGGACAAATTACGAAGTGGTAAGAAGTTGCGGGTAAAGGCGGGCTTTGACCCGACCGCGCCGGACCTCCACTTAGGTCATACCGTGCTGATCAATAAGATGCGACAGTTTCAGGATTTGGGGCACGAGGTTATTTTCCTGATTGGGGACTTCACTGGCATGATCGGTGATCCAACAGGTAAAAGCACCACACGACCACCACTGACGCCTGAGCAGGTGGCAGAAAATGCGCGCACGTACCAGGAGCAAGTATTCAAGATACTTGATCCGGAAAAGACCATCGTGGCATTCAACAGCGAATGGATGAATAAGATGTCATCCGTGCAGATGATTGAGCTGGCGGCGCAATATTCGGTTGCACGTATGTTGGAACGCGATGACTTCAATAAGCGTTTCCGCAGTGAGCAGCCCATCGCCATCCATGAATTTCTGTACCCACTGGTGCAGGGCTATGACTCGGTGGCCTTGCAAGCGGATATTGAGCTGGGTGGCACCGATCAGAAGTTCAACTTACTGGTGGCGCGTGACTTACAACGGCATTGGAAACAAGAGCCACAGGTGGTTATCACGGTCCCCTTGTTGGAAGGCCTCGATGGCGTCAACAAGATGTCGAAATCGCTCGGTAACTATGTCGGTATCACAGAAGCGCCTGGGGTGATGTACTCCAAGCTGGTCTCGTTGCCAGATTCCATGATGTGGCGTTACTTTGAGCTGCTGAGTTTCCGTTCGATGGATGAGATCGAGCAGTTACAAAAGGATGTCGCGAACGGTGCCAACCCACGCGATATTAAGATTCTCTTAGCGCGTGAGCTGGTGGCACGTTTCCACGGTGAAGAAGCCGCTGAAAATGCGCATAAAGGCGCTGGCAATATCGTGCGCGAAGGCGAGATCCCGGAAGGCACGCCAGAAGTGACTGTCGAATTGGAAGGCTCTGCTGAGTTGCCGATTTCTATGGTGGTAAATCGTGCCGGGCTGGCAGTCAATGCAGCTCAAACGCGTGATATGCTGAAAAACGGGCGCGTTAAGGTGGACTGGGAAGTTGTGAGTGCTGAGCACAAACTGGCAGCCGGTGAGTATTTGATTCAGGCGGGCAAGAAGAAGATCGCGCGGGTCACGGTAAAATAACCGAGATCAGTGGCTACAGAGCAGATGAGCCTGTCATGGGCTCGTCTGCTGCGATAATGACATCGTCATTGTCGATGGTGCGATTGCGCCCTAGGTGTTTACCGGTATACAGTCGACGATCAGCTACTTGGTAAAGCTGATTAGGTAGCTGTGCGTCCTGTGGCCATAAAGCGACGCCGAAGGTCGCCGTCAGATGTATATCATGGCTTTGGTAGCTGAGGTGGCTCTCGTCCAGCGCTAAACGTAATTCTTCGGTCAGCTGCCGAGCGGTTGAGGCATCCACATCCTTCAAAATAACCGCAAATTCCTCGCCACCCAGCCGGGCAACGATGTCGGTTGAGCGCAGGCGTTTGAGCAAACGTTCACTCAAATAGCGCAAGGCTTCATCTCCGGCGTCATGCCCGTAGGTGTCATTGACGCGCTTGAAATGATCGATGTCGAGAAGCACCAGCGCAAAACTGTCTTTGCGCCGCGTGGCTTCGGCAATGCACTGATTCAGTCGTTGTTGAAAGCGGCCGCGGTTGTCCAACCCGGTCAGCGGGTCGGTGGCCGCGAGGCGAATCAACATGTCGTAAGCGCGTGCGCGGCTGTGTTCATAGACGTGCATAAATACCAAAATGAGCAAGCCACAGAGGACAGGGTTAACCAACGCGATGATGCTGTTTAGGCCATGTGTCGCTTCAAAGCGAAAGAATACATAATAAAAACCGCAGAGCACCATAAAGGGTGCGGCCAGCAGAAAGCCTTTCAGTCGCCCCAGAAGCAAGTAGGACAAAACGGGCATGATCATCACCCAGACGAAGGAGGTCGTGGTGGCGTCAGGTACGACGATTGACAGCGAGATTATTAAAAACAGCGGTATTAAGAGCCCAAAGGTCCACAGCTGGAGCTTTTTGGCCTGACGGAACCGAACTAAACTGTAGGCGATGGCTGATGCGGCCAGCAATTCAACGAATCCAAGCAGAAAACGCCCGGTGGCCAAATTGAGCAGGGCAAAACCGGACAGAGCCAGGGTAGCCAGCACCAGCATAAGGCGCATCAGTGAACGTCGGTGGCTGACGATTAAGCCAGCCTGCACGGCTTGCAGCGAATCATTGTGTTTAGGCGTCAGCAAAGGCTTGCCATCGTGTTAACCAGGGTTAGACCTAACAGTATAGAACTTAGCTGCGACACTCTCCACCATTGCACGCACTGTCAGTTTTAGTGTGCAAACGCTGTTCAGGTAATTCCATCAGCAGGCCACACGGCCCTAGCAGACCTGACTATACTGCACCTTATGAATAACAATAAAAACTTGTGGAGGAGCGTTTATGTATGTCGGTGTCCCGAAAGAAATCAAGAATCACGAATACCGTGTTGGGCTGATCCCAGCGGCAGTGCGCGAGTTGACGGTGGCAGGTCATCAGGTCTTTGTCGAGAACGACGCCGGTGCGGCGATCGGCTACAGCAATGAGGACTATGAGGCGGTTGGGGCGACTATTGTGCAGCAGGCGTCGGATGTGTTCGAGCGTGCCGAGATGATCGTTAAAGTAAAGGAGCCGCAAGCCGAAGAGCGTGCCCTATTGCGTCCGCATCATGTGCTGTTTACCTACTTGCATCTGGCACCCGATGCGCCGCAGCTAAAAGGCCTGATGGACAGTGGGGCGACCTGCATAGCTTATGAAACTGTCACCGATGTGCATGGGCGCTTGCCTTTGTTGGCGCCCATGTCGGAAGTGGCGGGGCGTATGGCCGTGCAAGCGGGCGCACACTGTTTGGAAAAATCCATGGGTGGCAGTGGAATGCTATTGGGCGGTGTACCGGGCGTGGCACCCGCCAAGGTGACTATTGTCGGTGGTGGTGTGGTGGGGCAAAATGCGCTCGCCATCGCAGTCGGCATGGGAGCACAGGTGACTGTGTTGGACCGCAGTATGGATGTATTGCGGCGTTTAGATCAGGTTTACAGCAACCGCATTACCACCCTGTTCTCAACCCGTGAAGCCTTGGAAAGCAGTGTGGTGCATTCCGACCTGGTGATCGGTGCCGTACTCATTCCTGGTGCCGCAGCCCCTAAATTGATCACCCGTGAAATGATCAAAACCATGGCGGCAGGCAGTGTCGTTGTGGATGTCGCCATCGACCAAGGGGGTTGCATGGAAACTTCGAAGCCGACCACGCACAGCGAGCCGACTTACGTTGTAGACGGGGTGGTGCACTACTGTGTCGCCAATATGCCCGGTGGTGTGGCGCGCACGGCCACACAGGCGCTGAATAACGCCACCTTGCCCTTTGTGTTACAACTGGCCAATAAAGGCGCGCAGCAAGCGCTGTTGGACAATACGCACCTGCGCAATGGGCTGAATGTGTACCGTGGTGAAGTAACCTATGCGGAAGTTGCGGAAGCTCGAGGTATGCCGTTTCGTGAGGCTTTAGATGCATTACAAAAAGGATAAGCGCTGATCATGCGTATTGTAAAAAAGCCCAGTCGTGAGCTGGATACCATAGATTTGAACATCATCGATGTGCTGCAACGTGATGGTCGTATTTCCTACACGGACTTAGCGGCGGAAGTGGGGCTGTCGACTACTCCGTGTTTAGAGCGTGTGAGGCGGCTGGAAGATGCCGGGGTGATTGTCGGCTATCACGCTGACATTAACCCGGCGGCGCTGGGCTTAAATCTGCTGGTTTTTTTGGAAGTCAGTCTGCGTTATCAATCTAACCAAGCTTTTGACGACTTCCGTAAGGCTGCGCAAGGTATTCCCAATCTATTGGAATGTCATCTGATCTCAGGTTCGTCCGACTACTTACTGAAGCTGCGCTTGACCGATATGTCGGAATATCGCTATACCCTAGGGGAGATTATCTCGACTTTGCCTGGTATTCAGGAGTCACGCAGCTACATCGTAATGGAAGAGGTAAAGTCGGCATCACCCTATCCGACCGAGCACTCGCGGCGCAAATTGGCCGAATAGCAGATCAACGCAAGCCGGGTCTAGGCGTGCCCCGGCGGGTGCAGCAGAGCGACTTCCTCGGCCGGTAAACGAGCACCGTTCATTTCCACTTTGCGCGCCGCGCAACGGCATGCCAGTTCAGCAGCACGCGGCAGATCCCAGCCTTTGGCCAGTCCGTACAGGATGCCGCCCGCGAAGGTATCGCCAGCGCCGGTGGTGTTGACCGGGGTGACCTTCGGGGCGGGCACGGTGACGCGACCTTCGGCGGTGATCACATGCGCCCCATCAGCCCCTTCGGTAATGATCAAATGGCGCGCCAATTTACCGAGTACAGTAATGGCGGTTTCGAGTTCAGTGGTATCGGCCCACGCCAGGGCTTCTTCGTGGTTGCAGATTAGGACTTCTACAGGTCGGCTGGCGAACAAGGTGGTGAGCTGCGGTTTGAAAAAGCGCACTATGCCGGGGTCGGCGAAATTCACTACGACGGGGATGTTGGCGTCGTGGGCGGCCTGCAAAGCGGCGAGGGTAGTTTGATGTGCGGTATCGGTGGTGATCAAATAACTTTCTAAATAAAGCCAGCGTGAACGTCGCAACTTATCCAGCTCGACATAGGGCATATCGAGTTCGTCAGTGATGCCGGTGTAGGTGTTCATGGTGCGTTCGGCATCAGGCGTGATCATGACCAGGCAGCGGCCGGTATGCCCTTTAGCAAGCGCGGCGTTGGGCAGATCAATGCCGGACTGGGCTAGGTCGGCGTGAAAGAAACGGCCAGCTTCGTCATTAGCTACCTTGCAAGCAAAATGGCAGCGTGCGCCCAGTTGTTGTGCCGTGACGATGGAGTTCGCAGCACTGCCGCCGCCAGCCTGATATACTCGATCCCCTTCTGCATTGAGTGCCACCAGCAGTTGCTGACGACGGTCAAAATCGATCAGCGTGCGTTCGGCACGCTGTATGCCTAGGCGGGTAAGGAAGTGGTCTTCGACGCAGTATTCTTCGTCAACAATGGCGTGACCAATAGCGAAGACATCGAATTCAGGGGTACTATTGCCCGACATATTTAGGGTTTCCTGACGAATAGGCGCCTGAGGCAGGTGCAGCCAAAAGGGCTGCGCATTCTACCCAAGGATAGGTCAGGAACCAAATTTCATGAGGCGTTATGGCTAAAAAAAAGACTCGATGGCGTACCTTTTGGGCTGTTGTCCTTAAATTAACCATTGTCGGTAGCATTTTGTTTGCTGCCTTGCTGGTGTATTTGGACTTCTACGTACGTGATCGGTTTGCGCAACATGTCTGGTCTGTGCCCGCCAAGGTGTATGGAGCACCGCTGGCTCTGTATCAAGGCAGTGGCCAGAGTCAGGACGAAGTGGTGTGGTGGTTGCAGCGTATGGGGTATCGCTCCGTCAATACCATCAATGGCCCTGGCGAATACCGCGTGGCGCCTCAGCGTATTGAATTATTCACGCGGGCCTATGATTTCTGGGATGAGCCAGAGACAGCACGGCAACTCACACTGAACTTCAACAACGATGTGCTTGCCACCCTGATGGATCCGCAGGGAAGGCCGGTGTTATCAGCACGATTAGCGCCGCCCCAGCTAGGTACCATCTCGCCAGCACACGCCGAGGATCGGGTGTTGGAGCGTCTGGCCACGATGCCGCCAACCCTGGTGGCGGGACTGGTTGCGGTAGAAGATCGGCGTTTCTTTCAGCACCATGGCATCTCGCCGGTGGCCATCGGGCGCGCGCTGGTGGCTAACTTCCGCTCGGGTCGGGTTGAGCAGGGTGGCAGTACCATTACCCAGCAGCTTATCAAGAACATGTTTCTTACCGCAGACCAGACGTTGTGGCGTAAGGGCATAGAAGCAATGATGGCGGTGCTGCTTGAATTGCATGTCGATAAAGAAACTATTCTCGAAACCTACATGAACCAAGTGTTCATCGCGCAAGATGGTCAGCGTGCGATACATGGCTTCGGGTTGGCGGCGCAATATTTCTATGGCCGACCGCTGGAAGAGCTTTCGATCAGCCAGCAAGCGACGTTAATTGGCATTCTGCGTGGCCCCAGCTATTACTCGCCGATCCGCAATCCGGAACGCGCGCTGGCACGTCGCAATGTGATTCTTGATGTCATGGCGGAGCAGCGAATCATTACCGATACGCAACGGCGTGCAGCGCGCGCAGAGCCGCTTGGGTTGAATCCGGGTACTGGTGAGGGGCCTTATGCTGCCGCGATGGACTTGGTGCGGCGGCAGTTGCGCCTCTGGTATCCCGACGATGTGTTGAATCGTGAAGGTCTGCACATCCATACATCGATTGATATTTACGCCCAGGATGTGGCGCAACGGCAGATGCAGGAGTCATTGCAGGCCATAGAGCGCTTGCACCGACTCCCCAATAATCAGTTGCAAGGTGCCATGGTGCTTATTCACCGCGATTCTGGCGATGTCAGGGCGGTGATTGGCGCGCGCACCAGTGTGCAAGGCGGGTTTAATCGCGCCATGGATGCCCGCCGGCCCGTCGGGTCATTGCTAAAACCCGCCGTCTACTTGGCAGCACTGGAAACAGGGCGACACTGGCTGATGGACGTCGACGATGGACCAGTAGTGGTGGCGGCACGCGACGGTACTGAATGGCGACCACAGAACTTTGATCGCACATCGAACGGCATGGTACCCATGTGGGAGGCTATGTCGCGCTCATACAACCAAGCGGCGGCGCGAGTCGGTATGGAAACCGGCTTAGGTGAAGTGCTGCGGAGTATTGAACGGTTGGGTTATAGCGGTCGTTTGCCGGTGGTGCCCGCCGTTATTCTCGGCGCGGTCGACATGAGCCCCTATGAGGTCGCACAAATTTATCAGCCTGTGTTCTCAGATGGCTTTCGCGCACCGCTCAAAGCCATTACGGCGGTAACCACTGCCGACCAAGAGGTACTGAACCAGTTTAATATCCGCACACAACAGGTTATTGCGCCGCCCGATGCCCAAGCGATGCAGTCCGCCTTGCAGCTTGCCGTGCGTGAAGGTACGGGCCGCTACGCCACCAGTGTGTTGAATCCCGGGTTGCGCCCAGCCGGTAAGACCGGCACCAGTGATCAACAGCGCGACAGCTGGTTTGCCGGTGAGGCGGGCGAATTAATGGCGGTGGTTTGGGTTGGGGTAGACAACAATACCCCAATGCCCATTACCGGCAGCACAGGGGCATTAAGAGTTTGGACACACACCATGGCACAGCTCGCGCACAGCAGCTACGACGCCAAACCGTTGCATTCCAGCTTACGATGGGTAAGTTGGCACCCTGATCAACCCGGTCGTTATTGGTTGGGTGACTGCCATGCGTTTCGCATTGCCGTTCCACAGGCGGTTGCCGTGGCGCAGGCGCAGCGCACCTGTCAAGGTAGCAGTGATCAGCTAACGGGCGAACATGCCCCGGACGATAATCGAAGGAGAGGATGGGGATGGCTCGATCGAATATTCTAAATGTCGTTTTATTGTTCGGGCTTTTGGTGTTGGTGGCCTGCGCCACAGTATTGCCCGAACCGGAGCCAGTGGAACCAGCGCCGGAAGACCCGCGCCTCTCGGTGGTTCAGGAGTTGCAGCGGCAAGCCGTCGTGCGGGTGCAGCAAGGGGAGTATCTACCGGCCATTTCTTTGCTGGAGCGTGCCGTGCAGATTAAACCTGATGAGATAGGAAATTACATTCTCTTAGCACGGGCGCACACCCTGCGGGGTGATCCAGACCAAGCACGTGCCGCCTTGCAACGTGGTCAACTATACGCCCATCCTGGATCAGCAGATGCGGCGCGCATTGAGCACCTGCTAAACCGCCCGGAGTAACGGAATCTTCAAGCCCAGCATGCAATGGCCGCTAACTGTTCTAGAATGATAATAAAAGCATACCGTCGGTGGGCGGGCATGGAGCCTCGATGATTACAATACGGCGCTACTTCGATACCTTAGAAGCCGAACTGGCACGCGGCCGTCTCGAAGCAGAGGGCATAGTGGCCAGTGTCACCAATGGTGCATTGCAGAACATCAGCCACGCTATGGTGGAGGTGAATCTTCAAGTCGGTGAAGACGACCTACAGCGTGCAGAAGATGTGCTGCAGGAAATGGAATCTGGCGCTGTTGATTTGGGCGACTATTTGCCATTCGATGAGGCCTGATAAATTGTTTCGCGCGGTAGGAGGCCAGCCCTCTGGCCGAATTTAGGGCGGGTATGAATACCCGCCCTACGGTCCAATTGGCCGAATATAGCAATAGCCAAAAACTCAGTGCGTTAAGGTGTTATCGCTCGGGTCATCACCGTCGAGCCAGAACGCCGGCTTAGAAAACGCCTGTTCAATTTGTCGCGCCAGATCATCAGAAATGTGCAAATGGCTGCCTTGGCGCAGCATTGCACTCATGACCTTCGGCTCCTTGCCCAAACAATACGCCAATTCTTCCGGGCCGATGGCGTTCTCTTCCAACAGCTCATATACGTGTGAACGGCGAGTGGTATCCAATTGACCCATAAGGCACCTCCGAACAACAAGGGGGGCAGAACCGATCTGCCTGATAGTAGTTATGGCTGCTACGAGCAAAAAAGTCCAGCGGCCTGATTATTTGACGCATGATTTACACCTAGGCGCAGGTTATGTCAATCCAGACACTGGTCTACAATGATTCTTTTTTTGCAGTGCTTGATAGAGGAATGTACATGGCGCAACACCACACCGAATATCGCCAGACTTGGCTGCTACGCAAAGGTTACGCTGGCCGGGCGCAATGGGTTCGTGCGCTGCTTATAGTCGCTACTGTTGTGGTCGGTGGTTGTGCCGGTTTAGGCGGTGTGCCCAGCCTACCACTCCCCAATAACTTCACTGATGGGCCGGTTCATTATGAGCTCGATCCGTTGGTCAGCGAGCGCACCCTGAGCAACGGCGTCCGGGCAGTGGTAAAAAGCCTACCTGACAACGGCGCGCGTCCACGCATAGAGATTCGCCTGCGTGTGGCGGCCGGCTCTGCACAGGAGCTTGAGTCCGAGCGGGGCTTAGCACACTTTGTGGAGCATATGGCGTTCAACGGCACTGCATCCTTCCCGCGTAATGACATCATTCGCTTCTTTGAAGCCGCTGGCATGACCTTTGGCCAAGACATCAATGCCTATACCGGCTTCAATGAAACCGTATATATGTTGTCTATTCCGCGCGATCAACCAGCGCTGCTGGATACCGCCATGCAACTGCTGGCCGAGTGGGCTGAGGCGATTACCTTTGACCCTGCAGCCGTCGTCCGGGAAAGAGGGGTGATATTGGAAGAGTGGCGGGCGGCCGGGTATGCTGGTGAGGAGCCTATCTGGCTGCAGCATCACCGTTTGCTGCACGAGGGCTCCTTGTATGCCCAGCGCTATCCCATTGGCGTCCGCGAGGTGTTCGAGTTTGCGACCACCGAGCAACTGCGCGGTTATTACGATCGCTGGTATCGTCCAGAATTGATGACGGTGGTGGTCAGTGGGGTGGTCGACAGCGATGCGATTTTGGCGGGCTTGGAGTCTGGAATTGGCCAGTTTGAGGCACGCACCCCAGCACCTCAACCCGTTGTTTCTAAAACGCCTTGGCATCGCGACACGCGTTACCAAGTTCTGCAAGACAACAACAGCGCGCAGACGGCCATAGTACTCAAGGAAGTATTGCCTCCCATTGATTATCAACAACGTACGGACGTTCTGTCCGGCCTGCAATCCGGATTGATGATGCAGGTATTGAACACTCGGCTCACTCGTTTATCAAACACCTTAGGTAGCCCGTTGCTGAGTAGCCAGGTATTGCAAGACCGTTTGGTCGACCGTAAGCAGGTGATGGGGGTGCGCATTGTGGCGCGCGAAGGCGCAGAGCAAGAGGCGCTGAAATTGCTGGCGGAGGAGACCGAGCGCCTGCGTCGCCACGGCATGACCCAGGACGAGCTAGATACGGCATTTGCCATCATGATGGGTGAGTACAACAACCTGGCGCGTTTCTTGGCAGGGGCGACGTCGGACGTGCATGCCAATGTATTGCTCAGTCTGTTGAATCTGCAACTGCCGCCCACGACCTTCGAGGCGCTAAGTCGGGCTGAGCAAGCCCTGTTTGCCGAGTTAACGTTGGCCGACATCAACGCCTATATCGCCGCCGTGTTAGACCCTCCGAATCAGGTCGTCGCGGCCTTTCTGACGGCGTCAGCGGCGGACCGGTTAGCGTGGCAGAAGCGTGATTTGCGCACCACAGTTGAGCACGCAAGGCAGACTGATTTACTGCCTCCGGCTGCGGTCATCGGAGCTACGGATGCACTGCCAGCGGCCAGCCAACCGGGTTGGATCACGGAGCAGAATGCGGATGTTGAGAACGGCCTAATCTATTGGCAACTCAGCAATGGGTTGACGGCGGTCATCTATCCTACCGACCTCGAACGCGACAAAGTCTATCTGCGCTTCATCGGCTTAGGTGGGCAGATGGCCATTGACCAAACACTGGTGCCAGCCGTCAATATGCTCAGCACCATCAGTGTGCAGCAGGGCGCACTTGGTCGGGATGGCGTGGATTTGGATGCCTTTATGCGCAGCAATGAAATCGGGCTGAATATGAATTTGGGTATATCGCGTTTTAGCTTGGAAGTCAGCGCTCCCAATGCCCAGCTCGACAGTGCCGTACTGCTGTTAACGGAGTTGCTGACCCGTGAGGGCGCAGACCCCGTGGTGCTGGCGAATCAGCAACAGCGCTTCGTCCAGTCGTACCGTAATCACGAACAGACGCCCACAGGACGCTTCAGTGGTGCTGTTGATGCTATGCTCTATGGTAACCAGACGCCATTTCGCCGCACCACAGCGGCTGATTTCGCTGCCGTAACAGAAGAGCAGATACTCGCTGCGCAGCAACTGCTCACCAGCAGCCAAACCGGCTACGTACTCTTTATCGTGGGTGACGTAGATACCGACGCGTTAGACCAGGCGCTGACGGCCCATCTGGCAGGTGTACCCTTGGCATCGCCCGACGCCGTGAGTTGGTCTAACGGTGCAGCGGAGTGGCAAAACGATAAGGTGGTGCACACCGACAATCCGAATGACCGGGCTGAAATTACACGCTATTACTCTACCCGTGCTGTGCCCTTTAGCTTAATGCACTATTCGGCCAACCGTGTACTGAATGAATTGCTCAGTACACGGCTGATGGAAGTGGTCCGGGAAGACAGTGGACTGGCCTACCACATCGAGGCGCGAACCCTGTGGTCGCTGCCCCAGCGTGAGCAACGCTTGAATTTTATCCATTTCAGTACCGATCCAGCGCGCCGCGACGAAGCAGAAAGTTTGGTGGATGAGGTATTAAGCACGCTGCGCACGCGACCCTTTACCACTCAAGAAGTGGCTGAAGCGCGCGCTCGCCTGGTCAACAGTGACCAGGATGTACGTAGTCGGAATCGTGGTTTATTGAACGAAATGGACTGGTTACTTAATTTTGATGAGCCTTTGTCCTATTTTGATAAGCCTGAGCGATATTACGGCGGTGTTACGGCGGAGCTGGTGAACAGTTTGGCCGTGCAATTCTATTTGGAGGCTGATCGCTTTACGGCCATTCACACCACCGAATAAGGCGTTGGTCGGTAGCCCTATGGGCTACCTGTCCCGCTATTTCGGAGCGCCTGCCACACCACCCTTTCCCCTGCGGCATTAATCTTTTGGCAATGCTCCTCATTGCCTGTGTTGTGCACACAAAGTGAATAACCACCTTGACGACCGTTGACCCCGAACGTATGTTTCAAACAACTGTTTGAATACGGTGTCAGATGCCTCTGTGGGCTGCTGACCCACTCATTGGATAAGATCAAGAGGTCTGTACCATGCCAACTTATAAAGCCCCTGTACGTGATATCGAATTTTTGCTTTACGACGTATATGACGCCGAAAGTCATTACCAAAAAATCGGTGCTGAAGACGCCAGTCGTGACATGCTGAGTGCCATCATTGCCGAAGGTGCGAAATTCTGCGAGCAAGTCATTGCCCCGCTGAACCAGAGTGGCGACCAAGAAGGTTGTACTTGGAGTGAAGACGGTGTTACCACGCCAACGGGCTTTAAAGAAGCCTACCAGCAGTACGTCGATAATGGCTGGGGCGCGTTGGCGAGCCCTGTTGAGCACGGTGGTCAAGGTCTGCCTGAGTCCGTAGGGCACATTATTTCAGAAATGGCCGGTACTGCTAACTGGTCATGGTCTATGTACCCTGGTCTGAGCCACGGCGCGCGTGCAACCATCGATTTGCACGGCACCGACGAGCAAAAAGAAGTGTATCTGACCAAGCTGGTGTCCGGTGAATGGACCGGTACCATGTGCTTGACCGAGCCGCATTGTGGTTCTGACTTGGGTATTCTGAAAACCAAGGCCGAAGAGAACGCCGACGGCAGCTATGCCATCACCGGCACCAAAATCTTTATCTCGGCTGGCGAGCACGACATGGCCGATAACATCGTCCATATCGTATTGGCGCGTTTGCCGGGTGCTCCAGAAGGTACGAAGGGTATTTCCTTGTTCATCGTGCCTAAGGTCCTGCCTGATGGTACGCGCAATGACGTTAAATGCGGTTCTATCGAACACAAAATGGGTATTCACGGCAACGCGACCTGTGTGATGAACTTTGACGGCGCGAAAGGTTTCTTGATTGGGCCGCCAAACAAAGGCCTGAACTGCATGTTCACCTTTATGAACTTCGCACGTATCGGCACCGCGATTCAGGGTGTTGCCTCGGCTGAATTGTCGTTCCAAGGCGCTCTGACGTACGCGAAAGACCGTCTGGCGATGCGTTCTTTGAGCGGCGTGAAAAACCCTGACGGCCCTGCGGACCCGATCATCGTGCACCCCGACGTACGTCGTATGCTGCTGACGCAGAAATCATTCGCTGAAGGCGGACGTGCGATGATCATGCACCTGTCGCAGTTGGTGGATATCGTGCATTCGGATGTTGACGCCGAAGAGAAGAAAATGGCCGACGATTTGCTGTCGTTCCTGACGCCCATCGCTAAAGCCTTCCTGACCGAAGCCGGTCTGGAAGCGGCTAACTTGGGCGTGCAGGTATATGGTGGTCACGGCTACATTCAAGAGTGGGGCATGGAGCAGATCGTACGGGATGCGCGCATCTCGACCATCTATGAAGGCACCACGGGCATTCAGTCCCTCGACCTGTTGGGTCGTAAGGTGCTAATGACCCAGGGCGGCATGCTGAAGAACTTCACGAAAATCATCCATAAGTTCTGCAAAGAGCACGATGGCGCCAAAGGCATTAAGCCGATGGTGAAAACGTTGGCTACTCTTAACAAAGATTGGGGCGACGTGACCATGAAGTTGGGCATGAAGGCGATGATGAACAAAGAAGAAGTCGGCGGCGCTGCCTACGATTACTTGATGTACTCTGGTTACATCACGCTGGGTTACTACTGGGCACGCATGGCGATGGAAGCGCAAAACAAGATCGCAGCGGGCGACAAAGACGGCTTCTACAAAGCCAAGCTGGACACCGCACGTTTCTACTTCGACCGCATTCTGCCTCGCGCCGAAGGCCACAAACTGGCCATGCTGAACGGCTTGGATACGCTGATGGCGATGTCAGAAGAAGAGTTCCAGTACCTCTGATATTGATATATCGGGATTGAAAAAGGTCAGGGCCGGTGTACGACCGGACGGCGGCATCCGAGCCAGCATGGACAAATTCGTCAGGAACGAATTTGCACGACCGAAGGGAGCCCGAAGGGTCAGGCGCATGGATGCGTCTGATAAGCTTTTACGGCGTTCCCCATAACCCGACTCCGCTTCCTGTCACCGGCATACAACTAGGCATATAATAATTCGAGAGAGGAAACGTCATGACCGACTACCGCGCCCCGCTAGAAGATATGCGCTTCTTGTTGCATAGCGTATTTAACTTGCCTGAACAGTGGGCTGCCATGCCTGCGCTGAACGAAATGAGCGGCGACTTGGCCGACGCCATTCTGGAAGAAGGTGCCAAACTGTGTGAGCAAGTGCTTGCACCCCTGAATCGCAGTGGCGATGAAGAAGGCTGCACCTGGAGCGCCGAAGGTGTTACCACGCCCAGCGGCTTCAAAGAAGCGTATCAAACGCTGGCGGAATCGGGCTGGGTTGGGCTGGGCGGCGTTACCGAATACGGCGGCCAAGGCGCGCCTAAAGGCCTCACCGTCTTGTTTGAAGAAATGCAGTACTCTGCTAACTCTTCGCTCACCCTCTACAACGTACTGACCGCTGGCGCGTGCTTGAGCTTGGCAAGCCACGGCTCAGACGAACTGAAAGAAACCTATCTGCCACCCATGTACGAAGGCCGCTGGTCGGGCTCCATGTGCCTCACCGAACCGCACGCCGGTACCGACTTGGGCATGATCCGTACTAAAGCCGAACCGCAAGCAGACGGCAGTTACGCGGTTTCAGGCACCAAGATTTTCATCACCGGTGGTGAGCATGACCTCACCGAAAACATCATCCACCTCGTACTGGCTAAATTGCCCGACGCCCCGGATGGTCCCAAAGGCATCAGCCTGTTTGTCGTACCTAAAGTGCTGGTCAATGCCGACGGTTCTTTGGGTGAGCGCAATGGCGTTACCTGCGGTTCTATCGAGCACAAAATGGGCATCAAAGGCAGCGCAACCTGCGTGATAAACTTTGACGGCGCGACCGGCTACTTGGTCGGCGAAGCCAACAAAGGCCTGAACTACATGTTCACCATGATGAACTACGAGCGTTTGTCGATTGGCTTGCAGGGCACCGGGCAGGCCGAGTGGTCGTATCAGCAAGCACTTGCTTACGCCAAAGACCGCGTGCAGTCTAAAGCTGCGGATGCGAACTTGCGTACCGAAGGCCGCGCCGACCCGATCATCGTACACCCCGATGTGCGCCGTATGCTGATGATCCAGAAAGCCTACATCGAAGCGGGTCGCGCATTGGGCGTTTATCTGGGCGCACAGCTCGACACCGCTCGTTATCACCCCGACGACACCGTGCGCGCCAAGGCCGATGGCCGGGTCGCCTTGTTAACGCCACTGGGTAAAGCCTTTTTCACCGACCGTGGTTTAGAGTGCACAGTACTTGCCCAGCAAGTGTTCGGTGGACACGGCTATGTGCGTGAATGGGGCATGGAGCAAGCGGTACGCGACGTGCGTATCGCACAGATCTATGAAGGCACCAACGGCATTCAGGCCATGGACCTCATTGGTCGTAAAGTGCTGATGAACAAAGGCGAATGGCTGGCTGACTTCTTTGCCGACATTCGTACCGAACTGGCAGACGTCGACACTGCTTGGCAAGGGCAACGTACGCAAGTGTTTGATGTGATGGCCAAGCTGGAAGCGCAGGTACGGACCTGGGTTAACGCGGGCGAGCCGAATCTGGCAGGCACGCAAGCCTACAACGTACTCGAACTGCTCGGCTTAATCACCTACGGCTACCTGTGGTTGCGTATGGTTAATGCAGAAGGCGCAGATGCCTTGAAAGCACCGACTGCACAGTTCTACTTCGCGTGGTTGTGGCCACAAGTGGATACCCTGTTGCAGCGCTTACAGGCAGAATCGTCAGTACTGATGGACGTCGCCCTGTAACTGTAGGAGGCCAGCCCTCTGGCCGAACATGAGCGTGGTGGTACGCCATGCTCGTCATAACAAAAAAGCCCCTTTCGGGGCTTTTTTGTGGCCGCTATTCCTGCATAATCGCAAAATTCCGGACATCACCCCACGTCTTCGCACTATTATTAATGACCATCAATCTAAACATTACAAAACGGCCCCCTCGCCTCATATCCTTTTCGCTTGCTCAATCTCTCCACAAAGCCTAATAAAAACAACAAGATATGATGGTGCTAAAACGTGATAGTAGCCTCGGTGATCGTTTTGCCAGCAATCCCAATGGCAACCGACTTCAATCAAACGTTGACCATCACTGGCCTTCTGCCTACTTTGGCAGGAGTGTTCAAATTGAGATAGTAGCCTCAGGCAAACGGCATCGAAGGCTACGATATAAATGTTATGTGCGCGCGGCCTACTGGCAATATAGGGAAACTAGATGACTGATTATTCTGGCTCTTGCCTGTGTGGCAATACAAAATTTGAAGTGCAAGGGAAGCTCGATTGCTTTACACCAAATGACACGATTCCTGATATTTCTTCAAATCAAGACGGTCAGATCTGCTTGGGTTTTCCTCGTTGGTTCGGTCGTGCTGCTTTGTATCCTAACAATGCCTTCATACGGACGCGCAACAGCACCTGTAACTCACATCGAAATCGTGTTATCCAATGACGGTGAATTGTGCGTTTTTCGGCTCTCTAGGTAGGTGCAGTCAATGAATAAACTTTGTGAAAAGGGTTTGTTCAAGATACTGTCCGCAATGACACTAGTCTTCGGGCACTTGATCCCTTTCGGCGGACGTCAAGCCGGTCAATGCAGGTTGCAAGCGAGCCAAAAGATAAATGAGCACGTAGTCCGATGTGCTCGGTGAAGATAAGCGCCAGCGTATCACTGTTGTCATTTTAAGTTACTCAGGGTGATCATGATCGAGAAAATTTTCAGAAGCAGTCGGTTTCTTGTGCTGGTAGCAGTGGTCGCAAGCGCCGTGTCGTGCGTGCTTTTGTATGGCGTGTCGATCAACGTTCTGTGGAACATTGCCCTAAATGTTGTGCGTGACCTGCCTGCGTCAGGGGACGAGGGCAAGAGTCTTGCGGTCAGCCTTTTAAAGCTACTGGATCTTTTGCTGATCGCGATCACGTTTCAAATTATCACGGTGAGTCTGTATCGCTTGTTTATCCGTCCCATATCGGTCGATGAAAGCAAGTTTCTTGAAGCCCTTGATATCAAGAGCTTTCATGACCTGAAGGTCACGTTATCTCAAGTCGCTGTGGTAATCCTGATTGTTCTGTTTCTTGAACAAGCTGTGGAGACGGGCGCCAGTATCGAAACTTTGTACTTTGGCGCCGCCATTGGCATAGTGATTGTTGCTTCGGTATTCGCTTGGAAGAATATGAAGCACTGAGGTTACGTATTAGGCTCGCCAAGACTTGTCGGCTGAACAAGACTTGGCTTCACCGGTTAGGCCTCAAACCATCAGCTCATCACAAATCGATCACCAATACCTTGGACTTAGAACGCGAACAGCACGGTGTAAACTGGTCGTTCGCGGCGCGTTCGTCGTCGGTCAGGTAGCGGTCGCGGTGTTCCGGCGTGCCCTCCAATACTTTGGTGACGCAGGTTCCGCAGATGCCTTGTTCGCAAGAGGTCAGCAGGTCAATGTCGTTGTCGATCAACACGTCCGCGACGGTTTTGTCGGCGGGTATGGTGAACTTAACGCCGCTGCGCGCTAATTCCACTTCAAAGCTGCCGTCGCCACTGGTGTCGGCATCCACACCCACAAAGTATTCGGTGTGCAGTTGGCGTTTCGGCCAGCCTGCGGCTTCATAGGTGTTGATCACCGCATCGTTGAAGGCTTCCGGGCCACACACATAAATATGCACGGCGACTTCCGGTTTGGCGGCCATGGCGGCGAGGTCGATGCGTTTGCCGTCTGCCGTTTTGGTGAAGTGGAAGGTCACTTTGTCAGCAAAGGGCGCGGCTTTGAGATAGTCCACAAAGGCGGCGTTTTCGGGTGTGCTGGCCGAATAATGCAGTTCAAAGTCACCGCCATGTGCATGTATCTCTTCGGCCATGGCGAGGATTGGGGTAATGCCAATACCGCCCGCAAAAAGCACGCTGCGCTTGGCGTCGTGGTCCACGGCAAAATGGTTACGGGGCGCGCTGATCTGCAGATAATCCCCTTCTTTTACCTTGTCGTGCATGGCCACTGAACCACCGCGCGACTGGGGTTCACGTAGCACGGCGATTTGATAGCGTTGACGTTCGCTGGATGCGTTACTCAACGAATACTGCCGTAAGTGCTCGTCGTCGGCTTGCACATCGATGTGCGCGCCAGCGGTAAACGCTGGCAGTTCACGCCCGTGCGGGTCAACCAGCTCAAAACAAGCGATATCCGCTGCGGCTTGGGTTTTCTGTCTAACCTGCACAATCATGCTGAGGCTGGTTTTACTCATCGTACTACTCCCACACCCTTTGAGGTTGTTAGTCAGTGTCTCTGGCTTGCCTGCTGGTTTGTACGCCAGCACGGCAAGCTTGGACTCCGGTCAGCCTTCAGCGGCGATGATTTTATCGAGCATCCGGCGCGCCAACACGCCACCACCATCAATGTTCAGTTTAAGCAACTGACGGTCGGCATTCTCCAGTAAGTTGCGCTGCTGCGCTTCCAGCATTTCCAAGTCTTCTGAGAAAATCTGGCCTTGGCCTTCACGGATTTTGTCGGTCAGTTCGGTGTCGTTGGGCTTAAAGTTACGCGCCATGCCCCAGAAATACCAAATGGAGGTTTCGGTTTCGGGGGTGATGAAGTCGACCACGATGCTGGACGCTTTCTTGTCGGCCGGTGCGTCATAACCACCATGACCAGCATGCGCCACACCCACTTCGATCATGATGTGGCTGGGCGGCGTAAATCGACTGATCTGCCAGCGGTCTACCGGTACGTTTGGATCCAGGTCGTTAAAGCGCAAGGCGTTCTGCCAAAACGGCGGCGCGGGAATCTTTTCCATGGTGCGCTTGGTGACTATGGTGTCGCCGTCGCGGAACGACTCGGGTGGTTCGTCTTCAATCTCTGGCTGTCCGATGCTGGTGGAGTGCACGTAGGTTTCGTGTGTCAAATCCATCAGGTTGTCGATCATCAACTTGTAGTTGCAGTTGATGTGGTAAAGGCCGCCGCCGTAAGCCCACTCCGGGTCGTCAAACCAACTGAAGTCGGGAATGAGGCTGGGATCGGCCTGTTCGGCTTCGCCCGTCCATACCCATATAAAGCCGTAACGCTCTTCGACCGGGTAGCTGCGCACGCCGGGAAAGGCGTTCACGCGCTGGCCAGGCATGGACTTACAGTTACCATCGCAGTTCATCACCATGCCGTGGTAACCACACACGAGGTCGCCTTCATCGTTCACAAAGCCGAGCGATAGGGGCGCGCCGCGGTGTGGACAGAAGTCGGCAATGCCGACGGCCTTATTGCCTTGCGTGCGATAAAATACAATACGTTCACCACAGATTTGTCGACCGAGGGGTTTGTCGTCGATCTCATCGGGTGTGCAGGCAACGTACCAGGTGTTTTTAGGCCAAGAATGGGCAGTCGTCATTACGATCCTCCGAAGGCGGCTTTTGTCCGCTTTGTTTATTATGGATCCAAAAATAGGGTTAAGTTGGTATTTGGTCAAGTTAAATTGCGTTAATGGATCCAAAGTGGAGAAGGATTAGAGGGTCTACTTCATCCAGCTCTTGCGTCTCAACGCTGTGCAGTCAACAATTGCGACTGTTATTCGCCATGGAAGTCCTAAACATCATGAGCACCGTCAGTCGAGTCGCCGTGTCCAGCCTGCGCAAGCTCATCAGCGATGGCCACTTAAAGCCTGGTGAGAAGCTGGGTGAAGTACAGGTCGCTGAAATGCTGGGGGTATCCCGCACACCGATTCGCTTGGCGTTCCGGACGCTGGAGCAAGAAGGTCTACTGGAAAAAGCCGGTAAGCAGGGGTTTGTGGTACGCGAATTCTCGAAGGAAGACGTGATCTGCGGTTTGGAGATTCGTGGCGTCTTAGAGGGTTTGGCCGCGCGCCGCATGGCCGAGGCCGGGCTCAGTGCTGCCGCCCGTGCTACCTTGCAGCAGTGTATCAATGATGGTGATGCGCTCTTTGCTAAGCCAGACCCTACGGAAGATGATCTCTTGAGCTGGAGTGAAATCAATGCGCGCTTTCATGAGGTTATTGTGCAAGGAGCCGGCAGTCGGGCCATTGCCGATGCCATCGCGCGCAACAATCATCTGCCGTTTGCCTCTTCCGATTCCATCATTTTAGATACGCAGCATCTGGCGCAAGAGTTCAAAAAACTGCACCTGGCTCATTTGCAGCATCAAATGGTGTTTCAGGCTTTGGTGCTGGGCGAAGGCGCGCGTGTGGAAATGTTGATGCGTGAACATGCTTATATTGGTTTGCGTTATGGCGGGCTGTTCGGCTTACCCGACGCGCTGGATTAAACACTCCGTACCACCTATGGAACAGTAGGCTGCGTTAACATGGCGGCGTCAAAATTCTCCACGTTCATTCAAAAGGGCACCACCATGGCATCGTCACCACAATCGTTAGCGCATACTCACCGGGTTGGCCTCGGCTGCATGAATCTGTCGCACGCTTACGGTGTGCCACCGTCTGAAGCCGAAGGCATTGCCTTACTGAACCGCGCATTGGATTTGGGCTATAACCATTTGGACACCGCAGCGCTGTATGGTTTCGGCGCGAACGAAAGCCTGCTGGGTAAGGCGGTGATGCAACGCCGCAATGAATTCTATCTGGCCAGCAAGTGCGGCATGTTCAAGGGTGCGGACGGCAAGCGCGAGATCAATGGACGCCCAGAGATGCTGCGCCAGACTTGTGATGACGCCTTGCAGCGCTTGGGTACGGATTTCATTGATCTCTACTACTTGCACCGCTGGGACAAACGCGTACCCATTGAAGAAAGTGTGGGAGCACTGGCCGACTTGAAGCAAGCGGGCAAAATTGGTGCGATTGGGCTGTCGGAAGTCTCGGCCGCGACCTTGCGTAAGGCACATCGAGAGCACCCGATTGCCGCTGTGCAAACAGAATATTCCTTGTGGACGCGGAACGCCGAAATCGCCGTGCTACAAGCCTGCCGTGAGCTCGGCGCGACCTTTGTGGCGTTCAGCCCGGTCGCGCGGGGGGTGTTGACGGACCACCTGCCCGACGTGGACGCGCTGCCCGCCAATGACTTGCGCCGAAATATGCCACGCTTTCAAGCGGAGCACTACGCTGTTAATCGTCAGTGTGCCGAAGCCGTGCAGCAACTGGCGCGAGAGCAGGGCTGTAGCACCGCTCAACTGGCGCTGGCCTGGTTGTTACACCAAGACCCGACACTGGTGGTGATTCCTGGCACGACCTCTTTGCGCCATCTTGAAGATAACGTACGGGCTGCGGAGATAGTCTTGTCGGCTGACATGTTGCAATGCCTCGACAGCGCCATGAATCAGCACAACGTCAGTGGCCCGCGCTATAACGCAGTGACGCAAGCAGAGATTGATACTGAAGAGTTTGTTGAATAACTGCTTAGTCCGCCCCTCCATGGGCATTACTGGCAACTGCTCCCTGCGTTGCCAGCATATATGGCCAGGACGGCCAGTATGCCGAGAATGCAGGAGCAATTCCCGGTCCGCCCCTCCATGGGCATAAAAAAAGCCAGCGTGAGCTGGCTGAAAGAACAACGCAATCCAATCGACAGTGCGCTGTCACATGAACAATGACAAACAGCATAAATAAAGGCAGAATCTGGAACAATACATTCTAACAGGATGATTCGTTCATGAAGTGGAACATAGCTGATTTGCCGATTTTTGCTGCTGTGGTAGAACACCAAGGTATTTCATCGGCGGCGCGGGCCCTGCGCATGCCAAAAAGTAGCGTGAGTCGATTTGTGCAGCGGCTCGAAGATGACTTGCAGGTGCGCTTGCTGGATCGTAACTCACGGCACGTGCATACCACTGCTGAAGGCGAGGTGTTTTATAAGCACTGCAAGCTGATATTAGAGCAGGTGGAAGCGGCGGATGCGCATATGAATGGCATCACCAATCAGCCCAATGGTTTGTTGACTGTTTCTTTGCCCATGGCGTTCAGTCGCGAAATCGTCGCTGGCCACCTGCACCGTTTCCGCAATGCCTACCCTGACGTTGAATTGAATATTCAGATTACCCCCAATCAGGTGAATCTGCTGGGTGACCACATCGACGTGGCGGTGCAAGTCGGTGAATTACCTGATTCTGATTTGATTGCCATAACTCTGTTTGAGACGCCGCTGGTGTGGGTGGCGAGTCCGGCTTTTTTGAAAACCATTGCCTTTCCGCGTTCGTTAGAAGAGCTGACCGAGAACGTCTATATCTGTGAGCAGCGTTACCACAATAAGCCGCTGACGGTGCGTCATGGTGATCAACGTCATGCCTTAAACGTGGGTGGTGAGATAGAGACAACCGATCCCATCATGGTGCGTGACACCGTCATCGCCGGTGCGGGGATCGCTTTACTGCCGTACATCTACGTGCGTGACCAGATCGCCCAAGGCAAGTTGCGTCAGGTTGGGCACGACTGGGCGGTAGAGCCTTTGGCTAAGGCCTCGGCGGTTTACACCAGTCGTCGTATGTTGAGTGCGCGCACGCGGGTGTTCATTGATTTTCTGAAAACGTTGACCGACGAAGCCCTGGCTGAAAAGTAACCCGTTGTTGGAACGCATTGTCCGGCGGCAGAAGGGTGACGACCCGTGCGTTATGATCGTTAATACAGGTTGGTGATTAGCGAAATAAGGGGATAGGTTTATGAAATCAGCCTTGATGATGTTGCCCGGCCTGCTGTGCGATCAAAAGGTATGGGAACCGCAGATCGACGCCCTGCAGGCAGATATGGACTGCCGAGCGGTGTGCTATGATGTTGCCGTTTCCTTGCCTGATATGGCGCGTGAAGTCCTCAGGGTCGCCCCTAAGCGCTTTTCTGTCGTGGGGCATTCCATGGGAGGGCGTGTGGCTATGGAAGTGCTGCGCCTAGCGCCAGAGCGTATCGAATGCGCCATTTTCATGGATACGGGGTACAAAGCTGTAGCCGACGGCGCTGTGGGCGAGCAGGAAATAGCGGGTCGGATGCGCTTGGTAAAAATGGCGCAAGAGCAGGGTATGCGGGTGATGGGTCAAGACTGGCTGCAGGGCATGGTGCACCCGGAGCGGCGGCGGGATACGCAACTCTGCACCGATATTCTGGATATGATCAGCAGCAAAACCCCGGCCTTATTTCAGCGCCAGATCAATGCCTTGATATTACGCCCTGATGCCACCGACGTGCTGCGCAGCATACAATGTCCTACATTATTCGTGACGGGACGGCAGGATGCTTGGAGCCCGGTTGCACAACATCAAGAGATGGCCGACTTGGTGCCGGGTAGTCAGATGATGGTCATTGAAGACGCGGGCCACATGAGCACCATGGAACAGCCGGAAGCAGTCACTCAGGTACTGCGTGATTTTCTGCTGGCCCATTCGTAGCCTGTCTGCTGTCGCACGCACCGTAGCGCGGGTATGCTCTTATCACAAAAGCACCCGCGACATTTTGGCAGGCGCTCTTATGATGAGAGTGCCCCTAGGCGTCGAGCAATTGTTCAAGCTTATGCAGGCTTTCCATGGCGCCGAGCGCTTGGGCCACACTGGCGTTTGGCTCGCGGCCTTCTAGAATGGCACTGAAAAACTCGCGGTCTTGCAGTTCAATGCCGTTGTTGGAAACCGCCACGCCACTCAAATCGATCGGGTTTTCATGACCGTCGACCAAGTCATCGTAACGCGCAATATACGTACCCTTGTCACAGATGTAGCGGAAGAAAGTGCCAAACGGGCCCTCGTTGTTGAATGAAAGCGACAAGGTGCAGATGGCGCCCGACGGCACTTTCATGCCAATACTCATGTCCATGGCAATCCCCAGCTCAGGATGCATAGGGCCCTGCAGGGCTTGCAGTTTGTTGGCACGCTCACCGGTTTGATACTGAAACAGGTCAACCGTGTGGCAGGCGTGGTGCCACAGCAGGTGGTCAGTCCAGCTCCGTGGCTCGCCCTTGGCGTTGGTGTTGGTGCGGCGGAAGAAATAGGTTTGCACGTCCATCTGTTGAATCTTCAACTCGCCCGCTTGGATTTTGTCGTGTATCCATTGGTGGCTGGGATTAAAACGGCGCGTGTGCCCGGCCATCGCGACCATGCCGGTTTCCTGCTGCACGCGCACCACTTCACGTGAATCTTCGATGTTGTCTGCCATCGGAATTTCCACCATCACATGCTTACCCGCTTTCATACAGGCAATGGCTTGGCTGGCGTGCAACTGAGTTGGGGTGGCCAAAATCACGGCATCCAGTTCGGGCTGGGCCAATGCCTCGTCTAACGAGGTGTAGGCATGGGGAATGCCGCGCTCTTGCGCGAAAGTAGTTATCTTGGCTGATTCAACGCCCACGACCGATAGCACCTCAATGCCTTCGATGTTCGAAATGGCATCGAGATGCTTCATACCAAAGGCGCCAGCGGCACCGGCTACACATACTTTCATGTTCGTTCTCCTTAAAGGGTTAGCGATTTGGCCTGTTGCTCATAAGCATCAGGGCTTAATTACGGGCCGCTCGTATGGCTTCAGAGCGAAGGCGTCCAGCAGCTCGTCGGCGGCTGTCGCATAGTCATCTTCGCGTGCTTTGACTCCTGACTCCGCCAAGCGGCGCTGCCAACGCACAGTGGTTGCTGATAATTTCTCCGGTATGCCCAAGTGGTCAAGAAAGGCACACACTTCTTCCATCTCGGCCGCACGGCGTTCGCCATGCAGGGTCATGCGTTCAAGGTTATAGCCCGCGCGTTTGGCCCAATGATAGCCGGGGGTAGAGGCTTCCAGCGAAGCAAATACCTGCTGGTCGACACCGGCTAAGCGACCCGCCAACGTACATTCGGCAAACAACGCCTCCATACCTTTCACCATGATGCTGCGGACCATTTTGATGGCCGACGCCGTACCCACCGGGCCGGGTTCCACTGTGGCGTTCATATTCAACTGTGTTAATAAGGTCTGGGCGACAGTGCTGTACTCACCACTCAACAGCATGGGCGTCTTATTGCGTGCTGGCAATACAGGTGACATTACTGCCACATCCACATAGTGCGCTCCGGCCTCCGTGATTACTTGATCGGCAGCTTGTTTGGTGTGTGGCGCACAGGAATTGCAGTCAAGAAAGAAGGCGCCCGCCTGTATCAATTCGGCAACCTCGAGGGCGGCGGGATAAGCCTGGTCTGCGGTCACTACTGACCATACTATGTCCGCCCCCTTGAGCGCGGTTGGCAAGTCGTCACAGCATTCAACATCGTATGCGGCACAGGTTGCCATCACGTCAGCGCGTTGCTCGCCCATCACTTTGAGATCAAACGCTCTAACAGTGTCTAATCCCGAACGATCCATCCGGCTAACAAAGGCCTGTGCTGCTTCACCAAAGCCAATAAATGTCAGTGTATGCGCCTGATCGTGGAGCATGATTCCGGTCCTCTGCCTGATGCTTAGCCAAAAACTGTGCCGTCAAACAGCTTGCGCGCGGTGCGCAAAATTCCGGCCCCCTTCATTTGCCCATCGTCGTCGCGTGTCAACACCACTGTGGTTTTACCGATGGGGTGTTCAACGTCAATGGTTAAACGACGCTCGCTACCGACCGATGAAAACTCTGCGGCGATGCTCCCCGGAATAGCACAGGCAGTCGCCACAGAAACGGCCCCCAGCACTCCGATGGAGGCATGACAGCGGTGCGGAATAAAAGTGCGCGTCGACAATGCTCCACCGTTAAGCGCTGCGCTTACGAGGGTCATTTTCGGAACGGTTTTATCGGTAACGTCGGCCAGATTCATAATGTAGCCCGCTTGCAGACGAATGGCTTCCAAGCGTTTTTTAAGCGTTAGGTTAGCGTCAAGATCCTCACGGGATTCCTGTCCAGAGATGCCCAGATCATTCGCTCGCAGCAACACCGTGGGCATGCCGTTGTCGATACAGGTAACCCAGGTACCGTCGATCAAGTCGCGGACATTGCCGGTGGGCAATAACGCCCCGCAGCTTGAGCCTGCCACATCTTGAAACTCAATCAGCACGGGCGCGGCCGTGCCGGGTACGCCATCTATATCGGCATTGCCCGTGTACGTCACCATACCGTTCGGTGTTTGTACCGTAGCGACAGCGATTTGCTGGGTGTTTTCCATATAGATGGCCACATCGGTTTCGTCGCCTTGCGGTTTGATCAAGCCGCGCTCGATGGCGAATGGGCCAACACCCGCCAACATATTGCCGCAATTTTGCGCATCGCTGACCAAGGCTTGGTCAACGTACACCTGCAAAAATAAGTAATTCACATCTGCGCCGGGTTGCGATGAACGGCTCACCACCGCGACCTTGGAGGTCAATGGGTCTGCGCCGCCCATGCCGTCAATCTGGCGCTCGTCCGGTGAGCCCATCACCCGTAACAAAAAAGCGTCACGCTGGACAATATCGGACGGGAGGTCTTCTGCTAGGAAAAAAGCCCCCTTTGACGTACCACCACGCATCCACATGCAAGTCGCGGTACTAGACATATTTCAAGCCTCGTTCCGCTAGACGTCCGCGCATGTCGTAGATGTCCAAACCCAGTTCCCCTGCGGCAAGACGCAGGCGCTTCTCTTCTTCCAGCGCCATACGTTTCTCGGCTTTTACCACGACGTCAGCGGCTTCGTCGCGGCGGACGACACACACACCGTCGTCGTCAGCAACGATGATGTCGCCGGGATTCACCAGTTCACCGGCACAGACGATAGGAACGTTTACTGAGCCCAGTGTTTCTTTCACCGTACCTTGGGCGAAAATAGCCTTTGACCACACCGGAAAGTGCATGGCGGTGAGGTCACGAATATCCCGTACACCGGCGTCAATGATCAAGCCCCGACATCCCCGCGCTTGCGCAGACGTCGCGAGCAAATCACCAAAATAACCGGCATTGGACGGCGAGGTCGGCGCCAGCACGAGGATGTCGCCTTCTTGCAGTTGCTCGATAGCCACATGCACCATCCAGTTATCGCACGGTGCTGCGGATATGGTCACCGCCGAGGCGGCTACGGCAGCGCCACTGTAGATAGGGCGCATGTAATCAGCCAATAAGCCTTTACGGCCTTGGGCCTCATGCACCGTAGCGACGCCACACTTAGCCAGCCGATCGATGACCTCGGCGTCAGCGCGTTCGATATTCTGTACCACTACGTTTTGTACCACGGCGTTCATGATTATGTCCTTCCTATCCAATGAGTCCGAGTGCCAATACCGGGAAAGCGATCAGCAGCACCAGACGAATGATGTCGGTAATCACAAAGGGAATAACCCCTTTAAAGATGTCTGTAAGCTTGATGTGCGGTGCCACCGACTTAATCACAAAGACGTTCATGCCGATGGGCGGTGTAATCAGGCCCAGCTCCACCGTAATAACGGTCACGATACCGAACCAAATGGGATCAAAGCCCGCTTGCATCGCCAGCGGAAACACGATGGGCACGGTCAGCAGCAGCATTGCAATGCTGTCCATGACCATACCCAGTAGAACGTACAGAAGCAGAATAGCCAGCAACACCATAAAGGGTGTCAGGTCCATGGCGGAGACGATCTCTACGAGCGTGAAAGACACCCGTGATACCGACAGAAAATAACCAAATATTTCGGCGCCGATGACCATAAAGAAGATCATCGCGGAAACAACCAGCGTTTCCCGCACGGCGTCAACGAAGTCGCGCCACGTCATACCACGAAACAGGGCAATGATCAGCGCACCGAAGGCGCCCACCGAGGCCGCTTCTGTCGGTGTAAAAATGCCACCGTAGATACCGCCGATGATCAAAGCAAAAATAAAGCCGAACGGCACTAACCCTTTCAGTCCAGCCAGTTTTTGCATTACTGTGGTGGCTTCACCTGGGGTGGCCAAGTCAGGGCGCAAGGCAACGACCACCGCAATGGCGACCAAATACAACACCAAGCCAATAATCCCCGGAATGATGCCTGCGATGAACATATCGCCGACCGATTGCTCCGTGATCAGGGCGTAGAGCAACAAGGCAATAGACGGCGGTATCATGATGCCTAACGTGCCACCTGCCGCAATGGTGCCGGATGCCAGCGAGTCAGCGTAGCCCTGACGTTTCATCTCGGGCAGGGCTACCTTAGACATGCTGGCCGCCGTTGCTAAAGATGAGCCAGAGATGGCTGAGAAGACGCCGCACGACGTCACTGCCGCCAAGGCCATGCCGCCGCGCCACGCACCGAAGAGCGTACGCGCGCCGTTGAACAATTCCGACGACATTCGAGCTTTAGACGCCAAAACGCCCATCAACACAAACATGGGGATGGGGCTGTAGCTGTAGTTGGTCAGCGTATTAAGTGCACTGGTTTGTAAAATAGAGATTGCCGGATCAAAGGCGACAATCAGACCAAAGCCCATGAAACCGGTAACGGCCATTGCCATGGCAATGGGCATGCGCAGAGCAATCATACCCAGCATGCCCGCTACACAAAGAAAGCCTATAATTTGTGAGCTCATAAACGGTTTTCCTCTGGCCCGTGGGGCGTATTACCGCGCCCGGTGAAGTATTCCCACGTCACGGTCATGCCACGTACGCCCAGCATGACTGCACCCACTAAGGCCGCACCGTAGAAGTACGCCATGGGAATACCAAAATCTTGTGAGGTTTCGCCGGTCATTTGGACGCGCTGAATAGACTCCCAAAGACCTTTCGACAACACGAAACCAAAAACTCCGAAGAAGAATACGTAGAGGCCAGCCAGACGTTGCTTGTTGGCCTCACTGAGCTTGTCCGTAAACAAATCGACGATGACCTGCCCATCTTTAAGTGCGAAGGGCAGGGCGTAGATCATGCTGAGCAGTAGGCCATAGCGAACGATCTCATAACTGCCGCGGAAGGTCAGATCTATGGCGCCGCCGGTCATCCCAAACAGGGTTCGCGTCGCAACATCGGCTAATACAGCCAGCATTGAAAATACCAAGATCACACCTCCGGCCAGACTGAGCAAAAATGCCAGCGTTCTGACCGTATCTACGAATCGATTCACTATGCCCACGGTTCAGTTCTCCCCTATTAGGCAGCGCAGCTGTTGCGCAATTCCATCGCACGCTCGAATACTGCGCGACCCGGTAGGTTGCGATTCTCCAAGTCATTCAGGTACTGCTCACGCGCAGCATTGATGGCCGGAGCCCATGCTGGGTTGTTCACGCCACCCTCGATGTCGATAATGGTACGGCCCTTGGCTTGCGCATCAGCGATGCCAGCTTCATCCAAACGGTCGAAGACGCGACCACCGGTCATAGCCCACTCCATACCTGTATTGGCATCAATGACCGCACGGTTTTCCGCCGACAGGCTGTTGTACACCTGGCTGTTCATGGTCACGATAAAGGCAAGGGTGTACATGCCACCAATGCTGGTGTGTGAGTCCACCAATTCCGCCAAGCGAAATGCGATGGTGCCTTCCCATGGCAGCGCTACGCCATCAATCACGCCGCGCTGCATAGCGGTGTAGCTTTCTGGGGCTGGCATGCCGACTGGCTGCGCACCCAGTTGCTCAAGGATGTTACCCACTACTGTGGTAGGGCGACGGATGCGCAGGCCGCGCAGGTCTTCTGGAGTGCGGATTTCAGTGCCACGCACGTGGAACATGCCGGGGCCATGGGTGAACATGAACAAGGGTTTGGTGTCTGCATATTCGCGGTCCAAATGACCTTCGTCATACAGATTTTGTAAGATACAAGCACCTTGCGTACCACTGTCGCTCACACCGGGCAACTCAACAATTTGCGTCAACGGGAAGCGGTTCGCGGTATAGCCTTGTACCGTAGCAGTGATGTCCATGATGCGGTTACGCACTGCTTCATATTGCTCAGTAGGCGGTACCAAGGTGCCACCTGGATAGACTTCAACACGGATGCGACCGTTGGAATCGGCTTGGACCTTATCAGCCCATGCTTGCATTAGGTCAATGTGGTTACCAGACACGGCGGGCCACAGGTGGCCCATGCGCAGGGTGACTTGCTGGGCTTGTGCCGATACACTCACTAGGCTCGCTAAAAGAGTTATAGCACTTACTTTCTTCAAAAATCTCAACATTATGTTGTCCTCTTTATTTTTATAGAAATCTTCTCGATGCTGGCTATCCAAGTCGAGTTGATAGATTCAGAACAGCGGCTTACGTCGTCAAAAAGTGCCGGTTAATTGCAACTTTAGTGCGTAAATGTGGATAAAACGCAAAAAAACCAAAACGGGTACTTTTATCATTGTGGCTACCGTTCTAACTTTTACACGGTGCAGTATTCATATTGAGTGACAGCTGTACCATTTAGATTTACTTTATAAGATATTAAATTTTGTTATAGAGGTGGTTTTTAGGCCAAGCATCATGCCAGATCAAACACCGAATCTGCGGCACTTGCGTGCCTTTCAAGAGGTCGCGTTAGCGCACAGTATCAGTGCTGCAGCGGAACGTGTTTTTCTGTCTCAGTCGGCGCTGACGCAGGCCATTGCTAAGTTGGAGGCTGCTGTCGGTTGTTTGTTGTTTCACCGGCGTCACAATGGTTTGTTTCTCACGGAAGAAGGAAAACTTTTTGCCAAGCGAGTTCAGCGCTGCTTGAGCTTGCTGCAGCAAGGCGTGCGTGATGCCATGCGTGTGGGCGAGAAAAAACAGGCCGATCGGCGCGGAGGTGGAGAACCTGCCTTGTTGCTCACCAATGTACATTTACGGGCGCTGTTAGCATTGCAACACGCGCCCAGTTATTCAGGGGCAGCGCGCAGCATTGGTCTGTCTCAACCGGCGGTGTATCGAGCGGCTCGTGACCTGGAAGACAGCCTGAACTTGTTGTTGTTTGAGAAAACCAGCGTTGGTGTAGCGCTGACCCGCGCCGCCGAACGCTTGACGCGGTACACCCGGCTGGCGTTGAAAGAGATTACCCAAGGCTATGACGAGTTAAGCAGTCTCTCTGGAACCGATTCTACAACCATTGTCGTGGGCTCCATGCCGCTGGCGCGTACCTATATTTTGCCCTCTGCCATTAACCGTATTACGCAACTTAAGCCTGATTTACGCATCAGTGTGGTTGAAGGCCCTTACGACGATCTTTTACATCGTTTGTTGTACGGTGAAGTTGATTTGTTGATTGGTGCCTTGCGTGATCCAGCGCCCACCAATGATGTGGTGCAGGAAGCCTTGTTCGACACCTCCATTTCTGTGGTGGGACGAAACGGTCACCCATTGGCCGCACGCACAGGCTTGACGGTGGCCGACCTTAAGGGCTATCGCTGGGTCGTGCCACGCAGTGGAACACCGGCTCGTTCACAGTTTGACCGCGTGTTTGTTGATGCCGACCCAGATGTATTGCATGGCTTGGTAGAATGCAGCTCACAGATCGTAGTCCGTGAACTTCTGACCGGCAGTGACCGTTTGACCTTCATTTCCAGCCACCAAATTCAGCACGAGCAGGAGGAGGGTATTCTGACCGTGCTCGACACCGACATTCCAGCAACGCGACGCCCCATAGGTCTTACCCTGCGTACCGGTTGGCACCCGACGCCGACACAGCGGCTTTTTGTGTCCATCATCAAGTCGTTGAGTGAGCAGGTGAGTTAACGCTTTGCGCAGAGGGCGAGCCGGTTATGCTGAATTGGTATAACAGCTAGTGGCTTGACGGCCTGTTTACGGTTGCCTAAGTCAGCATACAGTGACGCGCTCGTTCGTTTGTTCGGAGCGTAAGCCCATGAATATCAAAACCAAGGTTACCCTCGGAGCCATCTTATTAACCGCTGTCCCGGTCGTGATCAGTGTGATACTCATTGGTGCAGTGGCTTCGTCAGCTGGCAGCTCCGCACTGCGCGCTCAAGTGGAGGCTCAACTGGTGGCCTTAAGGGAAACCAAGCGAGCGCAAGTAGAAGACTACATGGCAAACACACGGGATCAAGTGTTGAGTCAGTCGGCAAACACCAACCTGATTGACCTAATGATGGAAATGGCGAGCAGTGCACGTAACGTCGCCGACTCGCATCGCAATAATATGGACACCTACCGCGAAGCGGTGGCCAGTTTTTACGAAGGTGAATTCGCGGCTTATTACCGAACCCTGAATAATGGTCGCACGCTCAGCGCTGCCCTGTACCATCAAAGTTTGGATAACACCGCGACCTTTTTACAGTATGCCTACATGGTCGATTCCGAGTATCCCATCGGTCAGAAAAACGAACTGGTGCGGTCCCGCACGATCAGCTCATACGACTTTATGCACCGTGGATTGCACAGTTATTTGAATGACTTTGTGCAGCGCTTTGGCTATGCCGATTTGTATTTGGTGGCAGAAGATGGCTTGGTCTTTTATTCCGTGCAAAAGAACATTGATTTCGGCATAAACCTGAACGAACAATTCAGTACCAGTGGCTTAGCGAGGGTTCATCAACAGGTGATGGCGGGTGACCGTGGCGAAACCTACAGTGAAGACTTCAGTGCTTATGCCCCGCTCTATGACCTTCCTACTGCGTTCATTGGGACACAAGTCTATCGGCGTGACAGCGGCGAGCGGCTTGGCTCGTTGGTGCTTGCGTTGTCGGAGCAGCCGTTGAATCAGATCATGACCAACGGGCAGGCATGGGCCGAGACGGGTTTTGGGCAGACGGGTGAGACGATACTGGTTGGGCGTGATGGCGTGACGCGTAGCTTAAGCCGCGCTTTTGCCGAGCAGCCGACTGCATTTCTCCGTGATCTGCATGCTACAGGCCTAGATACTGCCGTGCTTGAGGATATGCAAGCGCGCGGGACCAATGTAGGCCTCCTGCCGTTGCAGCGTCGCGGTATCGCTCATGCGGCCAATGGTGACAGTGGTGTTGCATCATTGGTAGATATGCACGGCGAAGCGCTGCTGTCGGCCTATGCGCCCGTGTCGGTACAGGGCTTAGAATGGGTGGTGTTGAGCGAGATCAGCGAGCGAGAAGCCTTTGCGGACATTCGTGGCTTATTGGCTTCCATTCGAAACAACGCCTTCATCTTGGTCAGTATCATGATGGTCGTCGCTGTAGTTGTAGGCCTGGTGTTTGCACGCAGTTTGGTTGCGCCTATTTTGGCGCTTGCTAAGACAATTCGTAGTATTGGTGATAGTGCCGATCTAACCTTGCGCACAAAAGTAAGAAGCACCGACGAAGTGGGTGCTATGGCGTTGTCATTGAATCAAACGCTGGATCGTATTCACCAAATGGTGACGGGAATGCGTGAATCAGCGGATCGCTTAACAGATGCGTCTGGTCATCTGGATACTGTTGCCAATGCAGCGCAGCAAGTGGTCGCAACGCAGCAGGCACAGTCGGGCCAAATCGCCAGCGCCACGGTGGAAATGCAGGCCGTGGTGCATGATGTGGCGAACAATGCGAATAAGGCCTCGGAAGCAGCTCGCAATGCCGATGAGTCGTCGACTGCCGGGCAGGCGCTGATGAATGACGGGCGTCAGGCGATGCGTAATCTGGAACGTGAATTGACGGATACGGCCAGTTTAGTGCAGCGTGTCGAGTCCGATGCGAGCAATATCGGACAGGTGTTGGATGTCATTCGCGCCATCGCCGAACAGACCAATTTGTTGGCGTTGAACGCCGCCATTGAATCCGCGCGTGCTGGTGAAGTGGGGCGTGGGTTTGCCGTGGTGGCGGACGAGGTGCGCATGTTGGCGGGTCGCACGCAGAAGTCGTTGGATGATATTCATGACCTAGTGGAGCAATTGCAATCGGGCGCAAAGGATGCGGCGCGGGCGATGAATCAAAGCCAAACGGGTTCGCAGTTGACGATGGAAAAGTTAGAGTCGGCCGGGCAAGCCTTTGATGAGATTCGCAGTGCCGTGGCGGAGATCAGTGCGATGAATGTGCAGATTGCGGACGCCGCGGGGCAGCAAAGCCAAGCGGCCGATGAGATCAATCGCAGTATCATGCAGTTGACGGAACTGACGGAGACCAGCAGCGATAACAGCCGTTTAACATCCGACGCCGGAAAAGGGGTGTCGCAAGTGTCGGCGGATATTCGTCAGTGGGTCGATCAGTTTAGAACCTGATGGTGGTGTGGGGGCGCAGCCCTCTGGTCAATCGTAGGGCGGCGTGTTTACACCCACCGCCGGAATACGGTCATACCCAAGGCGGCAGATGGCTTCCCTAGCCTTTATTGCTCACCCGCTTGATCATACTGCGGCATGCTCCACGTTTCGGCCTGTGCTGCGGCCAGCCATTCCTGCATGGCGGGTAGCGCATACATCGCCTCACTCCACGCTGCATATTCATCCGATACCGTTAAGCCGTAACCTCTCACCCGCCACATAACCGGCGCATACATGGCATCGACGATGCTGAATGCGCCACACAGAAATGCGCCTTCGTCTTTATGGTCTGCTTTCGCGGCAGCAAAACGTGCCCATAAGGCCGCCAAGCGGTTTAGGTCGCGTTGCACCGCATCGGTTATTACCAGAGCCGCCGCCTGTTTTTGTACCCGACAGTTCATTGGAAAGGTTTGCCGCAGGGCCATAAAGCCACTGTGCATTTCAGCGCTGGCACTGCGGGCAAGGGCGCGCAGTGTCACGTCGGTTGGCCACAGCGCACGTTCGGGAAACTGCTCGGCCAGATACTCGGCGATGGCCAAGCTGTCCCAGATTACACGCTTTTGGTCTAGCAATACCGGCACTCGGGCAGGTAAGTCATGTTGCGCAGCGAAGTCTTTAAGGTCGTTGTTGTGCGCAAAGGGCAGTAAGCGTTCATTAAAATCGATGCCGGCGACGCGCATCAGCAGCCATGGGCGCAATGACCAAGAGGAGTAGTTTTTATAAGCGATGACCAGTTCCATAAGGGTTTCGATGCGGTTGTTAGTTCCTGTTCAGATTATGTCCGTGACAGCGACAATAAAAGCGAAATAGATGTGACTGGCGCGCCTTTTCACTTCTTCTCCGCGCTGGCGTACCCGAAAGCACGCACGCCATCGCCTAATCTGCAGGCATTGTGGGAGGTAATAGCCGGCGCGACATGATGAGTGAGGCTCTGCTGCCGCAGGTCAAAGAGTACCCACAAAATGCTGCGTCACTTCGGTCTCGATCAAATTCATCATCGTACGCTGCATCTGTGTGGCAGGGCGGCGGGCACTGGTGGCAAGAAAGAGTTTGATGCGCAAGTCAGGCTCAATAATGGGGTGAATGGTAAAACAATGCGGGTCGCCTAAGCTGCGTACCGCGTTGCGTGACAACACGGCCGAACCGGCACCATCGGCCACCAAGTCCAAAATGGCGCTGATGCTGTCGATCTCCAATACAATGTTGGGCCGTCGCTTGATATTGGCCAGTTCACTTTCAATAAACCGTCGAATGGCATTGTGCGGGCTGGGCGTGATCAAGGGTGTGTCGGCCAAGCGGACAAGCGTGATGGGATCGCCTGTGGTCAGGTCGGTGGTCAGCGCCGCCGAGGTGACCAAAAACAGCTCCTGCTCACCCAGAGGTGACAGGTCAATATCGGGTGACGGCGTCGGGTTGTACAACAGTGCGATATCCAGTCGCCCGGCGACCAATGCATCGACCATGGCGGTGGACAGCGCTTCACTGACAGCCAGGGTTGCCTCCGGCATGATCTTCTTGAATGCACGCACCAAGGGCACGGCCATCGACTTCGATAAGCTGGGGGGTAGGCCAATGGCGATGCGCCCTGTCAGTCCGCCGCGCAGCATGGACATTTCTTCGCGTGTGCGTTCCACTTGATACAAAATGCCGCGCCCGTGTTCCATCAGACGCTGTCCGGCATCGGTCAAGGTCACACCACGACCGTTGCGTATCAGCAGCGGTTGGCGCAGCTCGACTTCGAGCAGGCGAATCTGGCGGCTCAATGCGGGCTGAGCGATGTTCAATGCTATAGAGGCTCGGGTAAAGCTGCCCAGCTCCGCCACGCGCACAAAATATTCTATCTGTCGTAAGTCCATTGTCGAGTGTCTCGCCATTTTCTATATCTTAGGTCAAGTATAACAGTTTGGTATAGCTGGTAGAGGCGGCTGCTCATAGCCTGAGGGCGACAATAGGTGAACAATAGTTTCAGATCTTTAAGAGCTGCGTGCGAGAAACGTGCGCGCATCCATGAAGCTTTCAGGAGAAACACAATGATCATCGATTGTCATGGACATTACACCACCGCCCCGCAGGCGTTGGAAGATTGGCGCAACGCACAGGTCGCCGCGCTGGGCAACCCGAGTGCAGGACCTAAGCCTTCGGAGCTGAAGATCAGCGATAACGAGCTGCGTGAGTCCGTTGAGACTAACCAGCTTAAGCTGATGAACGAACGTGGTCTGGATATGACCATCTTCTCGCCGCGCGCCAGTTTCATGGCGCACCACATTGGTGACTTTGAAACCAGCTCAACGTGGGCCGCCATGTGCAACGAGCTGTGCTTCCGCGTTTCGCAGTTGTTTCCCGACCGTTTTATCGGTGCAGCCATGCTGCCTCAGTCTCCCGGTGTTGACCCGAAAAGCTGCATTCCAGAAATGGAACGCTGCATTAATGAGTACGGCTTTGTCGGTATCAACTTGAATCCGGATCCGTCCGGCGGACATTGGAAAGAGCCGCCGCTGACCGATCGTCACTGGTACCCGATTTACGAGAAAATGGTTGAGCTGGATATTCCTGCAATGATCCACGTCAGCACCAGTTGCAACGCCTGCTTCCACACCACGGGCGCGCACTATTTGAACGCCGACACCACCGCGTTCATGCAGTTGCTGCAAGGCGACCTGTTCAAAGACTTCCCTGAATTGCGCTTCATCATCCCGCACGGCGGCGGCGCAGTGCCGTACCATTGGGGTCGTTTCCGTGGCTTGGCCGATATGATGAAAAAGCCGATGTTGGATCAGCACCTGATGAACAACATCTACTTCGACACCTGCGTGTATCATCAGCCCGGCATTGATCTGCTGACCGACGTGATCGACACCAAGAACGTGTTGTTCGCGTCTGAGATGATCGGTGCCGTACGAGGCATCGACCCGCAAACCGGCCACTATTTTGACGACACCAAACGCTACATCGAAGCAGCGGATCTGACCGACGACCAGCGTTACCAGATCTACGAAGGCAACGCGCGGCGCGTATTCCCGCGTCTGGACGCCACCCTGAAAAAACAAGGTCGCTGAGAGAGGAGTCATGCATGAGTGTTGAGAGTAGTTTTACTGTGACGCCCGGCTGGTTGAATTGGTATGACGGCCCGGCGAAACCCAAGTTTAAGGTGCCAGCAGGTGCCGTAGACGCGCACTGCCACGTGTTTGGCCCTGGCGAGCAGTTCCCGTTTGCGCCCGAGCGCAAATACACCCCGTGCGACGCGTCGAAAGACCAGTTGTTTGCCTTGCGTGACCACCTGGGCTTTGCCCGCAATGTAGTGGTGCAGGCCACCTGTCACGGTGCAGACAACAGCGCCATGGTCGACGCCTTGCAGCATTCCAACGGCATGGCGCGCGGTATTGCGACCGTGAAACGCAGCATCTCAGACGCGGAACTGCAGGCGTTGGACGCCGCCGGCGTGCGCGGCGTACGATTTAACTTCGTGAAGCGGTTGGTGGATTTTACGCCGAAAGAAGAGCTGATGGAGATCGCCCAGCGCATCGCGCCCTTGGGCTGGCACATTGTCATCTATTTTGAAGCGGTCGACCTGCCTGAGCTGTGGGACTTCTTCACCGCCTTACCGACCACCGTGGTGGTCGACCACATGGGGCGGCCGGATGTCACCAAGCCGGTTGACGGCGAAGAGTTCCAGCGCTTTGTGCGCTTGATGGACGAGCACGAGAATATCTGGTCGAAGGTGAGCTGCCCTGAGCGCTTGAGCGTCAGTGGGCCTAAAGCGTTGAACGGCGAACAGCAGGCGTATCAAGATGTGGTGCCCTTTGCGCGCTTTTTGGTTGAACGCTTCCCTGACCGTGTGTTGTGGGGCACCGACTGGCCGCACCCGAACTTGAAAGACCACATGCCAGACGACGGCCTGCTGGTGGATTTCATTCCGCACATCGCGCCAACGGCCGAATTGCAACACAAATTATTGATCGACAACCCCATGCGATTGTACTGGCCGGAAGAGGTTAAATAATGAGTAACCCCAACAACAGCAACTACAACGACGCCTTTAAAGACATACCGGGTACCGTGATCTTTGATGCGACGCAGTCGCGCCTCGGCTTTCACCTGAATCAGTTTTGCATGACGCTGATGAAAGACGCCGCGCGGCAGGAATTTCGTGCCGACGAAGCGGCCTATTTGCAGAAATTCCCCATGACCGACGAGCAACGCCAAGCGGTGCTTGACCGTGACTACAACCGCATGATTGCCCTGGGCGGCAACATCTATTTCTTGGCGAAAATCGGGGCCACCGATGGCCTGTCGTTTCAGAAACTGGCGTCCATGATGACGGGCGTCAGCGAAGAAGATTACCGCGCCATGATGGTGGCCGGTGGACGTTCACCCGATGGCAACCGCAGTAAATCGGAGCAGCAATAATGGCTAAAATTACCGCCGGGGTAGCTACCTCACACGTACCGGCCATTGGGGCCGCACTCGATTTGGGCAAAACCCAAGAAGACTACTGGAAACCCATATTCGACGGTTACGAGTTTTCCAAAGAGTGGATCAAGAACGAAAAACCGGATGTGATCATTTTGGTTTATAACGACCACGCCTCCGCGTTCTCGTTGGACTTGATACCGACCTTTGCCATTGGTTGTGCCGACGAATTCCAGCCCGCCGATGAAGGCTGGGGTCCGCGTCCCGTGCCGACCGTAAAGGGTCACTCAGAGCTCGCGTGGCACATCGCTCAGTCCGCCATTTTGGATGAATTCGACATGACCATCGTCAATAACATGGATGTCGATCACGGCCTGACCGTTCCCCTGTCGCTGATGTTTGGCCAGCCGGAAGACTGGCCGTGCAAGGTCATTCCGCTGGCCGTGAACGTGGTGCAATACCCTCCACCAACGGGTAACCGGTGCTACAACCTAGGCAAAGCAATCCGCAAAGCTGTTGAATCCTTTGATGCTGACCTGAATGTGCAGATTTGGGGTACGGGCGGTATGTCGCACCAGTTGCAAGGCCCGCGCGCGGGCTTGATCAACAAAGACTTTGACACCGCATTCTTGGACGGCCTCACCCAAGACCCGCAAGGTTTAGCAAAAATGCCGCATATTGATTATGTGCGCGAAGCCGGGTCAGAAGGCATTGAAATGGTCATGTGGTTGATCATGCGCGGTGCTTTGAACGATGACATCGAAGAGCGCTATCGCTTCTACCACGTGCCCGCGTCCAACTGCGCCGTGGGGCATATTATTCTAGAAAACCAGTAAGCATAAGCGAGAGACATCGCAACTAGACCGATAAAGCCGACCCGATGAAACCATCAGGTCGGCTTTTTTATGCGTCCTTCTTATAGACACCGCGTGTAGGGCGGTGTGTTTACACCCGCCGCAGGGTAGCCAGCCTATTCATGCCGTAAATCACCGGAACAGATCGTTCCATTTACACCGCTTTTCCGATTGATCTGCATCAGTCGTTCCATATTCCTTGCCAGTAAAGTAATCCCTACCGACAGAATGCAGGGCTAACCAATGTCTTCCAAAAGCATAACTCCCAAACGACAACTCGCGCCGGGCACCATTAAGTTCGATGGCACCATGGCAAAGCAGGGCTACGCCCTCAACAAAATGTGTTACTCCTTCAATGAAGCCAGCGCCCGAGAGGCCTTCAAAGCTGACGAGCGCGGCTATTGTGCGCAATTCGGTTTAACCGACGCCCAAATCAAGGCGGTGCTAGAGCGCGATGTGTTGAGCCTGCTCAAGCTTGGTGGCTCTATTTACTATTTGGCCAAATTTGCTGGTTTGCTTGGCCTGAATGTGCAGGACGTCGGTGGCCTACAAACCGGCATGAGCACAGAAGCGTTTAAAGCACGGCTGATGAAGATCGGCGTTGACCATCGCGCCCAACAGGAGGCAAAACAACATGGCTAAGATCCTAGGCGGCATCTCTACATCTCACATTCCTGCCATCGGCGTAGCCATGGATCAAGGGCTTGAGCAAACACCTTATTGGAAAGACTTTTTCGACGCCTATCCGCCGGTACGAAACTGGCTGGTAGAGCAAAAACCCGACATCGCCATCGTGTTTTATAACGACCACGGCTTGGAGTTTTTCTTGGATAAAAAACCCACTTTTGCCGTGGGTGTAGCACCGGAATACCACAATGCGGATGAAGGCTGGGGCATCAAACCCATCCCGTCAGTGACCGGTGAAACCGAGCTGTCGTGGCACATTGTTAACACGCTAATAGAGGACGAATTCGACATCACCGTTTGTCAGGAGATGCGCGTGGATCACGGTTTGACGGTGCCGTTGTCGGTCATGTGGCCGGGTCATTCCTATCAGCACGTCAAGGTCATTCCTGTGTGCATCAACTGTGAACGGCACCCCATGCCGACGCCTGCACGGTGTTTCAAACTGGGGCAAGCCATAGCCCGTGCGGTGGCTTCGTGGGACAGTGATGAACGGGTGGTGGTGTTTGGCACTGGTGGTTTGTCGCATCAATTAGACGGTGAACGGGCAGGGTTTATTAACGCAGGGTTCGACGAATACTGCATGGACCAAATCGTGCCCAACCCCGAAGCCCTCACCCGTTACAGCAACGACGATCTCGTCGACATCGCAGGCGCACAGGGCGTAGAACTTAATATGTGGCTGGGTATGCGCGGCGCGCTCGAAGGCGGAGCACTCAAGGTGCTGCACCGCAACTACCATGTGCCGATATCAAACACCGGCGCGGGATTGATGTTGATCGAGCGAAATTAACGCTAAGATAGTTGCAGTTGATGCAGCGAGAAAGCGCATGTCGGCCAAACCGAACCCAAGTAAAGCGCAAGACGTACCACAGTTCGTACTCTACGGCGAGGCCGAGCACCACGATACGTTGGAGTTCTTGCACCTAGAACCGATTGCTACGCGCAGTCGCTCGAACGGTTGGGTCATCAAGGCGCATCGGCACGCGCGGTTGCATCAGCTTATCTTGGTGTTTTCCGGTGCGGTCACGGCGTGGGTCGATGAGCAAGAGCACCATCTAGACGGTGCCTGCTGCATCAGCCTGCCGCCAGGCATCGTGCACGGGTTTCGCTTTGCGCCAGAAACTCAGGGCGTCGTATTAACGGTGGCACAAGCCATGGTGACCGACTTGGCAGATGAGCGCACCAAAACCTATTTGGATGCCTTGTTCGCGCAACCCGAAATCATATCCTTCTCTTCCAGCTCTGCAGTGTTACGCCAATTGCACAGTAACGTGCAACAGATGATGGAAGAATTCCGCAGCATTAATCCGGGCCGCCAATTGCTCTGTGAATGGCTGTTGCAAACGGTGCTGTTGCAGTTGAGCCGCTGTGTGGCAACGCAGCGCCATGTCACTGAAACGCGCGCACCCGAAACCCAGCATATGCAGCAACTGCGCGCCTTGATTGAGGCGCATTTTACTAACCACTGGAAGGTCGAAGACTACGCCCGAACGCTCAATATGCCGCCGGCTCGTTTGAACAGAATGTGCAAAACCATTGCCGGAAAAAATGCCAAAGCACTGTTGCAAGAA